>PSLH01000095.1:0-9092 GCA_040289505.1 Thermoleophilia bacterium | reverse complement strand
CTGGCGGGCAGAGCCGTAGCGGCGAAACTCGCCGGGATCGATGTCATCGAAGCCGGTCGCTCCAGCAGCTCGCGGAGCTCGGTCAGGTGCTCGTCGCGCATCTCCTTCTCGATGCAGTCGGCGCCCAGCCCCGCCACCTTGCCGCGCACGTACAGCCTCGCCTCGTAGATGGAATCCCCCAGCGACGAGCCGACCGTGGAGATGATCTCGCGGAGGACGCGTGCCTCCTGAGTCTTGACAGCGGTCTTGCCGATTCGGCAATGGTACTTCGATTGGCAAGACAGTGACGGCCGGCGACGAGTACGATTCACACGTGGTCGAATTCACGCTCGATGGGAAGGTGGTCACGGCCCAGGAGGGCGAGCTTCTCGTCCATGCGGCTGCGCGTCATGGCGTCTTCATCCCCACTCTCTGCCATGACGACAAGCTCGACCCCTACGGCGGCTGCCGCATGTGCCTGGTCGCCGTGGAGGGCGCGCCCCGACCGGTTCCTGCCTGCGCCGAGCGAGTGCGGCCGGGCATGGTGGTCTCCACGAACGGCGAGGTAGAGGGGCTGCGCCGAACCCTCGCCGAGATGCTTCTGGCCGAGCATCTCAACGAGAGCCCGGGCGGGCGCCCCAACGAGCTCGTCGACCTGGCTCGGGATTTGGGGGTAGAGGCGCCGTTCATCCTCCCTGACGCCAAGCGCAAGCCGTACGAGGACCGGAACCTCTACATGGGCTACGACCCCGATGCCTGCATCCTCTGCAACCGCTGCGTGCGCTACACGCAAGAGGTGATGATGTGCTCGGCCCTCACTCTGGAGGGACGGGGCGCCGAGGCCAGGATCGTGCCCACCCACGGCCTCTCCTGGCTCGATACCGAGTGCGAGCTGTGCGGCGGCTGCCTGTCTGTGTGCCCCACCGGCGCCATCTTCGAGAAGTGGCTGGCTGGGGCCCCGCCCGGGCACGAGCGGCGGCTGGAGAAGGTCAAGACCACGTGCACCTTCTGCGGGGTCGGCTGCCAGATTGACCTCAACGTCGACCCCGACACCCGGCGCATCGTCAAGGTCACCTCCCAGCCTCACTATGTATCTAACGAGGGCAACCTCTGCGTCAAGGGCCGCTTCGCCTTCAACTTCGTCCACCATCCCGATCGGCTCACCGAGCCGCTCGTCCGGGGCGAGGACGGTCAGCTCCACCCCACCGACTGGGACACGGCCCTGCGGCTGGCGGCAGAGGGGCTTCTCCGCGTCAAGGAGCGTCACGGCGCCCAGTCCATCGGCATCCTCGCCTCTGCTCGGCTAACGAACGAGGAGAACTACCTGCTCCAGAAGCTAGCCCGAGGGGTAATCGGGACGAACTCGATCCACTCCTGCGAAGCCACCTGACACGCCCCGACCTTGTACGGCCTGGTCAGGTCGTTGGGCAGAGGAGCAAGCACGAACTCGATCCCCGAGATCGAGAACGACCGCTTCCTGCTCGTCATCGGCTCGAACACGACCGAGGCTCACCCCGTGCTCGCGCTACGCATCAAGAAGGCCGTCCGCAAGGGGGCAACTCTGGTCGTGGCTGACCCCCGCAAGATCTGGCTCACGAAGATCGCCAAGCGGCACCTGCAATTGCGGCCGGGAACGGACGTGTGGCTCCTGAACGCGATGATGCACGTGATCCTGGAGGAGGGCCTCCAGGACGAGGACTACATCCGTCGCTACACCGAGGATTTCGAGGCGGTGCGTGAGGTCGTCTCTCGCTACACCCCTGAGGAGGCAGAGAAGGTAACCGGCGTCCCCGCCGAGGACATCCGCGCCACTGCCCGCGAGTACGCCCGGGAGCGGCACGCGGCCATCTTCTACACGCTCGGCATCACCGAGCACGCCTGCGCCGTGGACAACATCTGGTCGCTCTCCAACCTCGTGCTCATGACCGGCCATCTCGGCTACGAGTCGACCGGCCTCAACGCCCTGCGCGGCCAGAACAACGTGCAGGGGCTCAACGACTCCGGCGCCAACCCCGCCTACCTGCCCGGCTACCAGCCGGTCGACGACCCCGAGGTACGCCGCAAGTTCTCTGAAGCCTGGGGGGTGGAGGTGCCAGAGACGCCCGGCTACCGGCTCGACCAGATGATGTCCGGCCTGCACGACGGCAGGATCAAGGCGCTCTACCTGGTGGGGGAGAACCCGGCTCAGACCGAGCCCAACGCCCGGCACGTGGAGGAGGGACTAGCCAAGCTGGAGCTCTTGATCGCTCAAGACCTCTTCCTCAACGACATGACGGCAAGGTACGCGCACGTTGTCTTTCCCGCCTCTAGCTTCGCCGAGAAGGACGGGACGTTCACGAACACCGAGCGGCGAGTGAACCGCGTGCGGGCGGCCATACCCCCGCCAGGGAACGCGCGCGTCGATCGGGAGATCGTCATCGACCTCGCCCGGGCCATGGGCGCCAACTGGCCCCAGTACCCGGACGCGGAGAGCGTGTGGAACGAGCTCGCCGACCTGTCCCCGAACTGGTACGGCATCCGCTACTGGCGGATCGAGGAGACGGGACTGCAGTGGCCCTGTCCCGAGCTCGACCATCCGGGCTCGCCCTACCTCCACGCCCCCGCTCCCGCTCGGCCAGGAGGAAAGGGGAAGTTCTTCCCGGTCGAGTTTCAGCCGCCCATCGAGGAGCCGGATGAGGCGTACCCCTTCGTCCTCTCCACCGGCCGCACGCTCTACCACTACAACTCGGCGACCATGACCATGCGCGAGCAGGGCATCCTGCAGAAGCAGGAGGACCCCTTCTTCGAGATCTCGGCCGAGGACGCGGCCGCTCTGGGCCTGGCCGAGGGCGACTGGGCGAGGCTCGTCTCGCGCCGGGGGGAGCTCGTGGCGCGGGCGCGGATCACCGACCGCGTCTACCCTGGGCTCGTGTGGATGGCCCTCCACTTCGCCCAGGCCAAGGTCAACTGGCTGACCCACGACGTGGGAGACCCCCTGATCGGCACCCCCGAGTACAAGGTATGCGCGGTGCGGGTGGAGCCGCTGGCCGCAGCTGCCCGCGCCGCGGCGCGGTGACGGCCAGTGAGCCTTGTGTTGCGTCGTCATGGGCTTGTGTTGCAGCGTCACGAGAAGCCCGATCCCCTCGGTCCCGATCGTGCTGGTCGCGATCGTGGGACGAGGCGACACGTCGATCTCGTGACGATGCAACACAAGGAGAGGGGTGGGGCTCGTGCCCGCGGCTCCTGACTCGCTGGCCCCGGAGTCGGTGAGCCCTCACATTCGCGGCCGGCTTGGTCGCCAGTACCTGTACCGACCGCGCTGCCAGTCCACCCAGGCTCTTCTCGATCCGGAGGCGATGCCGGAAGGAACGGTGGCGGTGTGCGAGGAGCAGACCGCAGGCAGGGGGCGGCTCGGGCGACGGTGGGAGGCACCGGCAGGAACGGCCATCCTCTGCTCGATCGTGCTCCACCCGCCGCCCCACCGCCGGACCCCGGAGCTCACGCTGGTCGGGGCGCTCGCCACCGCCCAGGCGGTGGAGGACGCCACCGGTCTTGCCGCCCAGATCAAGTGGCCGAACGACGTCATGCTCGACCGGCGCAAGGTGGCGGGAGTCCTGGGAGAGCTAAAAGGCCAAGGCGTCGTTCTCGGAATCGGAATAAACGTCAACCAACGATGGGGGGAGCTGCCTACGGAGGCCCCCACTCCCCCGGGATCGCTCTTCACGGTGACTGGGCGTGAGTACGACCGGGCCGAGCTCCTCGGCTCTCTCCTCTTCCGGCTAGAGCGCCTCTACGACACCTGGCGCCACGGAGGCTTGGCCGACCTCTACGTCGAGCTCGGACCCCGCGACTTTTTGCGGGGCCGTCGGGTCAGCGTCGACGGAAAGTTCGGAGTCGCGGTAGGGATCGACCGGGAAGGGAACCTCGAGCTCGACGTGGGACACGGCCAGGTAGTGCGAGTGGAGTCGGGAGAGGTCGCCTACCTCCGCTAGCACCGGTCAGCGACGGGGCTTCCCCTCCAGCCCCTCGCTGGACGGCCCTGGTTGCTAGGCCGCCTCGAGCCGGATGGGGATGGCGATCTCGTGGATTCGCGACCCGTCCTCGGCCGAGACCTCGAACACGACCAGCTTGCCCAGCCCGCTTCTCGTCGCCGAGAAGGGGACCTCGAAGGAGAAGGTGCCCCGCTCGCCCGACCCCGAGCTCGCGGTCACGAAGCTCTGGGCCAGGATCGTGCCTTGGGGATCGACGAGCTCGTACTGGAAGGTGGCCTCGAAGGTGTTGGCGGTGCCGCTGGCTCGAAGCGGGCTGCGCACCGTCTGGAACGGGAGCGGCGACTCGACCAGGATCTGCGGCGTCTCGTCCTCGAAGTCGGCGCGCGTGTAGCGTTGGCCCCGGATCTCGGCCGCCTGTACGGTGGGAAACTGGGTCAAGGTGTAGACGACCTGGGCAACGGCGCTTCTCTCCCAGGTCGGGGGAAGGTCAAGGCTGGCCACCCCCTCGTCGATACGGAGACCGGAGAAGTCGGCGCCCGGCGGGACGGCGCTGCGAAGCCCCATCGACTGCCGCTCCTCCTCGCTTGGACCCTGGGCCAACGCCTGGAGCGCCGCGCCCGCGACGGCCTCCGTCCGAGTCACGCGCAGGACCGGCTGCACCTTGCCTCCAAGGAGGAAATACACGCGCACGACCCGTTCCCGCTCGACCGTGCTCGTGGCGGTGGTGGAACTCGTCCTGCCCTCGGTCGTCCGCTTCGCCCCGCCGCAGCCGACAAGGACGAGCACCGCCAGCGCTGCCCCTACGGCGAGGCCCCGACTCATGTCCTGAGCGTACCTCTCCAGCCGAAGCTCCGTCGGTAGAGTCGAGTCCCGTGAGCGAGTACGGGATCGAGGCTCGCGGGCTCGTGCGCGTCTTCAAGGGCGGCATTCGGGCCGTAGACGGGATCAACCTCGCCGTGAGAGCGGGCGAGATCTACGGCTTTCTGGGTCCAAACGGCGCCGGGAAGTCCACAACCGTGCACATCCTGACGACGCTCCTTCCGCCCACGGACGGGGTAGCTCGGGTGGCTGGATACGATGTGGTCACCGAGGGCCCCAAGGTGCGAGCAGCGATCGGCGCTGCTCTCCAGGAGGCAGCGCTCGACCCGCTCCTCACCGGCCGCGAGCACTTGCGCCTACAGATGGCGCTGCACGGCACCCCCCGGACCGAGCGCCGCCGGCGCGGGGACGAGCTGCTCGAGCGGGTGGGCCTGACCGGGGCCGCCGACCGCAAGGTACGCACCTACTCGGGGGGGATGAAGCGGCGCCTCGACCTCGCGCTGGCTCTCGTCCACCGGCCGCGCATCCTGTTCTTGGACGAGCCCACGACAGGGCTCGATCCCCAGAGCCGAGCCGCCCTGTGGCAGGAGGTAGGAAGGCTGGCCAAGGAGGAAGGCGTGACCGTCTTCCTCACTACCCAGTACCTGGAGGAGGCAGACGTCCTCGCCGACCGGGTGGGCATCATCGACCGGGGGCGTATCGTGGCCGAGGGCACCCCTGCCGAGCTCAAGGCTGAGATCGGCCACCCCACGGTGGAGGTGGTGCCAGCCGATCCCGAGCAGCGCCCTGCTCTGGCCCGCGTCCTGGAGCGCTTCGGCGAGCTCGCCCACATCTCGCCCAGGTCGCTGGCCGTGAGGCTAACCGGGGACGAGCTCGGCCTCGTCGACGTCGTGCGGGCGTTGGATGCCGAGGGGATCGCCGTCCAGCACCTGCAGCTCCATGCTCCCAGCCTCGACGACGTCTTCCTGGCCAAGACCGGGCGCACCCTGGAGGGCGCTGGCGCCGAGCAGCCCCAGCAGCTCGTGCCGTGACCGCCATCGCTCCCTCCCAGCTTGGCCACCTCGCTCGTCGCAGCGTCCTTCGCACCCTGCGCCAGCCTGCCTACGTCGTCCCTCCGCTCGTCTTCCCCACGCTGCTTGCCACCGTGAATGCCGCCGGGCTCCGCCCTTCCACCCTCCTTGCGGGCTTCCCCACCCCCTCCTTCCTCGCCTTCGCCATGGCCGTGCCCTTCATCCAGGGGGCGCTGTTCGCCACCATGAACGCCGGCACCGATCTTGCCCGGGACATCGCCAACGGCTTCCTCAACCGGCTGGCGCTGACCCCCATGCGGGGCGGGATGCTGCTCGCTGGCCACGTGGCCGGGGTGGTCGCCCTCGGCCTCATCCAGGCCCTCTTCTACCTCGGCTTCGCCCTGGTGGCCGGCGTCCATCTAGAAGCGGGGCCGGCAGGAGCCCTCGTTCTCCTCCTCCTGGCTGTCCTGGTCGCGGCAGGGTTCGGCATGGTGGGAGCGTTCATGGCCCTGCGCACGGGGTCGGGCGAGGCGATCCAAGCCCTCTTCCCAGTGCTCTTCGTGTTCTTGTTCATCTCCTCCATGAACGCTCCGCGGCACTTGATGGAGTCGGGCTGGTTCCGGGCGCTAGCCACCATCAACCCCGTCTCCTACCTCATCGAGGGCGCGCGCAGCCTCATCATCGCAGGCTGGGATAGCCAGGCGCTGGCGCTCGCCTTCGCGGTCTCCGCCGCGCTCCTCGTCGCCGCCACCGCAGCGGCTTCCTGGGCGCTACGAGCGAGGATGGGCCGGACATGAGCGCTCGAGCGAGCAGCTTCGCTGCCTCCCGCTCGGTGGCGCTGGGCGTGGCCTGGCGTACGGCCCACAACGCCTTGACCACTCCCAACATCCTCATCCCCTCCCTCGTCTTTCCGTTCCTGTTCTTCACCGCCTTCGCTGGCGGCCTTTCCCAGCTCGAGCGCGTCCCTGGCTTCGACTTTCCTGCCGGCTACACCGCGTTCCAGTTCGTGTTCGTCCTGCTCCAGTCGGCTGCCTTCGGGGGCGTCTTCACCGGCTTCGGGATCGCCCGCGACTTCGAGAGCGGTTTCACCCGGAGGCTCATGCTGGCGGCGCCGCACCGTAGCGCCATCGTGGTCGGATACGGCCTGGCCGCTCTAGCTCGCTGGGGTCTCACCGGCGCCCTCCTCACCGTAGTCGCTTTCTCGGTAGGGATGGAGGTGGGCGGAGGGGGCATCGATCTCGCCGGTCTCTACCTGTTGGCGGCACTCGTCAACTGCGCTGCCCTCCTGTGGTCGGCAGGCGTAGCCATGCGCCTGCGCACCTTGCAAGCGGGGCCGATCATGCAGATCCCCGTCTTTTTGGCTCTCTTCCTCGCCCCCGTGTACGTGCCGCTCGATCTCCTCCGGGGCTGGATTCACGCCGTCGCCCAGGCCAATCCAGTCACCTATTTTCTCGAAGCAGGGCGCGGCCTCGTCGCTGGCCAGCCTGCCTACGTGGGAGTCGCTTTCGCCGCCGCCGCCGGCCTGGCCGCCCTCTCTGCCCTGTGGGGCCTCTCCGGCATGCGACGTGCGGAGGCGGCAGGTGGCTAGGCAACCGATCTCGAGGCCGGAGCCCGCTGCGCCTCACCTTCGCCACATGGCAAGGAAAAACCGATGACACGTCTCTCATCCACATCACCCCGGCCGAACGCCTCGGACGGGTCGCGATCGGGATCGCAAGAGCGCTCAGCGACCCTTCCTCGTATGTTCCAATACAAGTCCTAGCTCCAATATACCCCTGCTAGGTATCATAGGTGTTCGAGAGGAGCCTAGAGATGAGCGAGACGATGGCCTACACCGTCCCCGGCATGCACTGCGACCACTGCAAGGCATCCGTGATCGAGGAGCTGCAGGCCGTCGCGGGCGTCGAGGCAGTCGAGGTCGACCTGGAGAGGAAGCTGGTCGTCGTCCGCGGCCAGGGCCTCGACGACGGCAGGATCAGGGCCGCAATCGCAGAAGCAGGCTACGAGACAGCGTGATGGCGACCGCTGTCGAAGCACGGCCAGAGCGCGTCCAGCTCAAGATCGAGGGGATGACCTGCGCCTCCTGCGCGGCGCGCATCGAGCGCAAGCTGAACAAGATCGAGGGCGTGACGGCCACGGTCAACTACGCGACCGAGCAGGCGACGGTCAGCTACGACCCCTCCCGTGTCACCCTCGAGGAGTTGATCCGGGCGGTCGAGGCGGCCGGCTACGGGGCCGCCCTTCCCGCCGAGATCGAGAGTACGGAAGAAGACGCCGAGCGCCGGCTCCTTTTGCGCCTGGCCGTGGCCGCCGGCTTGACGGGGCCGCTCGTCGCCCTTGCCATGATTCCCTTGCTTCACTTCGCCGGCTGGGAGTGGCTTGCCTTGGCGCTCGCCACCCCGGTCGTGCTCTGGGCCGGCTTCCGCTTCCACCGCGCAGCTGCCGTCAACCTCCGCCACGGGACGGCCACGATGGACACCTTGATCTCGATCGGCACCTTGGCGGCATGGACATGGTCGGTCGTTGTCCTGCTCGCCTTCCCGGACGCGCACACGTACTTCGAGGTCGGGGCCGTGATCACCACCTTGATCCTGCTCGGCCGCTACCTCGAGACCCGTGCCCGCGGCCGCTCGAGCGAGGCCATTCGCCGCCTGCTCGAGCTGGGCGCCAAAGAGGCACGTGTCATCCGGGACGGGGTAGAGATGGCCGTCCCCATCGAGGAGGTAAAGGTGGGCGACCTCATGGTGGTCCGTCCCGGGGAGAAGATCCCGACCGACGGCGAGATCGTCGAGGGCACCTCCGCCATCGACCAGTCGATGTTGACCGGAGAGCCCGTACCGGTCGAGGTCGGCCCCGGCGACGAGGTCGCCGGAGCGACCGTCAACACCTACGGCCGGCTCGTAGTGCGCGCGACCAAGGTAGGAAGCGAGACGGCACTCGCCCACATCGCCCGCCTGGTGGCCGAGGCCCAGGCAGGCAAGGCCCCCATCCAGCGCCTCGCCGATCGGGTCTCGGCTGTGTTCGTGCCCCTCGTGGTCGCGATCTCGCTAGCCACCCTCGTCGGCTGGCTCGCTCTCACCGGCGACGCCGCGGCCGCTTTCACCGCCGCCGTGGCCGTGCTCATCATCGCCTGCCCCTGCGCCCTGGGCTTGGCCACGCCCACCGCCCTCATGGTCGGCACCGGGCGCGGCGCCCAGCTTGGCATCCTGATCAGGGGCCCCGAGATCCTCGAGCAGACGCGCCGGATCACGACCATCGTCCTGGACAAGACCGGCACAGTGACCGAGGGCGCGATGCGCCTTGTCGACGTCGT
>PSLH01000094.1:2946-9292 GCA_040289505.1 Thermoleophilia bacterium | reverse complement strand
AGGGAAAGGAGCTTCTGTTCAAGAGCCCGGAGTCGGGGAACCAGGGCATGTTCCTGGGCGGCGACCCCTCGTACGTGCAAAAGGATCAGCAGCTCATCGAGGCTCTGGGCCTCAACTTCAAGCACGTGTCGGTAGGCGCCGAGCCCGCTCAGGTGGCCCGCTGGACGCAGCTCTACAAGCAGAGAAAGCCGTTCATCATCTACTGGTGGACGCCGCAGTACCTGCACGCCCAGTACAAGCTGTCCGAGGTCCAGCTTCCCAAGCGGTTCCCCGGCTGCAAGGACGACGCCAAGTCGGGCGGCGATCCCAAGCAGTACGCCTGCGCCTACGCCTCGATCAAGCTGATGAAGGTGTTCAGCAAGAAGTTCGCGCAGAGCGGCTCGCCGGCGGTGGCCGTGCTCAAGCGCTGGCGGTGGTCGAACGACGACCAAAACGCGGTGGCCTACCTCATCGCCGGCAAGCACATGAAGCCGGACGACGCCGCCGAGCAGTGGGTCAAGGCCAACATGGCCAAGGTCAAGAAGTGGCTCGGTAAGTAATCGCCACAAGGGGCGGGGGCGGGGTCAGGTCTTGCATTAGCATTAGCGCATAAGACCTCGCCGCCCCCGCCGCTCCCCGGCGCTATGCGCCGATGCAAGACCTGACCCCCACCGGCTCAGCCGGTGTTGCGCAGGGCGGCGGCGATGCCGGCGATGGAGCGAAGGAGCGGCCGGCGTACGCGCTCGCGCTCGTCTTCGCTTGCGGTGGGGTCGCGGTAGCGGCGGAGAAGCTCGACTTGGATCGCGTTCATGGGGTCGACGTAGGGGTTGCGAAGCCGGATCGAGCGTTGGATGATGGGTTGGCGGTCGAGGAGCTGGCGCGCTTCGACGATGTCGAGCACCGCCTCGACCGTGCGTTCGTGCTCGTCTGCGATGGGCGAAAACAGGCGGGCATCCTCGACCAGGACGAGGTAGCCGCGGGAGATCTCCAGGCTCGATTTGGCGAGCGTCATCTCCAAATTGTCGATGAGCGAGCGGAAGAAGGGCCAGCGCCGGTAGAGCCGTCGCAGGCGGTGGGTGTCGCCGAGCGCCTGGAAGGCCGTGCCGCAGCCGTACCAGGCCGGAAGGAGACATCGGTTCTGCGTCCAGGCGAACACCCAGGGGATGGCGCGAAGGGAGTGGAGGAAGTCGCCGCCCTCGGGCCGCGCCGGGGGCCGAGAGGCGATCTGGAGCAGGGAGAGCTCGTCGATGGGGGTGAACTGGCGGAAGAAGGGGACGAAGCCCGGCTCCTCCCAGACGAGCTTTCGGTAGGCGGCGTGGGCGTGCTGCGAGAGCTCCTCCATCGTCCGGTGGGCGTCGGGCGGAGGCGCGGCTCCTGCCGCCTCGGGGAGGGCGGAAAGCAGGGTGGCAGAGAGGGCGGCCTCCAGGTTTCGGCGGGCAAGCTCGGCCAGGCTGTACTTGAAGGAGATCGTCTCGCCCTGCTCTGTCAGCCTGATCCTCCCGGGCGGATGCGCGGGCGGCTGGGCGAGGATGGCGGCGTGGGTGGGGCCGCCGCCGCGGCCGGCGCTACCGCCGCGGCCGTGGAAGATGGTCAGCTCGACCCCCTGCCGCTTGGCGAGCGCAACCAACGCCTCCTGCGCCTTGAAGATCTCCCACTGGGCGGTGAGGTAGCCTCCGTCCTTGCTGGAGTCCGAGTAGCCGACCATCACCTGCAGGCGGCCGCTCTCGCCCAGAGCGCCCTGGCAGAGAAGCTCCTCGACGATAGCGGGGGCGGCTCGGAGGTCGGCGATCGTCTCGAACAAGGGCACGATACGAAGCTCGGCGCCCGCCTTTCGGGCGAGCTCCCGGGCGCGGACGACGTCGGCCGCCGACTCCACGCCGGACACAATCAGGGTGTCGAGGGCCTCCTTTCCGTACTGGCGCTGCGCCTTGGCGCAGGCGGCGAGCGTCGCCCGCACACGCTCGTCGGGCTGGTAGAGGTCGCGGGCGTGCAGGCGCACGTCCAGCTTGGCCAGGTGGAAGCCGAAGATCTCAAGACGCCGCCTGAGCGCCGCCAGGCGCCCGTCGGCGATGCGGCCGCCCTTGTTCTCGCGCAGGCTGCGGTCGATCAGGTCGAGGTCGCGGGCGAGATCGGCCGCAGTCAGGTAGCCGCCGCTTCCCAACCTGTACCACATGAAGGAGAGCTTGCGCCGGTAGGGCTCCTCCTGGGTGCGGTCGCCGAGCTCGGCCGCGTACGCGCCAAGCTCGCGCTCGTCGCGCTCGATCGAGGCGAGAAGGTCGGCCGAGACGCCGACAAGACGGCTGGAGAGGCTGAGCGCGGCGGCGAGCTCGCGCACCTCCCTTCGGTACCGGTCGAGAACGAGCGCCCGCTGGCGGGCGAGTGCCTCCCGGACCGTGTCCGGCCCCGCCGCCGGGTTTCCGTCCAGGTCACCGCCGATCCAGGTTCCGAACCGAAGCGGCACCGGCGCCCCCGGAAGCGCCCGCCGGTAGGCGGCGACGACATCGGAGGCTGCGTCGAGGAGGCTCACCTCGAAGAACCACAGCCCGTGCCTGATCTCGTCCACCACCCGCGGCCTCTGCGAGCGCACCTCGTCGGTCTGCCAAAGCAGGGTGATCTCCTCGGCCAAGGCATCCTCGACCGCCCGCCCGGCGTCGACCTCCTCGAGGAGCGCGCTCAGGCGCAGGTGGGAGGAAAGCACCGTCCGCCGCGTCGCCTCGGTGGGGTGGGCGGTGAGGACGAGCTCGAGCTCGACCCGCCCGGCCGCCCGGCCGATCTCCTCCGCGCCCACCCCAGCCTGGGAAAGACGCGCCCACGCCTCCTCCAGCGACTCGCGGGGGAGGCGCTTTTCCCGCTCGTACTGGCGCCGGCGGCGGAGGCGATGGTGCTGCTCGGCCAGGTTGGCAAGCTGGAAATAGACGCCGAACGCGCGCAACACCCTCGCCTGCCCGTCCAGGTCGAGCGCCCGGATCGCCCTCGACAGCTCCGCCCGGCGGGAAGGATCGCCGCCGGCTCGCACCTCGCGCGAGAGAAGGCGGATCCGCTCGACCAAGGCGAGGAGCTCCTCGCCCTCCTGCTCGACCAACACCCGCCCCAAAAGCGATCCGAGCAGGCGAACGTCACGGCGAAGAGGCGCATCCGCGCTCACGGCGTCGGAGGCTGCGCCCGCTCGGCCGGCCAGCCTCCCCGAGCGGCGCTCAGGCTGGGCATCCTGAGAAGCAATCACAGGTCATGGCCGCCGAGGAGCGTACCGAGTAAAGGCGGTCGCTGGGCGCAATCGGGAGCTTCGCCTGAGCGGACTTGGCCTAGGGCTAGGCGTGCGCTACACCACTGGAGCTGCCTGAGCTGCCTGGGTCGAGCCGAAGGAGCGGCGGGGGTGGGATTCGAACCCACGGGGCTCGGCTGGAGCCCAGCGGTTTTCAAGACCGCCCCGTTCGACCGCTCCGGCACCCCGCCGAGGGCAGGGTAGCGGGGAGAAGCTGGGAGCGCTGCCCGATGGGACCGCGGCCTCAGGCGGCCGGCTCCACCCGGCGGGGTGCTCCATGCGCCTCCAGGACGGGAGGCACCGTGACCGAGCCATCTTCCTCCTGGAAGTTCTCCATGATGGCGATGAGCGCGCGGGCAGTAACGGCGGTGCCGTTCAGGGTATGGACGAGCGCCGTTCCCCGCTGCGAGCGGTAGCGGATGTCCAGACGGCGGGCCTGGTAGTCGGTGGTGTTGGAGGTGGATGTGATCTCCCGGTAGCGGCCCTGACCGGGAAACCAGGCCTCGATGTCGTACTTCTTAGCCGCCGAGGCGCCGAGGTCGCCGGCGGCGATGTTCATCACCCGGTAGGGGAGGCCGAGCGCCTGGACGAGCTCCTCCTCGCAGGCGAGCAGGAACTCGTGCTCCTCGGCCGAGTCCTCCGGCCGCGCGAACGAGAACATCTCCACCTTGTCGAACTGGTGCACGCGGAAGATGCCGCGGGTGTCCTTACCGGCGGCACCAGCCTCGCGCCGAAAGCAGGTGGAGAAGCCCGTGTAGCGGAGGGGAAGCTCGGCCTCGTCCAAGATCTCGCCCATGTGGAAGGCGGCCAGAGCCACCTCGGACGTGCCCGTGAGGTACAGCTCGTCCCGCTCCACGTAGTAGAGGTTGGCGTCGTCGGTAGGGAGGAAGCCAGTGCCGTACATCGCCTGCTCGCGCACGAGCACAGGAGGAAGCACGGGGACGAAGCCCTTCTGCGTCAGCTGGTCGAGGGCGAACCGGTAGAGCGCCATCTCCAGAAGGGCCCCCTCGCGCAAGCGGTAGGCGAAGCGGGAGCCCGAGACGCGGGCTCCCCGCTCCATGTCGATCCAGCCCAGGCGGGTTCCCAGGTCGAGGTGGTCGAGGGGCGGGAAGTCGAAGCGCCGTCTCTCGCCCACCCTGCGCACCTCCACCGCGTCCTCCTCGGCGAAGCCGTCGGGGGCGGAAGGATCAGGAGGGTTGGGCACCCGATCCCAGATCTCTTGGCGCTCGCGCTCTCGGCGCGCGAGCTCCTCGTCCAGCTCCTGCAACTCGGTCTTGAGCTGGCGGGCCCGCTCGATCTCGTCCGGGGCTCGTGGCTTTCCCAGTCGCTTCTGCTCGGCCCGTACCTGGTCGCGCCGAGCGGAGACCTCGCGCCACCGCGCGTCCGACTCGAGTAGGCGGTCGAAGAGGTCGGCGGCTCCCTTGCGGGCAAGGGCCGCCCGGAATCCGTCCGGATCGTCTCGGGCTGCTCTGAGGTCGATCACGGCAGGGAGTCTAGGTACGCCTCGATCACCTGAGCCACCCCCTCGTGCTCGACCGACGGGCAGACGAAGTCGCAGACGGCGAGGACGCGGGGGTGGGCGTTGGCCACCGCTACCCCGTACCCGGCCCACTCGATCAACTCCACGTCGTTCTCCCCGTCGCCGAAGGCGACCGTCTTCTCCCGGCTGAAGCCGAGCCGCTGGGCCAGGAAAGCAAGGCCTGCCGCCTTGGTCACCTCGGGAGCGGCCAGCTCGAGGAAGTGGGGGAGGGACTTGGAGATGTACAGCCGGCGGTCCAAGCGGGCGCGCATGGCTGCAGCGAGGCGATCGAGCTCGCCGGGGTCGCCCACGATCACGAGCTTGGTGGGAGCCTTGGGAAGCCAGGCAAGAAGGTCGCCGACCGCGTGCACGGTCAGGTTCTGGAACCCGGCGTAGGCATCCGACTCGGGCGTCTCCCTGGCCACGTACAACTGGTCGTCGACGTAGCAGAGGATGGGGTAGCCGAGGGACTGGACGTACTCGATCGCCTGACGAGCCTCCTCGAGCGGCATGGGCAGGTGGCGGAGGAACGCGCCGCTCACAGGGTCAGCGACGACCGCTCCCTGGTAGCAGATGACGGGGTCGACGATCCCAGCCTGGAGAGCGTAGGGCCGTACGGATCGGAACATCCGGCCAGTGACGAGGATCACGCGCAGGCCGGCTGCCCGAGCGGCAGCGAGGGCAGCCAGGGTCCGCGGTCGCAGAAGGGCGTCCTCGCCGATCAATGTCCGGTCGAGGTCGCAGGCGAGCGCCTCCACGGCCTTGGGGAAGTCGGCGGGAAGGATCAGCCGCGGGTTGACTGGACGACGTAGGCGGCCACGTCTGCGATCTGCTTCTCCGACAGCTGGCCACGGAAGGAGGGCATCACGCCCTTCCCGTTCGTGACCCGGTCGACCACGAGATCGAAGGAGGGCTTCGCCTGGTCGAGGTTCGGGCCAACCATGCCCCTGCTACCGGCGGCGGCAAGCGTATGACAGCTGCCGCAGCCTGCGCTCTGGAACACCTTGGCACCGGCCTTGGCGTCGCCGGAGGCGGGGGAAGGCTGGGTGGTCGTGGGGAGCGTTCCCTCGACCGTCTCGGGGACAGCTCGGGTCGTGCCTTGCGAGCCGCAGCCTGCAGCGACGAGGCCAGCCGAGGCCAGAGCTGCAAGGGGGAGGATCCATCGCCAGCGCATCGCCAGGGAGTCTACTCGGCTCGCCGGGGCCGGGCGCGCCGAACTACGGAAGGGAGCAGGAGAAGGAGTACCCTGCTCCCGCGGCTACGAGGGCAAGACCTGCTCCAGCTACTCCCAGAAGGACAGCCAGCGCCAGGCGGCGAAGGGAAGCGACGGCTCCTGGCGCGTGGGGTAGCGCCTCCAGGCTGAGGGCGTAGACGAGGAGGCCGGTGCCGACGACAAGCGCCCCTCCGAGCCAGGTGCCGGTCTCGGTGTCGCACCAGGCCGTCCAAGCGAGGACGGAGGCGACGCCGGTGGCGACAGGGAGAAGCCACGCCCACGGCGGAAGTCGGCTCGGGGGAGGCACCCCTCCGAGTCTAGAGCGCAGCCCGGAAGAGGCGGTAGCGACGGGCTGCCTCCCAGGCGCTGGGGG
>PSLH01000094.1:0-2876 GCA_040289505.1 Thermoleophilia bacterium | reverse complement strand
TGAGGATGGCGGCTCCCGCTCCGGCCTGGGTCGCCGCTCCCGCGGGAGCCACGGGGAGCGCCGCCGAGGCGGCAGAAGCGCACAGAAAGAGGAGAGAGGCGAGGAAGGAGTGGCTCACCTGGAGCGCGTGGAGGAGGACGAACAAGGCCACGGCCCGAAGTGCCCAGGAGCCGGCCACGAAGAGGAGGGCCTGAGCTGCCTCGCGCGTCCCGGCAGAGTGGGCGCCAAGCCAGCGCACCACTCGAAAGCGAGCTAGGCGAGAGATCCGGGCCAGCCGAGGCATGGCCACGACGAGGAGCCAGGCGCCCACGCCCGCGGCAGCGACCAGGGCCAGGCCGGCTCGGAGGAGGCCAGGCATACCACCCAAGCCAGCGGCGACGGAAGCGAGCGGTGCCAGGGCGGCGGTATCCAAGAAGCCCACCACCACAATGGAGAGGACGATGGCGCCGAGCCCTGCTCGCGAGGTGCGGAAGCGGCGGGTGACGGCGATCCGCACGGCGTCGTCGAAGCGGCCGGGCAGGGCGACACCGGTCACCGTGGCTGCCCCAGTGGCGGCGGCGAGGGCGTGGGCAGCTGGTCGCTCGTGCCGAGCGAACACTCGCCGCCAGCCGAGTCCCTTGAGCACGAAGGCCGCGGCGAAGAGGCAGGCGGCGACCACGACCAAGGCAGCGTCGGCTTGGGCGAGCGGCCAGCCACTGGCGAGGAAGTGGCGGACAGTGAGGGCGGTCACCACCGCCGCGGCGATGGCGAAGAGCGCCCCCGCTACCCGGCGGGCAGCAGGCGTGCGTAGCCGTCGGGCAAGGGGGGAGAGAGTGCAGCTGATGCGATCGAGCAACGTCACGGCTGGCTAAAGACCCCGAGCCAGGTTGCCCGAGACCGACGCCTAGTATGCCCGAACCTCTGGTTGATCGCCACGCTGGGCGGAGGAACGGGCTCGGCAGTAGGCTTGGGCCGTGCAGGTCGCGCGGAGCATGCATCCAGGCTGGCTCTCTAACGCCTACCTCGTCTACGACCGACCGGGAGGTAGCGCCATCTTCGTCGACTCTGGGGCCCCGCTTGAGCCCCTGCTCGAGATTGTCGAACGCGAGCGGCTTCAGGTGACCCACCTCCTCGTCACGCACGGCCACTCCGACCATGTGGCTGGGAACGACGAGCTCGCCCGGCGTTTTGGCGTGGCGATCGTCAGCAGCTCTCTGGAGACGGGCGGCCTGCGCGTGGAGGCTCTGCCTACGCCTGGCCACTCGCCCGACGGCGTCGCCTTCGTCGTGAACGGGGAGGCGGTGTTCACCGGCGATACCCTCTTTCGCGACTCCGTGGGCGGGGGCGACTTTTCCGCCATCCGCCACTCGGTCATGGAGGTGCTGATGCGACTGCCCAGAGAGACTCGCGTCTATCCCGGCCATGCCGCGGAGACGACCATCGGCCGGGAGTGGGAGGAGAACCCGTTCGTGCGCGTCTGGCGGGGGCTCGACCCCGAAGGGAGCGAGCTCTGTCGGGTCGGCAGCAGGGAGGCCACCCTCATCGTCTGGTCGCCCGACTACGACGGCAAGGGGAAGGCCTGGGTGCGCTTCTCCGAGGGCCGCGACGCGATCGTGGGCGGGTCGCAGGTGGAGCGCCTGTGAGGCTCGGCGCCGTCTTTCCCCAAACCGAGATCGGGGCGGACCCGGGCGGCGTGCGCGCCTTCGCGGAGGGGGTCGCGGATCTCCGCTTCCGCCACCTGCTTGCCTACGACCACGTACTGGGCGCCGACCGCCGCCGTCACGCTCACCTGGCGGGGCCCTACCGGGCCGAGCACATGTTCCACGAGATCCTCGTTCTCTTCGGGTACTTGGCGGCGGTGGCCCCTGGACTGGAGCTCGTCACCGGGGTCGTCATCGCTCCTCAGCGTCAGACCGCGCTTTTGGCCAAGCAGGCGGCCGAGGTGGACATCCTGACCGGGGGTCGCTTCCGTCTCGGTCTCGGCATCGGTTGGAACCCTGTCGAGTACGAGGCTCTGGGCATGAGCTTCCGCGACCGCGGGCGCCGTTTCGAGGAGCAGATCGAGCTTATGCGCCTCCTATGGACGGAGCCCATCGTCGACTTCCAGGGCCGCTGGCACCGGGTCACGGCTGCTGGGCTCAATCCGCTCCCCGAGCAGCGACCGATCCCGATTTGGATCGGTGGCTCGGCCGAGCCGGCGCTGCGTCGGGCAGCTCGGCTGGGGGACGGCTACTTCCCCCAACGGCCCTTGGAAGGGGGCTGGCCAGCCACCATCGAGCGGGTGCGACAGTGGGTAGCGGAGGCAGGCCGCGACCCATCGACGTTCGGGATCGACGCCCGCGTGAGCGTGGCCACGGGGACGCCCGAGGAGTGGCGCCAAGCAGCCGAGGAATGGCGCTTGCTGGGCGCGACGCACCTCAGCCTCGTCACCTTGGGGGGCAACCTAAGAGGCCCCGATGCGCACCTCGCTCGCCTCGAGGAGGCGGGCGACGCCCTGAGCGGGCTGCTCTAGGGCGGGCCCTCAGGGGCGCACGGCAGCCTTCATGAGGTCGCCAGGCGGATGGGCGAGAAGCGAGGGAAGCCCCTGCAGGTCGACCTCGTGGGTAATCAGCCGCTCCCAGGGGTAGGCCCGGCTGGCCAGGAAGGCGAGCGCAGCTTGCACGTGGCGGGGAGCATGGCCGAAGGATCCGCGCAGGGTCAGCTCCTCGTCGCGCAGCCGGCGCGCGTCGGCGCCCAAGCGCTCGTTTGGCTCGGGCGCGCCCAGGAGAACGACCGTGCCTCCCGGCTGGACGAGATCGAGCGCCCGCTGCCGGGCAGCTGCCGTGCCGGCGGCCTCGATGACGACGTCGGCGTCGCTGGGGTCTCCGGGGCGGGCGCCGAAGAGAGCAGCCAGCGCG
>PSLH01000093.1:8229-9566 GCA_040289505.1 Thermoleophilia bacterium | reverse complement strand
CGGGGAGCGCCTGCCTGTGTTGGCCGACCGGCGCGGCTTCAACGCCGCCCTGCCACTCGCCGCGCTCGCTACCGTGCCGGCCGACTGGCAGCATCCGGAGGTCTACGAGCCGACCGGGCTCAGCTACACGCGCTTCTGCCGACCCACCGCTCACCTGGGGAATCTCGGTGATCGGGTCTGGGGAGATTCGCGCGATCGCCCTCAGCCTACTTTGCCACGGCCTCCCAGCGGAAGGGTACAGAGTCATCGTGGACGCCGCAGCCCGCGAAACGCCGAGCGGTGCACCCTCGAGCGGTCGCTCGAGACCGCAACAGCAGGCTACAGGGTAGCCTGACAGCGAGAGGCCCGCTCCACACCGGGGCCGGCAAGCGCTCTCGTCACACCAAGGCCACGAGTGGTCAGTCACGCGCGGCCCCCGCTGCCCGCAGCTTCGGGCTACGCCTCCAGCGAGGGCGGACGAGGAGCAGCGAGACGGCTGCTGCGACGATCGAGGCCAAGCGCGCGATCTCCACCCACCTCTGAGGGCCATAGACGAGCGAGACACTTGCTGCGCGCCGGGGTTTGATGACCCACCCGTTGGCGTACCCGTTGACCCGCACGTGCCTTGCGCCTGGGACCCCTTCCAACCTCCAACCGGGGTCGAAGGTCTCCCTGAGAACGAGGAGAATCGGCCGATCGAGCTTGCCTACTGTCACCCGGTACTTGACGGGACTGACCCGTTGGACCTTGAGCCGGGGCGAGACGTCGGACCGAGGCGGCTCCTCCGGCACCAAGACGAGGCGCGGCAACGAGCCGACGCGCTCCAGCCGTACCTCAGGCGGAGCCTCTTGTGCCACCGTCACCGACCCAAGATCGGCCCAATCTCCCGGGACCGAGAACGTGGTCGTCACAGTCCGCACGTAACGCTCGAGTCGGACATTGTCGTAGAGCACCGTGGTACCCCCACGCCGCCCGTCAGCGTAAAGGAGGATGCTGAGTCCGACTGTCCCTGAAGCGGGACGGAAGGCGTACTCGTAGTGGCGCCAGCCCTTTCCCGCCTTGAGCGGGGGCAGGGTGGCGCACCGCCCCGGCCCGTCCTGCCAGACGCACAAGCGGGGAGCGGCCCCGCGCACGCGGAGGTAGTCGAGGGAGATCCGGTACAGGGCCTGGGGATCGAAGTCGCGCACCGCCTGGGAGGTACAGGCCGCATGGCCGCGGGCCTCGAGCAGGAGGGCGAAGCGCCCGTTGGTTCCGCCCCTCACCTGCGCGGCTCGCAGACCGACCTCGCGCGGGCTCCGATCGTCGTAGCGGTTGCAGTCGAGCACCCGTCCCCACGTTCCCCCTTCGAAGGAGTGATC
>PSLH01000093.1:6467-8219 GCA_040289505.1 Thermoleophilia bacterium | reverse complement strand
GGAGCTGAACGGGCGAGCCGGCGTAGACGCTCAGCCGATGACGTCCAGGGGGGAGTGTACCGACCAACACAGGCGCCCGACCCGGCTGGAGGCGGAAGCCGGCTGACCGGCGGTCGATGGCCAGGAACAACGGCGCCTGCCGCCCGATGCGGTGATCAACATGCCAGGTCGTCGTGGGCACCGATCGCGCCCCGATGTCCACAGCAGGCGCCCGAAGTCGCAGGCCCCGGCCGTTGCCCACGGGTGACGCAGCCGCCTCCACGGGAACGCCCTCGACCCAGCGCAGGAAGACCCGGTAGCGGCCGGGCCGCGTGCGAAGGAGGACACGCGCTCTAGAGCGGTCGATCTCCCAGTCGCCCGGGCGCACCTGGGGCAGCGATGCCATCCCCGCGGGCAACCGGAGAGCATCGGAGGCCGCCACGAAAGCCGTCCCACGGGGAAGCGGCAGGCCGAGCAAGGAGGGTATAGCGCGCGCGGGAGAAGCGAAGGTTCGTGTTGCTACCGAGATTGGCTGGGGCGCCGGCGGGGCGAGCTCGTAGAGTTCGAGAGGGCCAAAGGCATGCACTCGCCGGAAGGCGGGAGAGTCCCGCAAAGCCCTAGAAAAAGCGGCCGGGTCCTGGATCTGGCGCCAGCGGAGGTCGACGTTGATATCGCCGCGGACGAGGACCCAGCGGATCGACAGAGCGCGGGCGAGCCGGGCCACCTCCCCCCATTCGTCCGTCGCGATGGCGTGGCGGAGGGCGTCCAGAACCGCCTGCACGTTCCGCTCTGGCGCGAGGTAGACGTTGCCCGCCGGAGGAAAGAGTTGGACTACGGGCGGCTCGATGAGCTCGCTCGCGAAAGCGTCCGAGCCGTAGAAGCCCCACCGGTAGGGCATCTGATAGTAGTCGTCGGGTGGAAGGAGGAGGACTCGACCGGGACGAGCGTTGATGAAGTCTCCGGCCGCGCGCCAGTAGGCGGGGAACCGGACGTGGGACGACGGCAAGAGCGGGCGCCGGTCGGGAATCACCGCTCCCGTCCACATCGGGTACGAGGTTGCAAGGGTTGCGCCGGCGACGAGGACGGCTAGGCCCAGTTGGGCACTCGGCCGCCGGCGGCCTCCAACCACAAGCGCGATGCCAACGGCGAGGAGAGCGACAAAGGCGAGCCCGAACTTGCTCTGAGGCTCTCGGAAGAGCCACATCCCGGGCACCGTGCGGTATACGAAGGCGTTGACCCCAGCGAGCGGAGGGTGGAGCCCCTTGGTCAGCCACACGAGGACAAGGGCGCCGCTAGCCCCGCCGAGGGCCCAGCGCCGCAGGGCACGCGGCGCGAAGGCGAGGCCGGCCAGGGCGAGGAGGGAGAGGAGCAATCGCAAGGCCATGAAGGGCGCTCTCTCCAAGGCCGGGGCGAATGGAAAGTGCTCGGGCCTGGGCCACGACCATACGGGAGTGAGGGCCAGGACGTTCAGGATCGAGCTGCGTTGATGGGTCCAGGCCCAGGAGGTGACGTCGCCGCCGGGGACGATCCGGGCCGTCTTGACCCCGGCCAGTGTGAGGCCGGCGGGGACCGCCCACCAGAGGTTGATCGGCCCGGTCAGCGCGACCGTGTGGACGACGAACGTCAAGGTGCGTCCAGGGAAGCGCAGGGCTGAGCCGACCGCCGCCACCACGCAGGCAGCGAGGACGAGGGTCGCCATCGGCGGATTCGCGAAGACGTAGGAGAGCCCCGTCGAGGTACAGGCGAAGGCCGCCGGGTACCGCCAGCCCGAGC
>PSLH01000093.1:0-6424 GCA_040289505.1 Thermoleophilia bacterium | reverse complement strand
CAGGATGAGCGCCACGAGGTAGACCGAGTTGGGCATGACGGGAAAGAGAGCTGGGCTGAAGCCGTAGAAGATCGCCGCGGCGACGGCACCGGTCCGGTAGCGCCATTCCGGGAGCAGGGTCCGGAGCAGGAAGAACATCGCCGGGGTCATCCCTGCGAAGACCGTACTGAGGAAGATCCGTTGCGCCACATCGGGGCCGAGCCCAAGAAGCGCGGCCGCCCTTCCCACCGACGCCGGAAGGGTTTGGGTAACAGCGTCGAACTCCCTACCTCCGGTGGGTGCGACCGACGGCCCCCAGATCCACCGCCCGGCCGAGAGCACCGCATGCGGATTCAGAAAGCCGGTGGGGAGCACGTCGCCGCTCGCGATCACCGTCTCTGCCCGGAACCACGTCTGCGCCGCGGCGGCAGCGACGCACCCCAGGATAAGAGCGACAGCCGCGTCGTGGCGACCGACAGCCACAACTGCCTCTGCAAACCGCCTCACCATTCGCCGGAGGCGGTGCGGAATGGTGGCGATCACGGGCCGAAGGTGAGCACGCTGGTCATTGCGATCGCTGCCACGGGCGGCATGGGTGGCCTTCGCGCCAAGCCGGCCTCACGCCTGTCCCGAAAGCCGCGGCCGCCAGTGGGGAGGTCGCATGGCCGCCGCTGGGGAGAAACCGATGGCCGTTGACACGGGGGTTCGTAGACGTTGTTGTCAGCCTCGAGGTGCTCGGGGCTGCGGCAGGGTGCGCTCATGAATCTGCCCGTCCCTCCTGCACCTACACAGGAGCACGATTACACAGGAGCACGAAGTTGTAGGCGAGAGCCCCTCTGAGACACCTGCGAAGGAGCCGCGAGCGATTCAGGATGCGGCCGAAGTGGTCGGAGCCGACCAGCGCGGACTCGACTCGAAATCCGCCGGACTCGACGAGCTCCCGCGCCGTCTCGAAGGTGTAGAGAGAGAGGTGAGTCCGATCGAGGATCCCCGTCTCGCGGTATCGGAATCGGCCGAAGAGAAGGGGGACGCGCACCGAGAGGTGGGCGACGTTGGGAAGCGAGACGATGAGCCTCCCCTCAGGCTCGAGGTGGCAACGCAGGAGCCGCAACGTCCGGGAAGGGTACCGGAGGTGCTCGAGCACATCCGCAGCGAGGATGACATCGAACCTGGTCGTGGGCCACGGGAGGCGGTCGACCCGGTCGAGGTCGAGCGCGGCGACATCCTCGTAGTATGGCCGCGCTGCCCGCACAGCCTCGAGGTCGACGTCGATCCCCCAGACCAGGCAGCCCCGCGCAGCGAGGGCTTCCCCGAGGTACCCCGTCCCGCAGCCGACGTCGAGCACCCGGCTCCCCGGCGGGACGAACCCCAAGATGACCTCGTGCGTTCCTCCCGTACGGAAGTTCCTCCTGTACCGTGACGCAGACCTCGTGACCAGGGCGGTGCTCGCAGCAGTACCGTCATGGCGCTGCACGCCTAGCTCTCCTGTATCCGAGGGATCCCGTATCGAATGAGGAGCTCGACCTTGCGGAGAGTCAAGGCCATTCTGGTAAGCACCTTCCAATCGGAGATACGGCGGCCTGCCTGCACATCCCGGCGGAGAGCAAGAGTATGAGGGAGCTCGCACACGTTCCAGGCAAGGCCACCCAGAATGCTGGCCGCCGTCCGAAACCTCCCCAGGACCCCGAGGAGCAGCGCCGTTAGAACGCCCTGGACAACATAGGCAGGGACGACGAGCGCCAACGAGGGCGCGCCCCAGCATTTGAGCATCATGGCCAGAGTGTTCCGCTCCCGGAGAGCCACTCGCATCCTGGTCGTGTCCAGACCTTCCTCGGTCAGGTAGCCGCCGGGGGTGGAGGCGCCCCCCGCGTGGACCGCCACCGCTCCGTTGGCGACTCGAACGTCCCACCCTCTGAGTAGAGCACGCCAGCAGTAGTCGACGTCCTCCACAAAGAGGAAGAACCTCTCGTCGAACCCTCCCAGCGCATCGAACACGTCGGCTCGTGTCGCCAGCGCGCACCCGGAAACGAACAAAGGAGCGCGCATCACGCTGAGCGCCACGGGGTATCCGAGCAGATCGACCGTGGCTCCGAACTCCACGACCCCCGACGCCAACTGCCGCAGTGCAGGACCGCACACGGCGACCCGCGGATCGCTGAGCTCACGGAGGAGGGCCTCCACGCACCCTGGGACAAGCTCTACATCCGGGTTCAAAAACAGGAGGAACTCCCCGCGGGCCCGACGCGCCCCGAGGTTGGCGCCACCGGCGAACCCCAAGTTCTCCGCGGGCCGCATCACCTGTACCTCCGGGAAACGGCGGACAGCTTCAGCGACCGAGCCGTCGCTGGAGCCGTTGTCAACCACAACGATCTCAAGAGGGACTCGTTGCTCCCGAAGAGAGATGAGGCACCGCTGCAGGAACTCCCCTCCTTCGTAGTTGACCACGATCGCGGACACGAGGCCCGCACGCACGCCGCGCGAGACGTTCCCGTCCTGATTCCCGATGGAGCCGACGATTGAGGGGTCCCTACCCCCAGTCATTCACCGGCTCCAGCGCGCTGGCACCGGGCGAAGAAGGCGACGCCGCAGTCGGCTACGCGCCCGTGTGGATCGTGCCACACGGCGTGGAAGCCGAGCTCTCCGAGCCGGCGCCTCACGTCTTCCCACCCCAGGCCTGCCACGGGGTGGTACTCGAGTACAACTCGCTCAACGCCAGTCCAGAGGGTGTCCGAGGTCTCGAGGAGAAGCGCGTACTCGGACCCCTCGCAGTCGAGCTTCAGGAGATCTATCCTGGGACCCACATCGTTCACGGCTTCCGCAAAGCTCACGACCTCCACCTCGATGGGAGGCGCTCCGTCCGATCGGAGGGACGACACGAGCGTGGACTCTCCGCCTGCGTCGAACAGGACCGCGCGACCGGGGCGGGAGCCAACCCCCTTGGGGACGACCGAGATTCGAGTCTCCATCCCGTTGTCCTCGATGTTGCTCCTGAGGTAGGCGCAGGCCCGAGGGTTCGGCTCGTAGCAGAAGACCCGCGCGCCCGGGATGCGCCGGGCAACTTCCACGGCGAAGGAGCCCACGTGCGCACCAACGTCGACGACCGTCGCCTGTCCTGAGGGAGCCAGATCGCGAAGGCGCCCGAGCCGATAGGTGTCAAGAGCCAGCACCCCGAAGAGGGGAAATGGCTCTGGAGGATCACCGGGCGCGCGGAGGACGAGGCCGGTCCGTGTTCGGAAGACGAGATCACTCCTAGCCAGCCCGGCGTAGGCGAGACCGCACCGAAGGTACAAGGACGGCCAGTTCCGAAAGGTGGCGAGTCCGCGAAGCCCGGCCCGGAGCCCCACGCCCCACCGCCTGTCCTTCCGGCGTCGTGGCAGAGCCGCGAGCGCCATCCCTACCAGCATCGCCAGGAGCTCCAGGCCCTTCAGTACGACCAGTCCCAGCGCATGAATCGGGTCCCGAACGAGCAGGCCGGCCCTGCCGAGGAACGCCGTCCGCAGGAGCTTCCCCGCTGCGCGGCCGGGATGTTTGCGCACGTACCGACCGAACGTTCGGCCGTAGTACAGCTTCTTGGCGAGATCCGCCTGGAGGGTGAGGCGACCTTCGTCGTGGGCAACTTCGGCGCCCACCCTCCCAATCGCTCCGCCTGCACCGAGGATGCGCTCCGGCAAGTCCCAGTCCCCCCGTCAATCTCCTCGTCGTAGCCTCCGGCCGCCTCGAAGGCCTCGCGGCGGAAAGCCCTGGCCGCCTCCACCGCGGCGTCTCCCAGGTACACCTCTTTCTCCAGCGCGCGGCACCGGGCCCAGAGCCCCTTGCCCACCGAGCACTCCGGGATCACCAGGGCCTCCAGGCTCGCCTCTGACCTGAACACCGCCACTACCTCCTCAGCGACTCGCGGGGAGAGGCGCATGTCGGCGTCGATGAAGACGAGAAACTCTCCGGTGGCGGCCGCCGCGCCCGCGTTGCGCTGCGCGCTTCGCTCGGGGCCGGCGCTCAGGACACGCTGGGCCAGCTCCCCGGCGACGTCGAGCGTCCCGTCGGTCGAGCCGTTGTCCACGACGACGATCTCCACGTCGCCGTACGTCTGGGCCCGCATAGAGGCCAGGCAGGCCTGGATGGTGCGGGCCGCGTTGCGCGTGGGGACGATGATCGAGACCCGCCCCGACACCATCCGGCCGGGCAGGCAGGCGGCTTCCACCCCTCCCCACGGATCATCGGTCATGCCCGCACCTCCTCGACGTGCGCAGGCGGGCCCGACCTCGTCCCAGGAATCCCGGCGAGCTCGCAGAACTGGCGGAACGTCTCTTCCCAGCTGAGGGCGGATGCCTGAACGCGTGCTTCCTCGCCGAGCCGGCGGCGAAGCTCTGGGTCTTCCACCAGTCGAAGGAGGGCTCGGGCGAGCTCTTCGGGGCTTGGGTCCGGCGACACGATGATCCCAGTCCTTCCGTCCTCGACCGAGTCTCGGAGGCCGCTTACGCCCGTCACGACGGCGGGCGTCCCGCAGGCTGCGGCCTCGGTGACGACCATCCCCCATCCCTCCTTCGCCGAGGGGAGGACGAGAGCCCACGCCCGCTGCATGAGCTCGATCTTCGTTCGCTCTGGCGATCCCGGCGCAAAGGGATCGGAGACGAAGTCCACAGCGTCAGCGAGACCGAGGGATGCAACCTGCGCCCGCAGGTCGCCCTCGGCTGGACCCCGCCCCAACACGACGAGGCGCGCCTGGGGATGGCGCGCGCGGACGGAGACCATCGCTCCGATACACCGGTCCACCCGCTTGACCGGCACGAGACGCCCAACGAAGAGGAAGAGAGGGTCAGGGTCCTTCGAGCCGGGACGGTACCGCTCGTGGTCGACGCCAAGCCGTACCACCGCCGTGTTGGTCGCAGGGATCCCGACCGAGACGAGGTCGTCCCGGGTGCTCGGAGAGGGGCAGAGAGCGAGAGTTCGACGGTAGGTCACGTACTGGAAGCGCTCCAGCCCGAAGGCGAGGTGGGAGAGCGGCCACGGAAGGTGCCAGAGGAGCGCCTCTCGCGCGAGCTGGTGGACGAAGGCTATAGACCGGCCCTTCGCAAAGAGGGGTGTCTGCCAGCAGAGGGTGTTGACGACATCCACGACGAGGTCCGGCCGGGGCCGGAAGCGAAGGTACGTCGCGGGAGCGCGGAGGTACGTGGTCAAGAGACCTCCCCGCCGAACAATCCGGATCCCCTCGAGCGTGTCCTCAGGATCGCAGCCGGGAAACCGGCGGGCAAACCACGTGACAGCGTGCCCCTGGCGGACGAGGCGCCGGGCAAGCTCGAAGACGACGATCTCAGACCCTCCCGCCTCGGGGTGGCGGGGATCCTTCCAGTTCAGGAAGAGGATCCGCACCGGCCCTCAACTGGTCGTCGCAACCTCCCAACTCGGCCCGGGATGGGAGCGAGCAAACCCTCGCGCACCTCACAGGCCCCGTGCGCCCCAACCATCAATCGGCTTCCCGAGGAGCTTGGCGAACCGTCTGCGTTCCCTCGCCGGGGCCACCGAGCCGGGAGGGTAGCCGAAAGTCAAGGACCTGCGAGGACTCACGTACCGCACGCAATCTCGTCGATCCTAGTAGCCTAATGGGAACCACGGACGAGCTAACTCTCGCGCGCACCCGCCCGCGTCAACCGGTCCGGCCGCCCTGCTAGGGTGGCCGCCGGGCCCAGGCATGGCGGACAGCCGCGAGATATCCGTCGCCATCCCCTGACCGAACGAGGAGGCCGTAGTCGGACAGTCCCTCCGCATTCCCTTCCCGTCTTTGATCGTCCTTGCCTGGGCGGTCGAGAACTCGGCTGGGCTGCGCCACGAGTCGTCGGGTACGCCGGATAGCGCCCCGATCCGCCGGAAGGGGGTATGTCGCTAGCCGCAGTCAGGGTCGCCGCCGGCCGCGCCGGATGGTCTGCTTGTAGGTCATGGGAGGGGTGATCACAGCCTGCTCGAGGAGCCGGTGGAAGAGCAGCCCACGCCGGCGCGAGCTGCGCCGGTTGAAGCGGAACGCGAACTCCTGGAGGTAGGCGTCGAGGTGCTAGGGGCTGACCGAGCCCTGGTGGGTGCCGAGGAGCCAGCGCGTGAGCAGGCTGGCGACGCGGTGCACGCCGGGCATCTCGACGTGGGCGGGGTCGCCGCTGGCCGAGAGGACCGTCTTGGTGTGGAGGTAGCCGTGCACGGGCAGGGCGCTGTAGGCGCTCCAGCCGTCGGTGAGCACGCCCGCGCCCGGCTCGACGCTCGCCTCCACGGACGGGATCAGGCTCGAGGCGGACACGTCGGGGACGCGGGCAAGCCGGACGCGCCCGAACCCTCTCCGCTGCCTCACCTCCACGGCGATCGCGACGATCGACTTGTCCTGCGTCTGCCTGCCCCGGACGCCCTCCTCCTCGCCGCCCTTCGGGCGCATCGATCCACAGCTCGGTGCGCCCAGGCATCTCAC
>PSLH01000092.1:0-9600 GCA_040289505.1 Thermoleophilia bacterium | reverse complement strand
CGCGCGCAGACAACAATGCGAGGAGGATGGCGTCTGCGCGCGACGTGACCCTGGCCCAGCCCGCAGCGCCGGCTTCGCCTCGCATGCCGGCTAGGACACGCCCGCTCCGGAGCACACTCGTCGCCTGGCGGCACCTGGACGCCGCCTTGCTCGTGCTTCTCGTCCTTGCCATCGCTGCTCTCGACCAGCTATGGGTGGCCCTGGAGACACGGCCTCCCCATTGGGACAAGGCTCGCCACTTGACGAACGCGCTCGTCTACCGCGACCTCTTCGCCTCGGGCGACCTGTGGGGAGCGATTGTCGATTACCACACCTACCCGCCGCTTGTCTACTGGCTGGCCGACGCCTTCTACGCCGTCTTCCGCACGAACGACGAGTGGGCACCCATCCTCAGCCAGTCCGTCTTTCTGGCCGTGCTCGTCTTTGCCACCTACGGCCTCGGCCGCCGCTTGTGGGGCCGTGGTACCGGCCTTCTCGCCGCCCTGCTCGTGGCCACGAGCCCCATGCTCGCCAGCCTGTTCAAGGACTTCATGCTCGACGCCCCCCTAACGGCCATGACCGCGCTCGCCCTCTACCTCCTCGTTCGCTCCCAGGAGCTCGCGCGGCGGGGAGCGTCGATCGCCCTTGGCGTTGCCTGCGGGCTAGGGATGCTGACCAAGTGGAGCTTTGGGCTTTACCTTGCTTTTCCCGTGGTCGTGGCCGTCCTCCACGGCGCTCGCCAGGCTGCCAAGGAGCGCTCGCTGCGGCGGGTCGCCAACGTCGCTCTTGCGCTGGGGGCCGCCGCCCTCGTCGCCCTCCCGTGGTACGTGGCCAATGCGGCTCGCGTGATCGACGGTCTCGCCGGAAGCAGGACGGCAGCTCAGATCGAGGGCGACCCACCCCTCCTTAGCGCTGCCGGCATCCTCTGGTACTTCTGGAACCTCGTCTCGAACCAGCTCTACCTTGGCCCCTTCCTCTTCTTCGTAGTCGGGCTTCTGTTTGCGATCGCCGTGCCCGGGGTCGCACGTCACAACCGCTACCCGCTCCTCCTCGTCGCCTCGAGCTACGCCCTTCCCACGCTCCTCGTCAACAAGGACGACCGCTACACCCTGCCCATGCTGGCCGGCGTGGCTGTCCTCGCTGTCTACTGGATCGGCTGGCTACCGGCGCCGTGGCGCAGGCTCGTGGCCTCCGCTGTCGTCGTCTACTCCGCCGGTACCTTCGTCGCCTCCAGCTTCGGGGCGAGCTTCCTCCCCGGCGACGTCTTCCTCCGCCTGGGGCGAAGCTGCGACACCTACCCCTACCACACCGGGCCCTGCCCGGGGTCGAAGGTGGCAAGTGGCACCCAGACCTGGCTTCCCAGCGGCAGGGGCAAGACGATGCGGGGGATCCGCGTCTGGTCTCAGTACGGGTACATCGACGGCCCGCCCAGCGGCGAGCGCTGGTACCAGGAGGAGATGTTCGAGGAGGCGAGGAGAGCGGGCGCGAGGACGCTGTTCTTCCAGGGGCCGCCGACCGACTTCGTCTGGCTGAACGGGTTCGCGATGCAGTACTTCGCCCGCAAGTATGGGGTGACGTGGGTAGGGAGCGTAGACCAGGCCGACTTCGCCGGCTTCTACGTCGTCCCGGGCCACGCTCCCTCCCCGCCTTCAGGCTTCGTCCCGACGAGGCGGCTCCCGCTTCCTGACGGAGGGAGGCTCCTTCTCTACCGCCGTGGCCCCGCGCTCGCTCCCGGTGCCCCGGTCGCTGTCTCGGCCGATGACCTCAGGAGAGTGGCCGCCTCAGGCCAGCCTATCTACTGGGCCGGCCCTCGCCCCGGCGCTACCTATGAACTCAGGCTGGGGGCGGACGGAAGCGCGGCCGTCCGCTACCTCCCTCCCGGCATGCCTGCGGGAGACCCCCGTCCTGCCCTTCGGGTGGGCACCTACCCTCTAGCCGACGCGTTTGCGGCCACGGCTGACGCGGCCGCGCTCGGGGACGCCGTGTCCGTACCTATCGAGGGCGGCGTCGCGTTCTTTAGCCGTCGCCTTCCCAGCCACGTCTTCCTCGCCTTCCAAGGGGTTCCTGTCCAGATCGAGGTCTCGAGCCCCGAGCCTGGCCTCGCCCGTGCCCTCGTCGCCTCCGGGGCCATTCGGCCGGTGGAGGAAGCCGGCCGGTGACGCTAGCTACCTGCTGGGCTCTATTCCCGCTCCTCCTTGGGCTTCTGGCCGGGGGCTGCGGGCTTCTGGTCGAGCGCGTCTCGGGGTTGCGCCTGCCAGGGCCGCTCCTTTTGCCGCTCGGGCTCGCCTTGGTGATCGTGGCCGCCACCTTTGCCACCCACCTCGCTACGACCGCTCCTTTGGCCTTGCCTGTGGTTGTCGCCCTGGCTGTGGCTGGCTACGGGCTCGGCCTCCCGCGGCATGGGACTCGGCTCGACGGGTGGGCGATCGCCGCCCCGGTGGCGGCCTACGCCTGCTACGCGGCCCCCATCGTCCTCGCTGGCCAGGCCACCTTTGCCGGGTACATCACCCTGGACGACACGGCGACCTGGCTCGCTCTCGCCGATCGGGTCATGGAAGACGGTCGTAGCCTGTCGGGCCTTGCCCCCTCCACCTACGAGCTCGTCCTCCGCGACTACCTTGCGGACGGCTACCCGGTCGGATCCTTCCTGCCCATGGGACTTGGGGGCAAGCTGACCGGCCAGGACCTGGCGTGGCTCTTCCAGCCTGCGGTGGCCCTGTTCGCAGCCATGCTCGCCCTCTCCCTCTACGGGGCGCTGCCGCGGCTGGTTCGCTCGCGGCCGCTGCGGGCGCTCGTTGCCGCCGTCGCCGCTCAGCCCGCCCTCCTTTTTGCCTACGCTTTCTGGTCGGGGATCAAGGAGCTAGCGGCAGCCTTCCTCCTCGCTCTCCTGGCCGCGGTCGTTCCCGTCACCATCGACAGCTGGTCGCGGCCGCGGGCGACGGTGCCCGCCGCCCTCGCCGCGGCCGGGCTGCTTGCCGCCTTGGGCGCTGCGGGAGCGGCCTGGCTGGTTGTTCCCGGTGTCCTCGTAGCGAGCTGGCTCGCCATCCGCGACGCACGTGCGCTTCCCCGGGCAGGAATCGCTCTGGTCGTGAGCACGGCGTTCCTCTCGTTGCCCTCGCTTGTCCTCGCTCCCGATCTCTTGGCCAGCGCCGCCGGCGGCGAGGTAACCGACGCAGAGGAGGTCGCCAACCTCGGTCACCCTCTGGACAGCCGCCAGATCTTCGGCATCTGGCCGGCACCCGACTTTCGCTCCCCGCCCGATCACCCCGGCATCACCAACGTGCTCATCGTTCTTTCCGGGCTGGCCCTTGTCGCTGGCGTGCTCCTTTGCGTCCGCCGGAGAGCTTGGGCTGTTCCGCTCTACCTGGGGATCGGAGGTTTGGGGGCGCTGCTCATCATGGGGCTTCAGCACGTGGGCCTGAGCTCGCCCTGGCTCAACGCCAAGGCCATGGCCTCCGGCTCGCCGGCGCTCGTGGCCGCTGGGCTGGCAGGGTCGGCTGCCATTTTCGAGCTTGGGCGCCGCACGGAGGGCTCGGTCATCCTCGCCCTCGTCGCTGGCGGCGTCCTCTGGTCGAACGCGCTCACCTATAGCGGAGTGTGGCTCGCCCCTCGCGACCAGCTAGCCGAGCTGGAGCGCATCGGCGAGCAGTTCGCCGGCCAGGGGCCCACCCTGACCACTGAGACCTCCTCCTTCGGCCCTCGCCACTTCCTACGTCGAATGGACCCCGAGCACCCCTCGGGGCGGCGACGGCGCCCGGTCTACCTCGTCACAGGCGGGACGCTGGACAAGGGCGAGTACGCCGACATCGACCGGTTCGCCCTCGACTCTCTTTTCGTATATCGCACGCTCGTTTTGCGGCGTTCCCCGCTCGCAAGCCGACCACCGTCAGTTTTCCGTCTGGTGTGGCAAGGTCGTTTTTGGGAGGTGTGGCAGCAGCGTGGCGACGCGCCTCGGATCCTCGAGCACGTCCCCTTAGGCGGCGAGACGGATCCTGCCGCTTTGCCCCCTTGCTCGCAGGTCGAGCGGCTGGCGAGGCGCGTCCGAGAGGCGAGGGGAACGCTGGCGGTGGCGGCGAGGTCGCGGCCGGTGGTGCTCGATCTCTCGCGAGCGAAGCTTCCGCCAGGATGGGCCGCTGGGAGCGGGGGGACGGTCGTCCCGGCGGAAAGCGGCGCCATCGAGCTTCAAACCAGGGTGCCGGCAGGGGGGCGCTACGTCGTGTGGCTAGGAGGCTCTTTCCGCCGGCGCGTCCAGGTGTGGGTCGATGGTCGGCGGGTGGGCTCGGCGGCGGGCGAGCTGACTTGGAACGGATACGTGCGATTAGGGAGCATGAGGCTTGGCCCTGGAAGACACCGGATCGAGGTTCGCTACGGGGGAAGCGTGCTTCTCCCCGGGCGGGGGCGGAGTCCCTTTCCCATGGGGCCGCTCGTCCTCAGCACCTCGACTGCCGCCGTTCCGGTCGAGCTGGTGGAGCCCGACCGGGCGCGCTCGCTGTGTGGTCAACGGCTCGACTGGGTGGAGGCTGTCGTCGGCTAGACCTGGAATGGTCGCGGCCAGTTTCGGCACCGGTCCTCGTACGCGGAGACGAATCGGGCGGTGCTGAAGTGGCGGTCGACTACTTTGACACAGCAGAGCCAAGAAGGGGCTGGACGTGTTCTTGGCCGCTGCAGACCCAGCTTACGACTCCTTGCCGTGATCGACCGCAAAAACTCGTACCTCGGAGCACGGCTGGTTCCCAGCTCGCGACGGCTGGGTTACAGGCGACCATCCGGGTCACCAGCCGAGAGGCGCGACCGATCGTGGCCGTCGCAGCTCGCTGGAGCGGCCTCGAGCCATGCCGTCCGCTGGCGCACACACGAAAACGACGTGGTGGGTGAGCACGCTCGGCACGCTGGCTTTGGGTTGTGCGATCGGTCGCCATGTGCTATCTGCTGACCATGGGCATCGTTGAGAGAGAGCGAGTGGGGCCGGCGGCGCGGGCGCATCCGCGCGTCTCGGTCGTCATCCCTTGCCTCAACGAGGCGGAGCACATCGCCGAGTGCGTGGGTCGGGCGCAGCTGACGCTGGCAGAGGCCGGGTTGGCGGGCGAGGTGATCGTGGTCGACAACGGCTCCGAGGACGGAAGCGGCGCCATCGCCCGGGCAGCTGGGGCGTTCGTGGTCGAGGAGCCCAGGCGTGGCTACGGGCAGGCCTACCTCGCAGGCTTCAAGGCGGCGAGCGGGGAGATCATCGTCATGATCGACGCCGACCTCAGCTACGACTTTGCCGAGATCCCTCGCTTCGTGGCCGAGATCGAGGCCGGTGCCGAGCTGGTGATGGGCAATCGGATGCAGGGGGTGAGGCCGGGGGCGATGGGCCTCCTCTCCAAGATCGGAAACCCTCTCCTCTCCGGCTTCCTCAACCTCCTCTACCGCACGCCGGTGGGAGACGCCCACTGCGGCCTGCGCGCCTTCCGGCGCGACATCCTGCCCATGCTCGACCTCCAGTCCACCGGCATGGAGCTCGCCTCGGAGATGGTGATCAGGGCCGCCCGTAGGGGGGTGCGGATCGCCGAGCTTCCCATCGAGCTTCACCCTCGAAGCGGCCGATCCAAGCTCTCCCCGTTTCGGGATGGCTGGCGCCATCTGCGCCTAATGCTGGTCTACAGCCCCACCTTCGTCTTTCTCGTGCCTGGGACGGCGGCGGTGCTGGCTGGGGCAGCGATCACGGCCGTCGTCTTCTCGCAGGTGGCGTTGCTGGGGCGCCTCTGGTACGTGCACACGCTCATCGTCGGCTCCGCGCTCATCATCATCGGCCTGCAAGTGATCGGCCTTGGCTTGTGCGGTCGCGCCTACGGGGTGTACGTGCTCGGCGACCACGACCCCTGGCTCGAGCGGATGCAGCGACGCTTTCGCCTCGAGCACGGGCTCGCCCTAGGCGCTACCGTGGCCGCTGGCGGCCTCGCTCTGGGCGGGCTCGTCTTCGCCCGCTGGCTCGACCGCGGCTTCGGCAGCCTGGCCGAGGAGCGGCTGGCTGTGCTCGCTGTCACCCTTGTGGTCGCCGGCATCCAGGTCTTCTTCACCTCCTTCCTTCTATCGCTGATCGGCCTTCGCCGGCGGAGTTGACCGGTGGCCGGCTTTAGCCAAGGGCCACCGCTCCCGGCAGGCAGTGGCTGGCGCCGAGACCTCGTCTGCTCGGCCCCCGGAGCGTACCGGGGTAGCGCCGGCGGCCGATTTCTCTCACAATCAGAGAGACGTCGATAGGAGTTCGTTCGACAGGGGGGAAGATGTCGTCCAGCGACGAGACGGAAGGGATGGACCGCATGCAAGAGCCAACCAGGCCCGCCAAGCCTTCCCGCATCCAAGTCGGGCGCGACCTCCTTCGCCGACCCCGGGTGCGGGTGACTGCCGCCCTCGCGCTGAGCTCCTGCTACACTCCGCCTTCGGCGGACGGAGTGTCCGCCGCATTTCCATGACATGAGAGCGGGAACGAAGACCTGGAACGCGAAGCCGGGGGAGGTCGAGCGCCGCTGGCTTCTCGTGGACGCCGAGGGAAAGACGCTCGGCCGGCTGGCCACGCGCATCGCCGACGCCCTGCGCGGTAAGGGAAAGCCGGAGTTCACCCCCCATGTGGACACGGGCGACTTCGTAGTGGTGGTCAACGCCGCCAGAATGGTCGTGACAGGAAAGAAGCTGGACGACAAGATCTACTACCGACACTCGGGCTACCCGGGCGGGCTCAGGCAGCGTACGCTGCGCGAGGAGCTGTCGCGGCGGCCGGAGGAGGTGCTGCGCCGGGCAGTGAAGGGGATGCTTCCGCGCAACCGTCTTGCCCGCCAGCAGCTCAAGAAGCTGAAGATCTACGCCGGCCCTGAGCACCCGCACCCGGCCCAGGCGCCTGAGTTCATCGAACTGGAGCCCTGATGGTCGAGATTGCCCAGTACCGCGGTACCGGCAAGCGCAAGACCTCGGTCGCCCGGGTCATCCTCCGCCCTGGGGACGGCTCCTGGTGGATCAACGGAAAAACGCTGGAGGAGTACTTTCCCCGCCTTCTCCACCGCTACCAGGTGCTGGCGCCGCTCCGGGTGGCCGGGGTGGAGGGATCGTACGACGTGCGCGTGCGGGTCGAGGGCGGTGGTCCCAGCGGCCAGGCCGGCGCTATCCGCCACGGCATCGCCCGCGCCCTGGTCGAGGCCGATCCGAGCCTGCGGGTGCCGCTCAAGCGGGAGGGCTTCCTGGCCCGCGATGCCCGCATCGTCGAGCGCAAGAAGGCCGGCCTCAAAAAGGCCCGCAAGGCCCCGCAGTGGGCCAAGCGCTAGCTGGGCCTCGGCCTCTCGCCTTCTAGCTCGCGATCGCGGCCCGGCCTGCGGTCGCGCGGGCGTGCCGTCGGCGTGCTCAGCGTCTGGCTCGGCTGGGAGCGACTGACCAACTGGTGGTGGCGCCCGCGCGCGCTCAGGCCAGGCGGGGTCTTCCTCTATCGGATGACGGTCTACCGCGGCCGGCCGGTCACGCTCGAAGACGGCTGCGCTGTCCATCGCGGAGATTGGATCGTCGATCTGCACCTCGACAACCGCGGCCTGCTTCAGGCCGCCACCGAAGAGAGCCGCACGCCCTGGAGCCTGCTGCGGGCCGCGCGGGACGATCTTCGAACGCTGGCGAGTCTGGTGGACGCGGGCGAGCTGGGCGACGTGCGCGCAGTGCGTGGGGTCACGCTCTTCGCGCGCGCCGGGCGACGGCTTGGCTTTGAGGTGCGCCCGCTACCACCAAGCTGGTACGCCCGTCTACAGCGGTTCTTCTTCGTGGGACTGCCCGCGGTCTACCACCCGCGTGGCTGGCAGGAGGCCGAGCGCTTCCGCGAACGCGGCTGGCCAGGCGAGACCTGGATGAGCCGGGAGCGACTGCTGCATCTCTACGTCGTGAGGAGCGAGGCCGCTGCGCCGGCCGCCGGTGAGGCCGGATCATGAAGCGCACCGTACGCGCCAGACGCAGACACTTGCTGTGGCCCTTGTCGCCGGCTCAGACCCCGCTGGGAGCAGTTTGTCGTCGTTCTGGCTGGGATTCCGCCAGGGGCACCCCGGTCTCCGGCCCCTGGCCCAAGAGCCGGCTCATCCCGTAGGCCTCTGCGAGAAAGATCCCAACCGTGAGCAAGGCGGAGACGACGCACCACTGGCAGATCGCCTTGATGACCAAGATCTCGAGATAGGTGAGATAGGCGGCGTAGAGGGTGCCGGCCAGCGCGACGGCGAAGGCAGCGGCTGTCAGCAGATCCTGCCGCTCCGACCAGCGCCAGCGCGCCAGGCTAATGCCGGCCAGGGCCACATACATACCGGCCCCGAGCAGCGCGATGGGCACACCCGCGATCTCGGCATAGGGACTGTTTTGAACCGTTTGGCAGTCGCCGATCCCGCAGACCAGGATCTCCTGCCGGTAGTGAGCCAGGGTCAGATAGCCAGCTACGCCGATACCGGCCAGCGCGAGCGTGAGCGAGAGCAGTTGCCAGCGCACGACTCGCCTCACCGATTCAGCTCCGCCTCAATCGCATTCAGCATGTCCTGGTAGTACCGAATCTGCAGCTTCTTGCCGTTGACGAAGAAGGTCGGCGTCGCGTTCACCCCGAGACTCTGCGCCTCCTGATGCATCGCCTCGACCTCGCCCTGGTACCGGCGGCTATCGAGGCAGGAGTTGAACTGATTCGTGTCGAGCCCGATGACCTCGGCGATCCGCTTCAGGCGAGCCGCGGTGAACGAGCCGACGTTCTCGCCGCGCTGGTTCGCGAACAGGGCATCGTGGTACTCCCAGAACTTGCCCTGATCCTGGGCGCAGAGGGCGGCCTCGGCCGCGAGCTTCGACTCATCGCCGATGAAGGCGAAGTCACGATACTCGAAGCGGATTTTGCCGGTCGCAACGTAGTCCTTCAGGAGCTGCGGGAAGAAGACCTGCTGGAACTGGAGGCAGGCCGGGCACTGGTAATCGCCCCACTCGACGACGAGGACCGGGGCGTTCGGGTCACCGAGCACGCGCCCGTCGCGCGGGATATCGCCATAGTTCCAGGTCACCGCCTGCACCGGCGCCATCCCGTCGCCCGCGGCCGGCCGGTTGGCCAGGATCAAGGCTACGGTCGCGACCACGGCCACGGCCACGGCGCCACCGAGCAGCATGAAGCGTCGCCGGCGGGCGGCCTGCTGCTCGGCCAGCCGGCGCTGCGCTCGCCGCGATGGCCGGCTCGGCGCCTGTTCACTCGATCGCGTCGCCATCTTCGAGAGTTCCTCCCAATTCCCGGTTCCAGCATGTCGGTCGAACGGTATCACGCCCCTCGCGCCAGTCCGGAGCCGGCGTCAGGCACTGCGCTCAGGCTCGATTGGCGCGATCCGCCCACGGTACCAGGGCAGCACGATCTCTTCGGCGATCACCTGGATAACCGCCGCTGCTGGGATCGCCAGCGCGGCACCGGCAAGGCCGAGCAAAGCCGCGCCGATCAGGACCGAGAGGAAGGCCGGGAGCGGGTGAAGGTCGAGCTGTGAACCTTCGATAAAGGGGGAGATCACCAACCCCTTGAGGTTCTGGATCGCAACCGAGCTGGCGATAGTGAGGCCGAGCGCGAGCCAGCCAGCAGTCGCTGCCAGGATGAACAGCGGTATGCGCGCC
>PSLH01000091.1:6952-9630 GCA_040289505.1 Thermoleophilia bacterium | reverse complement strand
TGAGGCTCGCGCCTAACCGCCCCTTCCGGGGCTGATGGCCTCTACCCAGTAGAGACTCGTCCTGGAAGGAGGGAGGCGGTGAGCGATCTGGCGATAGCGGTCATCCTGGCGGCGGCGGTCCTGCTCGCGAGCACGGTCTCGGTGGAGATCGGGCTGTCGGTAGCGTTGATCGAGCTTGCGCTCGGCGTGTTCGTCGGCAACGCGTTCGGACTCCCCGTCCCCGACTGGCTGGCGATCCTCGGCTCGTTTGCCGGCATCGTGCTTACCTTCCTGGCTGGGGCCGAGGTGGACGTCGACCAGTTCAAGCGCGACTGGCGGGCGAGCCTCTCCATGGGACTCGTCTCCTTCTTCGCCCCCTTCGCCGCGGCGGGACTCTTTGCCTACTTCGTGCTTGGCTGGGAGCGGCGTGCGGCCGAGATCGCCGGCATCGCCCTATCCACGACCAGCCTTGCCGTCGTCTATGCGGTCTTGGTCGAGACTGGGCTGAACGAGACGCTGGTCGGCAAGCAGCTCATGTCGGCCACCTTCGTTACCGACTTTGGGACGGCGGCGGCGCTCTCCGTCCTGTTCATCAGGCCCACCCTCTGGATCGTTCCCTTCCTGGCCGTCTCTGTGATTCTCGTCCTCGGGCTGCCGCGCATTTCGCCCTGGTTCTTCCGCCGCTACGGAAACAGGGTGATCGAGCCGGAGATCAAGCTCGTCTTCGCCGCGCTCTTTCTGCTCATGTGGCTCGGCGACCGGGCAAGCTCGCACGCCGTTCTTCCCGCCTACGTCCTCGGCCTGGCTCTCTCCGGGCACTTCGCCAAGCACCGCCTCGAGCAGCAGCGGCTGCGGGTGGTCGCATTCGCGTTCCTGACGCCCTTCTTCTTCCTCAAGGGCGGGATGAACGTGTCGCTGGGGGCGCTGTGGGCGAACCTCGGCGTGCTCGCCCTGCTCTTCGCCGCCAAGATGGTCCCCAAGCTGGCGGCGGTCTACCCGCTCGCCCGCCGCTACGCTGCGCCCCACGCCGCCTTCACCACGCTGCTCATGTCCACCGGCCTCACCTTCGGGACGATCAGCTCGCTGTACGGGCTCAACGCCGGCATCATCGACCGCACCCAGTTCTCGCTGCTCGTGACCGTGGTCGTGCTGTCGGCGATCGTGCCCACGGCCATCGCCCAGCGCTTCTTCCAGCCGCATGCGGAGGCCGAGCAGGCGCGCGACGCCAAGGAAGCGGCGCGGGCGCTCGCACCCGTGGTCGAGGAGGAGGGGGTGGCCTGATGCCGTTCCAGCGCATCCTCGTCGCCATCGACGGCTCCGAGGGCTCGAACCGCGCGTTCGCGACCGCGCTCAAGCTGACCGAGGTTCTCGGCGCCACGCTGACGGCTCTCGCCGTGGAGGGCCCGCTGCCCGCTTACGCGGCCACGATCGGGGAGGTGGAGGAGGTCAAGCGGGAGAAGGAGGCGTTCTTCGGCGGCCTGCTCGGGCGGGCACGCGAGCAGGCCGAGCGGCGCGGCGTCCCGATCGAGCTTCTGCTCCGTCCCGGACATGCGGCCGAGGTGATCGTGCGCGTCGCCGGCGAGATCGACGCCGACCTCATCGTCCTAGGCTACAAGGGCCACTTCCTGCGCGACCACCTGCTCGGCTCGACGGCCGACCGCGTCGCCGAGCACGCCGCCTGCCCGGTGATGATCGTCAGGTAGGGAGGCAGGGTGCCGGTCGAGCTTCCCGAAGGAAAGACGGTGGCGGTCGAGCTCGATCTCGACGACGCCGACCTGGCCGAGATCAGGCGGAGGGCGGCCGGCGACGAGCTCGCCCCCGACGACGAGGCTGCCCTGCTTCGCTACCTCGTCTACCTGGGAGCTGCCTACGTCGAGGTGGAGCGGACGGTGGAGGAGGCCGGCTCTCTCCAGGCGGCGCACGCCGCCGTCTACGCGCGCTACGGGCAGGCGGGCGCGGGAAGCGCTGTCCTTCGCTTCCACTACGGCGAGGCCTCGCGCCTCTTCGCCGCCCGCCGGCGCTCGCAGGCGGCGCACGAGATCACCCAGGCGATCTACGCCGACACCGCTCGGCGGATCGAGGAGGAGATCGCCGTGCGCGCGGAGCGCGTGTGCAACCTGAAGGCGGCTCTTGCCGATGCGCCTCGAGCTGCTCGAAGCTGACGTGGCCGAGCTCCAGGCGATGGGCCTGACGCCGCCACAGGCGCTTCGGCGCGGCTTGGGCGCCCTCGGGGCTCGGCCGACGTACGAGCGGCTGCGGGAAACGGCCGTCACCCCGGAGTCGCTTCAGGAGCTCGTCCACTTCTACGCCGACCAGGCCGCCGACCTTCGCCTTCTTCGCTTCACATACGCGACCCGGATGCCCGCGTTCGAGCGCGCGCGCCGGTGCTACGAGGGCGTGGAGCAAAAGACCGCCGAGCTTCGGCGGCGCGTCGTGCCCGAGCTCAAAGCCCGCCTCAGAGCGGTGAGGGAGGAGGAGGAGGCCCTCGAGCGGGCGCTTCGCGAGCGGGGCCTCGACCCTGGGCGGATCGGGCCAAGAGTTCCTCCCGCGCAGGCGATCGACCCACGCCCGATGCCCTGGGAGGGCGACCCGGAGCCGCTCACCCTGTCGCCGCCTCCGGTTCGGTCCAGTCTGCGTGAGCGCGTGCTGGCCCGGCTTTTGGGCTGGGGCCGGTGATTCCGCCCGACGAGCGGCTGGGG
>PSLH01000091.1:1090-6894 GCA_040289505.1 Thermoleophilia bacterium | reverse complement strand
CTGGGTGTCGCTGGCCAACGACGCCGCCAGCGAGCTTGCCTACCCGATCGTCCCGCTCTTTCTCACTGTGACGCTGGGCGCGCCGGTGGCCGTGCTGGGGCTGATCGAGGGGGTGGCGGAAGGAGTGGCGGTGGGGCTGCGCGGCGCGGCCGGCTGGCTCTCCGACCGGGCCGGCGGTCGGCGCCGACCGTGGATCGTGAGTGGCTACTCCCTCTCCGCGCTCTCCCGGCCTGTGCTTGCCGCCGCCCCCGCCTGGGGCTTCGTCCTCATCGCCCGGCTGGCCGACCGCCTGGGCAAGGCGCTGCGCACGGCGCCGCGGGACGCGCTCATCCGTGACTCCAGCGCGCCCGAGCTCGTTGGGGCGAGCTTCGGCTACCACCGGGCTCTCGACACGGCCGGCGCCGTGGCGGGGCCGCTCGCTGCTCTCGTTCTCTTGGAGGCCGGCCTCTCTCTGCGCGGCGTCCTCTTCGCTGCCCTGGTGCCCGCCGTGGCGGCGCTGCTCCTTCTGAGGCGCGTTTGCGAGGCGCCGGCGCGCCCCGATCCCCCAGCTGCATCAGCGGGCCGGGTACGCGCACTACCCGCCTCGTTTTGGGGTGTGCTCGGCGTGTGGGTGCTCTTCTCGCTCGGAAACTCGAGCGATGCCTTCCTGCTCCTGCGCTCGCACCAGCTCGGCCTGGACGAGACGCTGGTGATCCTCGCCTACACCGTCTACAACGCCGTCTACTCTCTGCTTTCCTGGCCGCTCGGCGCCCTCTCCGACCGTGTGCCCAGGCCGTATGTGCTGGCCGGCGGCCTGGGCGTGTTCGCGCTCGTCTACCTCGGCTTCGCAGCTGCTCCGGGGGCGTGGGCAGTGTGGCCGCTCTTCGCCGTGTACGGACTCTACGTGGCTGCCACCGAGGGGGTGGGGCGCGCCTGGGTGGCGGACCACGTGCCCTGGGGCGCGGCCGGCACCGCCTACGGACTCTTCTCGGCGGCGAGCGGGGGATCGCTGCTCGTCGCCAGCGTGGTGGCCGGACTCCTCTGGTCTCACGTGGGGCCGGAAGTCCCTTTCCTCCTGGGCGCGGCCTGCGCGGGAGCGGCCGTTCCGCTCGTCCTTCTCGCCTCGCGGCTCTCCGCCCGCTAGGCTGCCCAGGGATGGGAGAAGGCGGCTTCGGCTTTCCGTTCGGGGGCGATCCCGAGGAGCTTCTGCGCGGGCTGCGGGAGTTCGCCGAGCAGCAGGCAGAGTCGGTGGCCGAGGCTCAGCGCGAGCAGTTCGCAACCCTAACCTTGAACACCGCCGTCGACCTCACGGCGGCGGCGCTCCGTCGCGTCCAGGTGTCGGGCTCGGTGGACGAGCAGGCCCTTGCTCTGCGCGACGCCATGCGCGTGCTCTTTCCCGAGGCGGTGGCGCTGGTCAGCGCTGCTCGTCAAGGGTTTATGCGCGAGCGGTAGCAAGGGCCCGAGGGCAGGCCGTAGGTCTAGAATCGGCCCGCTCGTGGCTCGCCTCCTCGACCGGGCGCTCTTGCTCGTGCTACCGGCTCTCCCTCGACCTCTGGTGCGCCGGGTGGCCGAGCGCTACATCGCCGGCGAGGAGCTCGCCGACGCCTGCCGGGTGGCTCGCCGGCTTAACCAGGAGGGGATGCTGGCCACGATCGACGTTCTGGGCGAGGAGACCCGCACCGTGGAGGAGGCCCGAGCTGTCGCTACCTCCTACCGAGAGGTGCTCCAGGCCATCCACCGGGAGCGGCTGCAGGCGAACGTGTCGGTCAAGCTCACCGCGCTCGGCCTCCACGTCGATCTCGACCTCTGCCGGCAGGGTCTCCGCACGGTGGTGGATACGGCCCGCACGCTCGCCAATTTCGTCCGCATCGACATGGAGGACTCGCGCTGTACCGACCCGACTCTCCGCCTCTACCGAGAGCTTCGCCAGGAGGGCTTCGACAACGTGGGCATCGTGCTCCAGGCTGCCCTGCGCCGCACCCTCGACGACGTGCGCGCCCTGGCCGACCTCAGGCCCAACGTACGCCTGTGCAAGGGCGCCTACGTCGAGCCTGCCGAGATCGCCTTCCAAGACGACGAGGAGGTGAGGCGGAGCTTCGTGGCCGCGCACGCGGCCTTGCTCGACGCCGGCTCGTACGTCGCTCTCGCCACCCACGACGAGCGGCTGATCGGCGAGGGCCTGCGGCTCGTCCGCGAGCGGGGCCTGGCCCGGGACGAGTACGAGCTCCAGTTCTTGCTGGGCGTACGCCCCCACCGAGCGCGGGAGCTCGTCGGCCAGGGCCATCGGCTTCGCGTCTACATCCCGTTCGGCCAGCGCTGGTACGAGTACTCGCTACGCCGCATGCACGAGAACCCCAAGCTGGCAGGCGAGGTTGCTCTGGACACGCTGCGCCGGATCGTCCTCCGGGGCCGAGCTTAGGAGCGCTGGCCGCCCTCGTAGGCCTCCACCATGCGCCGGTAGCGCTCGGCCACGCGCGCCGCCGTCCGGCCGGCAGCCAGGCTCCCCTGGGCCCAGTCTGCGATCGCCTGACGACCCTCGGCTCGAGCTTGAGCAGACACGTGATCTCCTCGAACGGGGCGCCGATGTCCTGCGAGTAGAGGTCGATCGACGAGCGCCCCATGTGGAGCGTGTCGTAGGCGCGGTGGCTCACCCCGCGACGCGCACCGGGATGCTCTTGAAGCGGCGCATGGTCTCGGTGATCGCCACCTCGGTCGGCAGCCGCTCCATGCTGGAGGCGCCGAAGAAGCCGACCACGCCGCGGGTGCGCTCGAGCACGTAGGCGGCGTCCTCGGGCTCGGCGATGGGCCCGCCGTGGCAGAGGACGAGGATGTCGGAGTTGATCTCCTTGGCCCGATCGTGCACGGCCTGGATGAGCTCGACGCACTCGTCCAGGGTGCGAGCGGTCTTGGCCCCGATCGTGCCTTTGGTCGTCAGGCCCATGTGGGGGACGAGGACGTCCGCTCCCGCCCGCGCCATGGCCTCCGCCTCCTCCACGGTGAAGACGTAGGGGCAGGTGAGGAGGTCGAGCTCGTGGGCGAGCCGGATCATCTCCACCTCCAGGTCGTAGCCCATCCCCGTCTCCTCCAGGTTCTGGCGGAAGACGCCATCGAAGAGGCCTACGGTGGGGAAGTTCTGGACGCCGCTAAAGCCCATCTCCTTGAGCTGGCGCAGGAACACGGGCATGAGCCGGAAAGGATCGGTGCCGCACACGCCGGCGAGCACGGGGGTGTGCTTGACGATGGGGAGTACCTCCGCCGCCATCTCCACCACGATGGCGTTGGCGTCGCCGTAGGGCAGGAGGCCGGCCAGCGAGCCCCGGCCCGCCATCCGGTAGCGGCCGGAGTTGTAGATGATGATGAGGTCGCAGCCGCCTGCCTCCGCGCACTTGGCGGAAAGACCGGTGCCAGCCCCGGCCCCGATGATGGGCTTGCCGGCAGCGACCTGCTCGCGCAGCCGAGCGAGCGCTTCGTCTCGGGTCATCGTCCCTCCTCGATCATCTCGTGCAAGCGGTTGGCCATCGCCTCGGCGAAGGCGGGATCGTTGATGTCGGTGTGGAGCTCGTGCACCTCCACCGAGGGGGCGAGCGTCTCCCGAAGGCCGGCGAGAAGGCCTTGGTCCGCCTCCGGGTCGTAGAAGGGCTTCCCCTCGACGTCGATCGCCGAGACGCCCCGGAGGGGGATGAAGAGCGCGGTGGGCCCCCTGGCGGCAGAGAGCTTGCGGCCGATGATCCGCCCCAGCTCCCGGCACTCCTCCGGGGTCGTGCGCATCAGGGTCACGGTGGGGTTGTGCACGTACAGGTTCCGGCCGGCAAACTGGGCCGGGACGGTGGCCATCGGGCCGAAGTTGACCATGTCGAGCGCGCCCAGCGACACGACCTGGGGGATGCCGGCCGCCCCCGCCGCCTCCAGGCGCTCAGGCCCGGCCGAGAGCACGCCGCCCACCAGCTCGTCGGCGAGCTCGGTGGTGGTCACGTCGAGCACGCCGGCCAAGAAGCCAGCCTTGACCAGCGCCTCCATCGACTGGCCGCCGGTGCCGGTGGCGTGGAACACGAGCACCTCGTAGCCAAGCTCCTCCAGGCGCTCCCGCGCCCGCGTCACGCAGGGGGTGGTGACGCCGAACATGGTGGCTCCCACGAGAGGCTTACGGGCGCCGGCGGGAGGGGGCTTGGCCTTGACCATGCCGGCAATGGCGCCGGCGGCGTTCGTCAGGATCCGCTCCGAGATCTGGTTGATGCCGGCGATGTCGACGACCGAGTACATCATGGTCACGTCGCTCGCCCCCACGTAGGGACGGGTGTCGCCGGAGGCGAGGGTGGAGACGATCAGCTTGGGGACGCCCACGGGCAGCTCCCGCATGGCCCGGGCGGCGATGGAGGAGTTGCTCGAGCCTCCCACCGCAAGGACGCCGTCCAGCCGACCTTCGCTGTAGAGCCGCTTGACGATCTCGGCTGCCCCTCTTCCCATCGCCTCCATGGCCGCTCCCCGATCGCCGGCGGCAGCCAAGGCGGCGAGGTCGGAGCCAGCGGCGGTGGCTACCTCCTCGCGAGCGATGTCCGGTCGGGCCAGGGGCTGACCCAGGACGCCCACGTCTACGAGCAGCACGCCCACGCCCTGCTCGCGCAGTCGCTGGCGCAGGTAGTCGTACTCCTGCCCCTTGGTGTCGAGCGTTCCGATAAGGACGACGGTGGCCATGCGCTGCAAGCTTCTCACCTCTCTCCTGCTGCCGTGTGGTCTAGCGTGCTCGCCGGCTTGTCGGCGAGGAGGGCGAAGGCGCCGGGGACGCGAGGGTCGTGGCGGCGCACGGGAGAGAGAGAGCGAAGCTCCTCCATGCGGCGCACGACGAGACCGGCGTTGGCGACGGCGGTGACGACCTCGCCCAGCTGCCACAGGCGAACGGCTCGGGCCGGCCCTAGGCGACTGCCCACCACCAGGGCGCCCCCGAAGTAGTCCTCCCGCCAGCGGAGGGAGACCGGGTCGACGCAGGCAGCAGCCGGGTGGAGGTCATAGAGGAGGAGCGTGCCGCCGTCCCGCAAGGCCGCCACCGTCTCTCCCGCCCAGGCGCCCAAGTCGTGGAGGAAGGGGAGGATGCCGCCGGCGAGCACGAGGTGGAAACGGCGGCGACGCAGCTGCACCGGGAGCTCGTGGGGGTCTGCCTGCAAGAAGGCGACGTTGGGGAACCGCTCGCGGGCGACGGCAAGAGGCGGCTCCCAGACGTCGATAGCGGTGACCAAGGCGCCCAGGGCAGCGAGCTCGCCGCTCGCCTCGCCAGTCCCGCACAGCTCGTGGAGCACATGCTTGCCGCGCAGGTCGGGGAGGAGGCTTCTGATCGGCTCGGGGATCCCCGGTCGCTCCCTGGTGGCCTCGACCCGCAGGCGGTGGAGCTCGTCCCAGGCCCGCCGGTACGGCTCGTGGGGGTCCATCAGCGGATCTCGGCCCAGGGAAGGCCGGGGTCGGCGACCGCCTCGGGGTGGAGGAGGAAGGCGAGGAGGCGCGTTCCGTCTGCCACCCGCGGCGCCGGGCGCGAGAAGTAGCTGTTCGCGTCCACAGCCACGGCCGGGCAGGGAAGATCGGGCAGCCGCGCCTCCGCGACCGTCCGGGCCAGGTCGAAGCCGCAAGGGGCGAGCACGACCAGCTCGGGCGAGCGGGCGAGCGCCTGCTCCCAGGTGGTCCTGAACGACGGCTGGCCGGGACGACCGAGCACCTCCTCTCCTCCGGCTAGCTCCACCATCTCCGGCACCCAGTGGCCCGCCGCGTAGGGCGGGTCGAGCCATTCGCTGACGAACACCCGCCGGCGCCGACATCCGGCCACCGCCTGGCGCACGGAG
>PSLH01000091.1:0-1057 GCA_040289505.1 Thermoleophilia bacterium | reverse complement strand
GGGCACGCTCAGTCGCTCGGCCAGCACGAGCACCGACTGCTCGATCTCGGCGATCGTGCTCGCCTCGAGCGAGATAACCTCCGCCTCCACCGCGGTCAGCGAGCGCAAATCGCCGCTGGAGACCGCGCACACCCGGCAGAGATCCTGGGTCACGATCACATCCGGCCGCAGCCGATCGATGAGCTCGGCGTCCACCGCGTACAAGGGAAGGCCGTCCGAGAGCGCCTCCCGCACCGCCTGATCGATTGCAAGGCTGGGCAGTCGCTCGCTGTCGACACGGGAGGCGGTGACGACCGGGACCTCGCGCACCTCGGGAGGCCAGTCGCACTCCTGCGAGCGACCGACGAGCGAGCCAGTCAACCCGAGCGCCCCGACGATCTCGGTGGCGCTGGGAAGAAGCGAGCAGACGCGCATGGCTCAGGCAAGGAGCGAGAAGCCGCCGTCGACGACGAGGGTCTGACCCCGCACCATCTCCGCCTGCGGCGAGCAGAGGAAGGCGATGGCGTCGGCGACGTCGCTGGGCTCGACCAGCCTGCCCGCCGGCGTCCGCCGCTTGGCCCAGGCCACCATCTCCTCCCGGTTGGGGAAGGCAGCTAGAGCCTCCGTCTCCACCACCCCCGCCGACACGGCGTTGACGCGGATGCCGCGGGGGGCGAGCTCCACCGCCAGGTAGCGCACGAGCGCCTCCAGGGCCGCCTTGGAGGCGCCGACGAGGGCGTAGTTGTCGAGCACCCGCTGGGCGCCCAGGCTGGACACGGCCACGATGGAGGCGCCCGGGCGCATCGAGGGGCAGGCGGCGCGGGTGAGGGAGAGGAGGGCGCGGGCGTTCGCGGCCAGCGTCCAGTCGAAGTGCTTGTCCTCCGTCTCCAGGGCCGGGCGAGCAACGCCGGTGGCGGCGTTGTGGACGAGCACGTCGAGGGGCCCCAGCGCGGCCACCTGCTCTGCCACCCGCGCCGAGGCGACGTGACCGCGCACGAGCACCGGCTGAGCGCCGAGGGCGGACAGCTCAGCCGCCGTGTCCTCCGCCGCCCGGTCGTTGCGCAGGTAGCCGATGGCC
>PSLH01000090.1:0-9710 GCA_040289505.1 Thermoleophilia bacterium | reverse complement strand
TCGTCGGCGCGCTCGATCTCCAGCCGCACCCGGTAGAGGACGTAGCTCTCGGCCCGGGCCAAAAGCTCCGAGAAGCGCTGGGCGGCGTCGGCGGGGTCAAGGCCGGTCGGGAGCGCCACCACCCTCACCTCCAGGCCCTGGGCCACCGCGAGCTCCATGCCCCGCAGGGTCGCCTGCTCTCCGGCCGCGTCGGCGTCGAAGCAGAGGTACGCGCGGCGGGCGAGCCGGGAGAGCTCCTGGAGCTGCCGCTCGGTGAGGGCGGTGCCCATCGAGGCCACCACCGGGCCGAGCCCTGCTTGCCGGAGGGCCAGGACGTCGGTGTACCCCTCGACCACGATCGCTCGCCCCTCCTTGGCGATCGCCGCCCGGGCCAGGTCGAGCCCGTACACGAGCGCCCCCTTGCGAAAGAGGGAGCCCTCAGGCGAGTTCACGTACTTGGCGGCGACGGGATCGTCGTCGCGCAGCCGGCGGGCGCCGAAGCCGACCACCCGCCCCCGGGGGTCGGCCAGGGGGAACATGAGCCTGCCCTGGAAGTAGTCGTTGCCGCGGCGGTTGACGAGGCCGGCGGCGAGGAGCTCCGGACCCGAGAACCCCTTCTTGAGCGCCCGCTCGGCCAGCGCTCGCCCCCCGGCGGGAGCGAGCCCCAGCCGGTAGGCCCGGCACACGTCCTCGCCCAGGCCGCGCTTCGCCAGGTAGCGGCGCGCGGGCTCGCCGGCGGCAGTCTCCCACAGGTAGCGCGAGTAGAAGGTCGCTGCCTGGTCGAGCAGCTGGTACAGACGCTCGCGCCGGCGTCGCTCCCCCTCCTCGCGGGCAGACGAGCGCTCGTACTCGATCTCGACCCGGAAGCGCTCGGCCAGCCACTCCACCGCTCCCGTGAAGTCGAGCCCCTCCGTCTCCTGGACGAAGGAGATGACGTCCCCGCCCTTGCCGCAGCCGAAGCAGTAGAAGAGCTTCTCCGCTGGGTTGACGGAGAAGCTGGGCGTCCGCTCCTCGTGGAAGGGGCAGCGCCCCATATAGCGAGCACCCGCCTTCTTGAGGTGGGTGCGGGCGCCGACCACGTCCAGCATGTCGGCGGCCGCCCTCACCGCCTCCACCGACTCGGTCTTGATCCGGGCCACGGGCTGAGACTACCGCGCGCCCGTGTCGTACTCTTTCCGACGTGGCGAGCGACAGGCGTCGGGAGCGAAAGGTCGTCACCGTCCTCTTCTGCGACCTCGTCGGCTTCACGCAGCAGGCCGAAAGCCTCGATCCCGAGGACGTGGAGGCGATCCTCCGGCCCTACCACGAGCGCGCCCACGCCGAGCTCGAGCGCCCGGGGGCATAGTCGAGAAGCTCATCGGCAACGCCGCAATGGCACTCTTCGGAGCGCCGCTCGCCCAGGGGCCACGTTCTCCATCCGCCGCGGCGAGGAGCCTCTCGCTAGGACGGCCTACAGCGCCTCGACGTAGGTAAGCGCGAAGCGGTCGGTCATGCCGGCCACGTAGTCGATCGCTTCCTCCACCGGATCGCCGCGCTCCACCAGGTGCTCGAAGATCCGCTGCACGACGGCCCGGGCCCGGCGGTGCTCGCCCTCGGCGTGCGGCCCCAGGTAGACGCGCTCGAACATGAACGCCCGCAGCGACCGCATCGCCTCCCCCACCTCGGGGCTCTGGACGATGTCCCCGGCCTCGGCCGAGGCCTCGACCAGGTCGTGGACGAGCGTGTCGATCCGCTTGGCCCCGGTCGGGCCGAGGAGCGCGATCTCCTCCCTGGGAAGGTCGGCCTCGCTGAGGACGCCGGAGCGAATGGCGTCGTCGATGTCGTGGTTGATGTAGGCCACCCGATCGACGATGCGCACGATCTTGCCCTCCAGCGTCTCCGGCTCCTTCGGACCGGTGTGGGTGAGGATGCCGTCGCACACCTCCTCGGTCAGGTTCAGGCGCCGGGCGATGCGAAGCGACTGCTCGTTGTGACGGAAGCGACGGCCGAAGCGCTCCCGCAGGATCTCGTCCAGCGCCTCCTCGCCAGCGTGGCCGAACGGGGTGTGGCCGAGGTCGTGGCCAAGCCCGATCGCCTCCACCAGGTCCTCGTTCAAGCGGAGAGCCCTCGCCACCACCCGGGAGATGGCGGCCGTCTCCAGCGTGTGCGTCATCCGGGTGCGGAAGTGATCTCCGACCGGGTCGATGAAGACCTGGGTCTTGTGCATGAGCCGGCGGAACTCCTTGGAGTGCACGATGCGGTCGCGGTCGCGCTGGAAGGGAGTGCGGAGAGAGCACTCCTCCTCCGGCCGCGCCCGGCCTCGAGTCTCGTAGGAGCGAACAGCACGCGGCGACAGCCAGCGCTCCTCGTGCTCGCGCACGAGCGCCTGGAAGGAGAGGTCAGATGATGATGGGGACCGTCCCACCGTCAGCGCTCCAGGCCGCCCCGGTCACGTACGAGGCCCGCTCCGAGCAGAGAAAGACGATGACCGAGGCGATCTCCTCCGGCTGCGCCAGCCGCCCAAGTGGCCTGCCGGCGCCCACCCTGCGCAACACCTCCTCCCTGTCTCCCTGCTGGTCGGCTAGCCCGCCCTCCCCCAGCCAGGCGTCGGTGGCCGTCGGCCCGGGAGCGACCGCGTTGCAGCGGATGCCCTCCTTGGCGTAGAGGTCGGCAACGAGGCGCGAGAGCGAGAGCACGGCCGCCTTCGTCACCGAGTAGTGGGGCATCCCCGTCGAGGGGCGCTTGCCGGCGGTCGAGGACACGTTCACGATGGCCCCGCCTCGGCGCTCGCGCATGAGCGGAAGGGCGGCTCGGATCGCCCGCACGTAGCTCATGACGTTGAGCTGCCAGTAGGCGTCCCACTCGGCGTCCTCGACGTCCTCGAAGCGGGCCTGACGGGCGATGCCCACGTTGTTGACGAGCACGTCCAGCCCCCGGAGCTCGGCCGCGGCCTCGGCCACCACCCGCTCTGGCTGGCCGGGGCGGGCAAGGTCAGCCACGATGTGGATGCGCTCCCCCACTCCCGGAGCTTCCCCCCTGCCGCAGGTCGCGACCGCTGCCCCCTCCGCGGCGAGCTGCCGTGCCACCTCCCGACCGATCCCTCGGGTCGAGCCGGTGACGAGACACGCTTTCCCTGCCAAGCGAAGATCCATGCGGCCGCTAGCGTACAGGGCGTGACCATCCTCCTCCTCGCTCGCCATGGGCAGACCGACTGGAACCGGGATGGCATCTGGCAAGGCCAGGCCGACCCGCCCCTGAACGCGCTCGGCCGCCGCCAGGCTCGGGCCTTGGCCGACAGGGTCAGCCGCTGGCCGGTGGAGGCCGTGTACGCCAGCGACCTGCGCCGAGCCCGGGAGACGGCCGAGATCGTCGCCGCCGCCCTCGGTCTACCCGTAATCGTCGATCCCGGCTTGCGGGAGTCGGACGTCGGCTCCTGGACAGGCCTGACCAGCACGGAGATCGCCCAGCGCTTCCCGGGATGGGAGTACCACGACGGAGAGCCCCGGGAGGCGTTCCAGGCGCGAGCAGTGCACGCAGCCGAGCGCATCGCCCAGGCTCACGAGGGCACGACCGTGCTCGTGGTAACCCACGGAGGAGTAGTGCGGGCTCTGCAGCGGCACGCCCTGGGAGAGCCGCTGCCCGTGATCGAGAACGGCGGCCTCTACGCGCTCCACGTCGAGACCCGCCTCTTCCTCCCGATAGACTGAGGTCGTGGAGGACTACACGAGCAAGTACAAGGGCGAGCAGGTAGAGGTTGCCCTGTTCGGCGGCGACTACCAGGAGGGCGTCCTCACCGCCTACTGCTCCATCGACGACGTGGCCCACGTGGAGCTGAACGGTCACATCCTGATCCCACTCCAGAACGTAGCCTCGCTGCACTGCTCCAGCCGCTGCGACGCTCCCCAGCCCGACTGGCCTCCCCGGGGACTGGCCGAGGACGAGGCTGACGACGACGAGTCCTGAGTCGTGAGCACGTTCGCCGTAGCGCGGAACGTGCTCAAGGCCTGGGTCCTCTTCCTCGGCATCGCCGCCCTCCTTGGCCTCCTCGGCTACGTCCTGGGCGGGCTGCGTCTAGCCACCGTGTTCGGCTTCTGCGGCCTTCTCCTCGGGCTCGGCTCCTACTGGGCAGCAGACAGGGCGGTGATGGGGATGCTGGGAGCCCGCGAGCTGCCCCCAGGGGAGGCGCCCGCGCTCCACGCCACCGTGGAGCGACTGGCCGCGCGCGCCGGCGTGGCCAAGCCCCGCCTGTACCTGATCGAGCGAGGCCCGCCTCTCGCGCTCGCCGCCGGCCGAGGCGCTTCCTCGTCGGCGATCGCCGTCACTGGTAGCCTGGCCGCGCTCCCTGTCCCAGCAGAGGTGGAGGCAGTGCTCGCCCACGAGCTGGCCCACGTGCGCCACCGTGACATCCTGGTCCAGACGCCGGCCGTCGTCCTAGGGGCCCTCCTGGTCGAGGCAAGCCGCCTGGGCGGCTTCTTGCAGAGAGTCTTGCTCTTCGTGCTCGCTCCGGTAGCGGCGGCTTTCGAGCACTTGCTCCTCTCGCCTCGGCGCGAGCTCGACGCCGACCGCTTCGCCGCCAAGCTGTGCGGCTCTCCCCACGGACTGGCCGATGCCCTGGTTCGCTTGGAGCAGGCTGCGGAGCTGCTCGACTTCCGAGCGAGCCCGGCCACCGAGCCTCTCTACACCCTGAACCCCTTCGAGGAGGAGGGCCTGGCCGCCATGTTCGTCACCCACCCTCCGGTAGGCGAGCGCGTGCGGCGCCTGCGGGCGCTCGATCCTGGCTGGCAAGAGCGCCGGCGGGCTGCCTGAGCCGGCGACGCTCTGGCACAAGAAACAGCGAGGGGCCATTGAGGCCCCTCGCGCGACATCTTGTCGGCGGCGTCCTACTCTCCCGGGGGCTCGCGCCCCGAGTACCATCGGCGCTGGCGGGCTTAACTTCTCTGTTCGGAATGGGAAGAGGTGTACCCCCGCCGCCATGGCCGCCGACAAGCTTCCTCAAGCTCCTCTCCTCCTTCTGGCGCGCCAGCGCACCCTCAAAACTCCATAGCGGCTCATCCGGTGCTCAGATCAAGACCTCGGGCTATTAGTACGGGTCCGCTGAACGCGTCGCCGCGCTTACACGTCCCGCCTATCGACGTGGTCATCTCCCACGGCCCTTACTCCCTCGAGGGGATGGGGAGCCTCATCTTGGGGTGGGCTTCCCGCTTAGATGCTTTCAGCGGTTATCCCGTCCAGACGTGGCTAGTCAGCAGCGCCGTTGGCACGACGACTGATACACCAGAGGTCTGTTCGTCCCGGTCCTCTCGTACTGGGGACGACTCCCCTCAAGCTCCCAGCGCCCGTGGCGGATAGGGACCGAACTGTCTCACGACGTTCTGAACCCAGCTCGCGTACCGCTTTAATGGGCGAACAGCCCAACCCTTGGGACCTACTCCAGCCCCAGGATGCGACGAGCCGACATCGAGGTGCCAAACCGGGCCGTCGATGTGGACTCTTGGGCCCGATAAGCCTGTTATCCCCGGAGTACCTTTTATCCGTTGAGCGACGGCGATTCCACTCTCCACCGCCGGATCACTAAGGCCTGCTTTCGCACCTGCTCGACTTGTCAGTCTCGCAGTCAAGCTCCCTTATGCCTTTGCGCTCTACGCACGATTTCCAACCGTGCTGAGGGAACCTTTGCGCGCCTCCGTTACCTTTTAGGAGGCGACCGCCCCAGTCAAACTACCCACCTGATGCTGTCCCCGACCCGGATCACGGCATCGGGTTAGAAGCCCAGAACACGAAGGGTGGTATCCCAAGGGCGGCTCCACAGGAGCTGGCGCCCCTGCTTCACAGCCTCCCACCTATCCTGGACAACGTATCCCAGACTCCAACGTCAAGCTGTAGTAAAGGTTCACGGGGTCTTTCCGTCCAGCCACGGGTACTCGGCATCTTCACCGAGACTACAGTTTCACCGGGTCCCTCGAAGAGACAGCGCCCAAGTCGTTACGCCATTCGTGCAGGTCGGAACTTCGCGTTCTCCCCCTGTTTCCAGGAGGCGCAGACTATCCCTTCACCCTGGCACAAGCCGCGCAGCACGTGCATCCGCGTTCTCTCGCCCCGACCCGCTGGGGCTCATACCCCACGCGAGCTCGACGCCGACGGAGAAGCTCGGCTTCTACGTCCCACTCTGCCTCGAGATCCGCTCGAGGCGAACATGGGCACGGTGAAGCACCCTTCTCCATCCGCTGTAGCCGGAGATATACGCCGAAGGAAGCTGGCGACTGTACCAGGGGCCGGCGTCTGATCGCACCTCCAGATTTGCGCTGAGCGCAGTTGTCGCTGAGCGCGAAAGGCGCGATCTCACGTCCGCCCCGCAGGGCGGACGATCAGTCGTTACGGGGTCAGGCTCGACGAGCCGACTTCCCACGGGATTACCCACTCGCGTCGCGCCGTCCTTGAGCGACGCCTACGAGGAGGGCTTCCCCGTTATTAGCCGGTTGCTGGGCCGTCCTATCGCCCAGCTCGGGCAATCCAGTTACCCGACAAGGAATTTCGCTCGGATCTGTTACTTGATGACCTGTCCATGATCGGACAGGCGGGCGGTCGTAGCCGCCTCCCTGCGTCGCCGCAGGGCCCGGACCATATCTTCACCTCCGCCAGGAGGTGGTCGGCGTGTGGCCTCTGAGGGGTCATGGCTTCTGCCAGAGGACTTCCCTGCTGGTTGTCCGCATCACCCGTCGCGTTGTCACTCTCGGAGACATTCGATCGAACGTCACGATGAGTAGCACGGGATACCCGGAGTTTCCAGCATATAGCCGACTGCACCGGCGGAGTCGCCTCCGCCGGGGGCTAGCAAGTAACCTTAGGACGGTTATAGTTACCGCCGCCGTTTACCGGGGCTTAGTTTTGGAGCTTCGCCCGAAGGCTAACCCCTCCACTTGACCTTCCGGCACCGGGCAGGCGTCAGCCCCTATACGTCGTCTTTCGACTTCGCAGAGACCTGTGTTTTTGGTAAACAGTCGCTTGGGCCGTTTCACTGCGGCCCCCTCGAGCTCCAGCCGCGAGGGCCTTCACTCTACCGGGGCGCCCCTTCTCCCGAAGTTACGGGGCCATTTTGCCGAGTTCCTTTTCGAGGGTTCTCCCGATCGCCTGGGTATTCTCTACCTGCCCACCTGTGTCGGTTTTGGTACGGGCACGCCCCGTCTCCCTAGAGGCTTTTCTAGGAGGCATGGCTTCAGGGACTTCGCTCTTGCGAGCTCGGCATCCCGTCTCAGGCTTGATGCCCGGCGGATTTCCCTACCGGGCGCCCTACGCGGTTACCCCTGGACGACCATCGCCAGGGATCCCCTAGCCTACCCCGTCCCCCCATCGGTAGTAGCGACGGGTACGTGGTACCGGAATATCAACCGGTTGTCCATCGCCTACGCCTTTCGGCCTCGGCTTAGGTCCCGACTAACCCTGAGCAGATTAGCTTTACTCAGGAACCCTTGGGCATTCGGCGGAGGAGTTTCTCACTCCTCTTTCGTTACTCGTGCCAGCATTCTCACTTCCCAGGCCTCCACGGCTGGCTCGCGCCGCCGCTTCGCCGGCCTGGGAACGCTCCCCTACCGCTCCGCGGTTACCCGCGAAGCCCGTGGCTTCGGTTCTTGGCTTGAGCCCCGCTACATTGTCCGCGCCCGACCACTTGACCAGTGAGCTGTTACGCACTCTTTAAATGATGGCTGCTTCTAAGCCAACATCCTGGTTGTCTCTGCGATCGGACATCGTTTCCCACTTAGCCAAGAATTAGGGACCTTAGCCGACGGTCTGGGCTGTTTCCCTCTCGAGCACGAAGCTTATCCCCCGCGCTCTGACTGCCGTGCTGTGGACTGCCGGTATTCGGAGTTTGCCTGAGTTCGGTAAGCTGGTAGGCCCCCTAGCCCAAACAGTGCTCTACCGCCGGCAGTGAACGCACGACGCTATACCTAAATATATTTCGGGGAGAACCAGATATCTCTGAGTTTGATTAGCCTTTCACTCCTACCCACAGGTCATCCGAGCAGTTTTCAACCTACTACGGTTCGGTCCTCCACGGGGTCTTACCCCCGCTTCAACCTGCCCATGGGTAGATCACTCAGTTTCGGGTCTACCTCCGGCGACTCAACGCCCTATTCGGACTCGCTTTCGCTACGGCTCCGTTCCCTTAACCTCGCCGCCGAAGAGTAACTCGCTGGCTCGTTATGCAAAAAGCACGCCGTCACAGGACAATCCTGCTCCGACCGCTTGTAGGCACACGGTTTCAGGTACTATTTCACTCCCCTTCCGGGGTACTTTTCACCTTTCCCTCACGGTACTAGTTCACTATCGGTCGCCAAGGAGTACTTAGCCTTACGGGGTGGTCCCCGCAGATTCCGACCGGGTTTCCCGTGCCCGGCCGTACTCAGGTACCTGCCAAGGAAGGCTGAACGCTTTCGCCTACGGGACTATTACCCTCTGTGGAGCGACTTTCCATTCGCTTCGGCTAGCGCCCAGCTTTGTAACTTCCCGACCCGCCGGCAGACGGATCAAGGCAGGCCCTACAACCCCCACGCGACAACGGCTGCCGCCTGTCGCGTCGCGCGGGTTTGGGCTGATCCCCTTTCGCTCGCCACTACTCAGGGAGTCGAGGTTTCTTTCCTTTCCTCGGGCTACTAAGATGTTTCAGTTCGCCCGCTTGCCTCCACGTGCCCTATGGATTCAGGCACGGGTACGCGCGCATTACCACGCGTGGGTTTCCCCATTCGGAGATCCCGGGATCGACGGTTGGTCAGCACCTCCCCCGGGCTTATCGCAGCCGCCCACGTCCTTCATCGGCTCTTGGCGCCTAGGCATCCACCGCGTGCCCTTCGTCTCTTGATCGTGAAGAACACCGTATGGTGCCGCTATGGAGTTTTCAAGGTGCCCTGGGCTCGCGCCCTCTCCGACGTTGTGTCGGCGCGAGGAGCCGCCCCGGAGGGCGGTCTCTCAAAACTCAACAGCGTGGAGGCGCCGAGGTCGACGTTCGTTCTAGGCGAGCCCGCCGCTCGTCGCTGTCAAGCTCACACAAGAGAGCTCCGCGACGAGCTGGGCGCCTACCGGGGTAATCGCCCCAGTATCCCTAGAAAGGAGGTGATCCAGCCGCAGCTTCCGCTACGGCTACCTTGTTACGACTTCACCCCAGTCACCGACCCCACCTTCGACGGCTCCCTCCCCTTGCGGGGTTAGGCCACCGGCTTCGGGTGTTGCCGGCTTCCGTGGTGTGACGGGCGGTGTGTACAAGGCCCGAGAACGTATTCACCGCGGCGTTGCTGATCCGCGATTACTAGCAACTCCGCCTTCATGGAGGCGAGTTTCAGCCTCCAATCCGAACCGGGACCGGCTTTTTGGGATTCGCTCCCCCTCGCGGGTTTGCAGCCCTTTGTACCGGCCAATGTAGCACGTGTGTAGCCCAGGGCATAAGGGGCATGATGACTTGACGTCATCCCCACCTTCCTCCGACTTTTCGCCGGCAGTCTCCCTAGAGTCCCCGGCATTACCCGCTGGCAACTAGGGACAGGGGTTGCGCTCGTTGCGGGACTTAACCCAACATCTCACGACACGAGCTGACGACAGCCATGCACCACCTGTGCACGGGCCCCGAAGGGCTGCCGTGTTTCCACGACATTCCCGTGCATGTCAAGCCCTGGTAAGGTTCTTCGCGTTGCGTCGAATTAAACCACATGCTCCGCTGCTTGTGCGGGCCCCCGTCAATTCCTTTGAGTTTTAGCCTTGCGGCC
>PSLH01000089.1:0-9720 GCA_040289505.1 Thermoleophilia bacterium | reverse complement strand
CGGCATCCGCTGGGCGGGTCCCGACACGCTGACGGCCGCCACGGGGACCCCGCGCAGGTCCAGGAGGGGGGCACCCACGCACCGCACGTCTGGCTCGTGTTCCTGGACGTCGGTGGCGTACCCGCGGGCGCGGACGCTGGCCAGGTGCTGGCGCAGGGGGCCGAGGCCGGTGATGGTCCGGGGCGTGTAGGCCCGGAGCGGCACGGCCTGCAGGACGCGCTCCTGCTCGTCGGGAGGGAGGAAGGCCAGCAACGCCTTCCCGAGGGCCGTGCAGTAGAGGGGCGCGGCCACCCCCACGTCCCCCCGTGTGTGGAGGACCCGAGGGCTCTCCACGGCGTGGAGCACCACCACGCTCAGCCCCACTCGGACGCCCAGTTTGGCGGTCTCCTCCGTCGTGTGCGCCAGCTCGCGGAGCGGCCCTCCGGCGGCCTCCACCAGGAGCGCGTCCCGGTCCACCATGGTGGCGAGGTGAAGGAGCTTGGGGCCGGGAGCGTAGAGCCGCCCCGCGTCCAGCTGTTGGACAAACCCGTGGTCGCAGAGGGTCCGCAGGAGCCCGTGGACCGTGCTCTTGGGCAATCCCAGGTGGTGGGCCAGGTCCGTCACGCGGAGCGTGCGGCGCTCCGCATCGAAGGCCTCGAGGATCTGGAGGGCCTTGGCCACCGACCGGATGCCGCCGCGAGAGTTGTTCGACATCGTCGTACATTGTTCGTATTCGTCAAACGAGGCTCCGGGTCCTCCTGGTCTCCGCTCCGGCGGGATCGGATAGCCGCCTGAGCTGGCATCTCCGGTGGGCGACGGATTCCCTTCGAGGCATCGAGGAGGTACGATGGGAGACGACCACGGACCTGGGGAGGCGATGACGAAAATGGCGCAAGACAGGTCCTCGAAAGTCCAGATTCCCGACCCCCCGATAGCCCGGTTCCTCTTCTCCGACACGCGGATGGCGTGGTTCTGGCTGCTGGTGCGGCTGTACGCGGGCTATGAGTGGCTCACAGCTGGCCTGGAGAAGCTGGGTAACCCCGCCTGGACGGGGCCCAAGGCCGGTGCTGCGGTCACGGGATTCGTCCTTCGGGCCCTCACGAAGACCACCGGGCCCCACCCCGACGTCACGGGGTGGTACGCGAGCTTCCTGCGGTCCGCGGTGCTGCCCCACGCGGCCTTCTGGAGCTGGCTCGTGACCCTCGGAGAGATCGCCGTGGGGCTGGGGCTCCTCCTGGGTTTCCTCACCGGGATCGCCGCCTTCTTCGGCGGGCTCATGAACGCCAACTACCTGCTGGCGGGGACGGTGAGCACCAACCCCATCCTGTTCATCCTGGCCACGTGGCTCGTCCTAGCCTGGCGCGTGGCGGGCTACTACGGCCTCGACCGGTGGGTCCTCCCCGCCCTGGGCGTCCCCGGATATCCAGGAACCCTGTTCCGCCGCGGGCGCGGGGAGGTGGGGCCGGCGACAGGGTCGGCGGGATAGGCAGGCCCTGTCCCAATCCCCCCAGAGGGAGGGCCCCGGTCCCCTTTCTCTGCTCGTGGGGAGGAGGATCCCTCATTCGAGTCTGCCGACATCGTGCTGGTCCAGACCCTCGTGTGGGCCACGGGCTACAATGCCGGATCCCTTCCCTTGGCTGCGGACGTCGCGGCCCGCTGGGGAGTGCTGCTGTCCCCGGCCGCCGGGGCGCTCCTCATGAGCGTATCCACGGTGATTGTAGCCCTCAACGCCATGACGCTGCGGCGCCTGAGACTTCTCTAGCCCCAGCAGCGGGCCCCGAGTCTCGCTCAGGCGCTGGAGTACCGGGCCAGGTCCACAGGAGGGAGCCCCCAGAGGTCCCGCCAAGTCTGCAGCACCCGCCCCAGGGCCTCCCTCATCGCCAACCCGTCCCTAGCCAGGGCCCGCAGGTACGTACCTCCCCCGGCCGTCCGCCCCCAGGCGAGGAGGAGACCCTCCTCCTGCACCATGTCCTCCGGGACATCCCCCCACTGCCAGTACCCACTGGCGAGGTACCGGTGGCCTTCTAGCAGCCCCCACCCCTCTACTGGCCGCGTGATCGGCTCCAGCTCGAGGGCGTCAGCATACACGGGCCGGCCATCGATCTTGACGTGCAGCCGGGCCGACAGGCGCCGGAACCGGCCGACCTCCCCCCGGGCGATCCGTCCCGCGGCCCACAGGTCGAGCACCCCCACACGGCCGCCTCCCTCCACCAGGACCTCCTGGTCCTGCAGGAGCTCCGCCCCTGCAAAGGGGATCACGAGACCCGGGTAGTACTCGAGCGCGCCGCCCTCGTGGACCAGGAGGGTCACCCGGTGGCAGGCCCGCTGCCCCAGCCTCATCCCGAGCACCTTCGTGGCCGACTGGCTCACCACGACCGCCCCGGCTCCCGCCTCCACGCACACCGAGACGCGGAGTTCGTCCCCGCCGAGCAGCCCCGGCCCCACGTGCACCACCTGGACCACCGCTCTGCCGTCGGGGAGCAGAAAGGGGCGGAGGACCTTGAGCGGCCCTCCTGCGGAGGCCCGGACCACGTAGGTCTCCCCCCCGCGCGCTCCCAAGACCAGGTGCAACTCCCCTCGCAGTGACGTGCGCTCGCGGGATCGCTCGAGGACTCCGGTCCTACTGGTCGTGGAAGAGCACCTCCCGTGTGATCCACGCCACGACCCGATCCAGTCCCTCCCCCGTCTTCAGGTTCGTGAAGACCAGAGGCTTCCCGGCCCGCAGCCGGGCGGCGTCCCGCTCCATGACCCCGAGGTCCGCACCCACGTGGGGGGCCAGGTCCACCTTGTTGATGACGAGCAGGTCGCTCCACGTCACGCCGGGGCCGCCCTTGCGGGGGACCTTGTCGCCCCCCGATACGTCGATCACGTAGATGCTTACGTCCACCAGCTCCGGGCTGAAGGACGCCGCGAGGTTGTCGCCTCCCGACTCGAGAACAGGATGTCCGCGTCCGGGAACCGTGCCACCATCCGCTCGATGGCCTCCTGGTTCACGGAGGGATCCTCGCGGATGGCGGTGTGGGGGCACCCTCCTGTTTGGACCCCCTGGATGCGGTCGGGAGGGAGGGCCCCGGACCGCACCAGGAACTCCGAATCCTCGAAGGTGTAGATGTCGTTGGTGATGACGACGAGACTGTAGCGGTCGCGCAGGGCCTTGCACAGCCCGTCCAGCAACGCCGTCTTTCCGGACCCCACGGGCCCGCCAACGCCGATCCTCACAGGCCGCATGGCACCCTCCTAGGAGAGAAAGAGTCGCGTGGTGAGAAAGGCCTGCTGGTGCGATCGGATGTCCCACCCAGGGGTGGCGGCCCACAGCGCGGCCTCGGGATCCCGGAGCACCTCCTCGACCGTCTCCACCACGGACGGGTGAATGTCGGCCAGGATCGTCTGCGCCCGGAGGGGGCCGATGCGCAGGCACCGCGTGGCCGCGGCCAGGAGGCCTGCCAAGGAGGCGTGGGCGAAGGCCAGGAGGGTCATCCGAGGCGGGATCTCCAAAGTGGCTGCGAGGGCGCCCAGGACGACCGCGGCGTGAGGATGCGAGAGGCGCGGGGGACAGAGGCCCAGCGCCCTCTGGGCCAGATACGTGAGCCGACGCCCCACCTGGAGGCTCGCTTCGCGCGGCCCCCGCACGGCCTTCCAGGCCGTGAGCTCCTCCCCCAGGGCCTCCAGGCGGGCCTCATCCGGGGCCCAGAGGCGGGCCGAGGCACAGGCCGCCAGGTCCAGGTGTAACGACCCGAGGCTCACGTGGAGGTCGACGAGCTGGGAGAGCCCGAACGGCGTCACGCCGAGCGGGCCGTAGGCCTCGAGGCCGTAGGAGTGGGCGAAGCCTCCCACGGGGACCTGGGAGTCGACCACCTGGAGGAGCCGAAGCACCGCCACGTCGTCCATCGCCGGTCAGTGCCCGTGTGGGGCGGGGACGTCCCCTCCGAAGGGCCTCCGCGCTCGTTCCACCCGAACACCCAGGCGGCGGAGGCGGTCCGCCAGGACGGGGTCCCACAGGACGATGGCCACGTCCCCCTCCACCACCACGTCCCTGTGGAGGTTGCCGATGAGGTGGCCGATTCCCACGCCCTGGCCGGGGCTAAGGGGAAAGACCAGGAGGACGTCCTCCTCGGCGGCCACCACCCGGTAGGCGGTCCCCTCCACCACGGCCAGGATCTGGCCCGGCCGGAGGATGGTCCCCGTGGGAAGCTCCAGCCACACCTCCTCGCCGTCAGGCGCGGCGAGACGGCGGCGCACCCTGCGCCTCTCCTCGGCAGTCAGGGGGATGTCCACCACCCGCTGGTAGAGGGCCGGGTCCCGAGGGAGCGCAGCGACGCGCACGGGCATGGCTAGAAGAGGAAGTACGGCTGGGCCAGGGGCAACCGGTCCGCCGGTTCGCAGGTCACCCGCTCGCCGTCCACCCGGACGTCGTAGGTCTCCGGGTCGACCTCCAATCGCGGCAACAGGTCGTTGAGCCTCATGTCCCGCTTGGTCAGCCCCCGCGTCCCGCGGACGGGGACTAGATGTCGCCGGAGGCGATGGGGCAGCGCCCCACCTCCCGGTTAGACTGGGTACGCGATTTTGCGTCCGCAGCGTCCGCTTCGTCCGCGATGCCGTCATGGCGAGGTTTGTCGGCGCCGGGCTTATCGTCCGCCCTTCGTCCGCCAGGCGGGCTCATCGTCCGCCACCCGGAGCCGGCGGACGCAGACCGTCCATTGGCGGCTTCGTCCGCCGTCAAAGCCCGTAGCGGCGGGCTTGCGGACGCAGCGGACGAAGCGGACGATGTTTCGCCCCTCTGTTCGCCTTTGAGGGTTAGACTTATGAGCCGCGTCCGCTGCTTGCCGACCCGGCTCATTTCGACGTCCACTCCCACCGCCCGCAGCGCCGGCGCAAGCCGCCGCACGTGATTGGAGAGGGTGCGGGGATCCCTGGGTAGCGTCCGGTCGTTCTCGCCGGCCCGCTCACGCAGGGCTGCCAGCAGCTCGGTGGCGGTCCCTTCCCAGCTTTTCTTCTCCTCCGCCAGCGCCCGGATGGCCTGGCCCACAGGCGAGGCTTCGACCCCTACCGCAGCGGCCTCGTCCCGATTGCCCGAGTAGGCGGTCATGAACTCCTCCGGCGTCCATCCGGCCGCGCGTCCTGCCGCCGCGGCCCACCTTGCGAAGTCTGCCATGCGGGGCAAACGCGGCAGGTGCGTCTCGGGCAAGTAGCGCATCGCGGCCGCCACGGCGTCGAGAAGCGCCCCGAGGATGGCGGGCCTGTCCGACTCGAAAGCGGCCCACAGCTCCCGCTCCTCGTGCCGCTCGTGCTCAGGGATGGGCGGGAGCGTCAGCACGATGGAGCGGTCGCGGAGGTCGTCCCGAGCCGTCAGGTCGTCGATACCGTTGAGGATCACGGGCCGGCGCACATCGATGAGTACCTCGTCGGTGTCGGTGTAAAGCTCCCGCTTGCCGAGCCCGCCACCCGTCGCCACCCGGCAGATGGCGTCCGAGAGCCAATCGGGCAGCCCCGAAAGGTTGTCCAACGCGACGACCCATCCGTTGCGGGCGGCGATGAGCAGGTCTCCTTCGTCCCGCGGGCTGGTGCGCAGCGGCGCGGTGTTCGGGTCGATCAGGTGACGAAGCATCCGGGCCGCCAGGCTCTTGCCCGACCCCTGCTCCCCCTGCAGCACCAGCATCGGATAGGGACCGGATGGGTGCATGGCCCCGACAAGCCACACCCGAATGAGCAGCCACGCATCATCGTTGGGAACATGCAGGTACCGCCGCAGAAGCTTCAGCGAGCCGCCCGCCACGGGTTCGGGCAGGGCCAGCATGCCGCGGGCTCGCCGGAACCGAACAGGTGCCTGCTCAGACGGGATGACTCGCCACCCCCCCGGCCCCCCGATCTCGACGGCCCGCCATGCCTCGTCGCCGAGGTCAAGGTAGATGCGGCCGTTGTGCTCGGCCAGGCGGGTGTACACGGGGTACTCGGGGCGGTCGTAACAGGCGATGCCGTCGATCACCAGCAGGGCGTCCTGAATGGCCTGGGCGCCCGGCGTTCCCCCTTCGGTCTCGTAGAAGCGCCGGGACAGCCACCGCCGGAACGCCTTGCTCTTGGTGGGCCAGTGCTCCCGGCGACCGTCAACCGTGAAGGTGGCCCAGGGCTCGCCTTCCGGGTCGTGCCACAGCTCGGCGGCCATCGCCAGCTCGACGAGGATGGCGCTTTTGCTTTTGCGGCGCCGGCCGCCCTCGTCGTCTTCATGCTCGTGGTGGTCTTCGCTGGGAGGCGGCGCCCATTCGGGGGCCTGGTCGGCTAGGCGCTCCAGCTCCTCGCGGGTGCCCCCAGCGGCCAGCCAGTCGGACACGTCGCCTTTCGGGGGCAGGCCGGGAAGCTCCAGGACGCGCACCTCGGCGGCCTTGCCGTGGAGGGAGCGAGCCACCTGCTCGGCATGCTTCTTGCCGGTGTTGTCGTTGTCTGGCAGGATCACCACCCGGGCGCCTCGCAGGACTTCGGCGTATTCGTCCCTCCACTTGCCACCGCCCTGGGGGTTTGTCGTGGCCGTCAGCCCCAGGGACGCCAGGGCATCGGCGTCCTTCTCGCCCTCGACCAGGAACACCGTATCGCCGCGCCTCACCGCTTCGACCACCGCCGGCAGGCGATACAGCACCCGCGGGACGCCATCTAGTTTCCAGACCCATCCGCCCTTCCCATCGGGCCGCCGTTGGAGGAATTGCTTCCCCGGCATCCGCAGGACTTCGTATAGCAGGCGCCCGGCCTCGTCGTAATACCGATAGACGGCCTCGGGGTCCCGGGGCGCCGCGCCGTTCCTCTGCTCTGGGCTGGCGGGCATCAGGTCGGCCATGTCCAGCCCGATCGCCCGGACGACAACATCCGTGGGGCATCCCGCAAAGCAGTGCAGCAAAATGCGGCCGTCCGCACCGGTCGAAATCGACAGTGAAGGCTTTCTGTCGTCATGCGCGGGGCACTTGGCCATCCAGCCGGCGCCGGACTGCTTTACGCCGTGCAGCCTGTTGAGAATGTCGTCAATGGATGTTACAATGGGAGCAGGAACCATTGGTTGGCCTCCCTTTCTGCCGCCGCCCGGTCGGCCCCCGCCGCCGGGCGGTTTGCTGTTTTACGCACCGCGCCCGCCCCGCAGGTTCCGGGCCACGTACTCCACCAGCGCCGCCCTCGGGATGCGCCGGGCCGCGCCGATGTGGACGTACGGAATCTCGCCCGCCGCCATCAGCTCGTAGAGCTTGTTGTGGCCAATGCCGAGAAACCGCTGGGCCTCTCGCACCGTCACAAGCCCCTCCGCCGCCAGTTCCCGCGGGTCCCGCCGCTCTGCCGTCACCCGCACCATGCGTTTCACCTCCCGATGTGGTCTTGCGCCTTCGCGCGTTTCCATGGTAATGTAGCCGTGATAAGGGGGCGGATATGGTGATACATCAGGACGCGTTGCGCCGGAAGGTGGCCGGCGTTCTGGGCCGGCCCATTCCGGAGGGCTATTGGCGGTATCTCGTCAGGAGGGGCTACCTCGAAGACTACACACTGACTGGCGATCTCAATGTCTTGGTGAAAGAACTCCGGGCACTGTTCGCGGCCGACCAGGAGAACCGCGCGGCGGCTGCCAGCAGGGACGAAACCAAGGAGATCCCGCCGGACGAACGGCTCCTCTACCTGTCAGAGATTCTCGCGGTGGAAGCGGCCCGGCTTCCTGAAGTCGTTCGGTTTCGGGAAAAGTACCTCGGCGGCCGTCTGCTCGCATTCAAAGACGTGGAGGCATGGATCCACCAAACGAAGCAGGCAGACGGCCCCGGCTCCCGTTGGTACACCATCGCCCTTCGGGCAGACCACACGCTCAAGCACAATGGCCCGTTTCCACGCCTGCGCGACCTCCTGCAGACACTATCCGCTCTGCCGGACAGTGAACTGGACAGGTTTATTTCCGAAGTGTCAACGGAATTTCTCAACTACGCTGTTCCCGACGACAACTGGCAACGTACGATTCCCATTCAGCACGACGGGGTTTTGTATCACCTGAAGCAAGTGGCCCGCCTCCTGGAACGGACGTATGGATGGCAGGAAAGTCAAGCGGTGGTTTTTACTTTAACAGGCGTAATCCCCCTGATTCCCAAAGCTCGGATCAGAACGCCGTTGGTGTACTTTCGCCCCCATGACCGTATCAAACTGGAACTCGATCCGAGGCTATCCGCAGACGAAGTGCGGGATCTGTACGCGAAGGCTAGAAACAAGGTCTTCAAAGGCCGCGACCGCCCAATGTCGAAGAAGCACCTCGAACTGGCCCTCTTCCTCGTCCAGAACCCAAATCACACCTGGCGGGAGATGGCGGCCTTGTGGAACGAGAAACACCCCGAGTGGGCTTATACGGTGTGGCAGAACTTCTCCCGCGACGCGCGGGCGGCCTATCGGCGCCTCACGGGCAGGAAATGGGTCCACCAAGGGGCGAGAACACAGAAAGGGAGTGATGACTGATGCCGGGCAAAGGCCGCAAGAAGCAAGGCAGGGCCAGGAAGGGCACAGGGACGATCTACGAGTACCGCCCCGGGCGGTTCCGGGGCATGCTCGACCTCGGCGTCGGCGCGGATGGCAAGCGCATCCGTGTCAGCACCACGGGGGGCAGTGTCGAAGAAGTGCAGCAGAAGCTCGACGCGATGAAGCAGGACGTGCTTCGGGGCCTGCCGATAAACTCCGAGAAACTCACGGTGGGCGAATATCTCGCCCGCTGGCTTGAAGATGCGGCACGGCCCGCCGTCAGGCCGAGCACGCACGTCCGTTACGCGGCCATCATCCGCATCCACGTGGCGCCACGGATCGGCGCAATCCCTCTCGCGAAGCTCTCGCCTGTCCACGTGCAGGGCCTGTATGCTGACCTGGAGCGGGCCGGGGTCTCGCCACGCATGCGCCAGTTCACCCATGCCGTCCTCCACCGGGCACTGAACCAAGCCGTGAAGTGGCGCCTGGTTTCCCACAACGCGTGCGACGCAGTGGACCGCCCCCGGGTGCCGCGCAAGGAAGTGCGCACCCTTGACGCCGAACAAGCTCGGCGCCTCCTGGAAGCGGCCAGGGGGGACAGGTTGGAAGCCCTCTGCGTCCTCGCCTTGACCACGGGGATGCGCCAGGGCGAACTCCTGGGCCTGCAATGGGAAGACGTGGACTTGAAGGCGGGCACGGTGTCCGTCCGCCGCACCCTGTTGGAATTGAACGGCAAGCTGGCCCCCGGCGAAACCAAGTCGGGCAGACCCCGACGGGTGGACCTGCCCGACATAGCCGTGGAAGCGTTGCGGGAGCACCGCAAGCGCATGCTGGCGGAGGGTCACCCTGGCCCCTGGGTGTTCTGCGACACCAGGGGCGGCCCGATCCGCAGGAACAACATCATTCGCCGCTGGTTCAAGCCGCTGGTCAGGCGGGCCGGCCTCCCAGACATCCGCTTCCATGATCTCCGGCACACGGCGGCCACGCTCCTGCTCAGGTTGGGCGTCCATCCCAAGGTCGTGCAGGAGCGGTTGGGCCACTCCCAGATCGGCGTTACGCTCGATACCTACAGCCACGTGTTGCCCTCCATGCAGAAGGAGGCGGCCCGGAAGCTGGACGCTATCTTCCGCCCGGCGCGATAGGCACACTTTAGGCACACCTTCTGGCCCACCGCCCCCGAACACAGAATCGACCCTGAGGCAGAAACCATCGTGCTGCGGGCATTTCAGCTGGAGCCGGCGGGGGGATTCGAACCCCCGACACGCGGATTACAAATTCGTCGCG
>PSLH01000088.1:5232-9762 GCA_040289505.1 Thermoleophilia bacterium | reverse complement strand
GAGGATCGTGGCCAGCCCCAGTCTGGTCGCCTCGGCCTCCATGGCCTGGGCCAGGGCATGGAAGATCGGGTTAGAAAGCTCTGGGAGGAGGAGGCCGATCGCCCCGCTCTCAGCGCGACGCCCTGGGGGAACGTAGAGCAGCTCCCGCATAGCCCGCTGCACCCTGGCCCGCGTCTCCGGACGTACGCCATCGAAGCCACGAGCGACCCGCGAGGCCGTGGCGACGCTCACCCCCGCTCTCAGTGCTACCTCCCTCAGTGTCGCCATTGCAGCGAATTGTAAACGCATGACAGCGTATGAGCCTCTTGACTTAGGAGCTACACGGTGCTAGCGTTCCGCCTTGTTTCATGGAACTGGAACGCGTTTCAGGGATTTGGCCTTCCTCCCCGCCATGCACCCTGGTGGCGGGCCATCCTGGCAGACGCGGAACGACGCAGAGGAGGTTCTCTCGATGAAGCCACGAGCGCTCGTGGCCCCGTGGACTGTGGTGGCGTTGGCGGCGGTGATGGCAGCGCTAGTAGCGGCCACGGCAAGCAGTCCCGCAGCAGGCCAGCGTCCCTCGCAAGCCCGTAGTACCTCGAACACCACCATCAGGATCTGGGTTGACAACGTTCAGAAACCCGCCGTGGAGCGGATCGCGCAAGCCTGGGGCAGCACCAGAGGGGTCGGCGTCGAGGTCGTGGTCAAGGACTTCGGAAAGATCCGCGACGACCTGAAGACGGTCGAGGCCGAGAGCGCTCCAGATATCATCGTCGGCCCGCACGACTGGGTCGGCGAGCTAGCGGCAAACGGCCTGATCCTGCCGCTCTACCCGAGCAAGGCGACCACTGCCCAGTTCCCGAGCTACGCGCTGGACGCCTTCTCCTACGGATCAGCAGTGAAACGTCTATATGGGGCTCCATTCGCGCTGGAGAACGTCGGCCTGGTGGTCAACACTAAGCTCGCACGGGCGCCTAAGACGTTTGACGAATTCCACAGCCAGGCCCTCGCATTCATGCGCAAGAGGAAGGGAAACGTCGCCGTGGCTGTCCCTCAAGGAGCTGGGGGCGATGCCTACCACATGTTCCCCTTCCTGTCGGGACTCTGCGGCTACATTTTTGGCCGCAACAAGGCAGGAAACTACGACGTCTCAGACATCGGCCTCGCCAATCCCAGGTTCCTCAAGAACTCCTCCATGATCGATCAATGGAACAAGGAGCGCTTTCTTAACTCCAAGATTGACTACGGCACCGCCAAAGATGCGTTCTTGAAGGGCAAGGCGGCCTTCTGGATCACCGGCCCTTGGGAAACGAACACGCTCAAGCAAAGCGGCATCAAGTTCACCATTGTGCCTTTCCCGAAGATCGTGTGTCAGTCGGTACCGTTCCTCGGCGTGCAGGGGTACATGGTCACCAAGTACGCAGCTGTCCATGGGGTCGAGAGCCTGGTCAAGGACTTAGTCGCTAGCTACATGATGAGTCCTGCCGCACAGCTGGCTCTTGCCAGTGCCAACGGGCGCTTTCCGGCCAACTCCGAGGCCGGCAAGAAGGTCAATGACCCCGTGCTCAAGCAGTTCGGCGCAGCCGGGGTTGGCGCAATCCCGATGCCCAACATCCCGCAGATGGCGAGCGTTTGGTCTGAGCTCGGCCAGGCATGGGTTAAGGCGACCAAGGGTCCAGGAGCAACCCCAGCACGTCGGGCGTTCACGATCGCTGCTCGGAACATCGCCAACAAGATCGGATGACCTGCCCTGGAATGGTAGGGGCGCAACCGACGGCGCCCCTACCATTCTGAAGACGCTATGAGCGCGAGGGCACGGATCGGCGCTGGGGGCGGCACTTGGAGAGTCGTGTCCTCAAGGACGCTGTCTCTGCCCACCAGGGCGGTCACGGTATTCTCCGGCGCGGTCGGGTTGACCGTCAAGATTCTTCTCCTCTCGATCGTCAACGCGGTCGCGATCTGGGCCTGCGCGGTGCTGGTCCTCGACGGAAAGTGGTTCTTTGTCGGCGCCGCTGGCGCTGCGACCCTCGCCGTAGACGCTATCTATCTCCTTCCGCGCCGTCTTATCCCGCTGAAGTTCCTTGTTCCAGGGACTGTCTTCCTGCTCGCATTTCAGGTCATTCCGATCGCGTACAACGTGAACGTGGCATTCACCAACTGGGCAACGGGCCACATCCTGACCAAGAGCGAAGCTATCAGGGCGATCGAGGAGCAGACGCTGGAGCCACCTTTCAACGGCAAGTCGTACGTGATGGCTCCGGCGAGCGATGCCGATGGCAGCCTGGTCCTCGTTCTCGTCGAGGAGGGGAGCAGACGGGCGTTCCTGGGCACCCGCACGGGCCTCCAGCCACTGGCGCACGATCAGATCCGGCTCGCGCCCTCGGGAGCGATCGCTCAAGTCAGCGGCTACCGACTCATCAAGGGCCGCGACCTCGCTTCTCTCGACCGAGAGCTGAGCTCCTTCACCGTGCCAACGGGCCCATCGACCGCAATCCGACCAGAAGGTCTGGGGACGGCCCTCGAGCTTCGGAAGACGCTTCGTTACGACCCGAAGAGGGACGTCTTCATCCGCCTCGCCGACGGGCGGATCTTCCGCGACAACGGCCGAGGCTCCTTCGCCTCCGGCAACGAGGAGCTCGAGCCGGGATGGCGCGCCGACGTCGGTCTCGACAACTTCCGCCGCCTTGCCCGCGATCCGCTCATCCAGAAGCCGTTCTTGCGCGTCCTAGCCTGGACGTTCATGTTTGCGACGCTCACGGTGCTTCTCTCCTTCGCGTTGGGACTTCTTGTAGCAATTGCTCTCAACCGGCCTGGTATGCGCTTCCTTCGCGTATACCGCTCGCTTCTCGTCCTTCCCTACGCCGTCCCTGCGTTTCTCTCCATTCTCGTGTGGCGTGGCTTACTCAACGATGAGTTCGGGCTCGTTAATCGCCTCCTCCCATTCTCTCTACCGTGGCTGTTCGATCCCACCTGGGCAAAGGCATCGGTCATCCTCGTCAGCGTCTGGCTGACCGTTCCCTACTTCTTCCTCGTCTCGCTAGGTGCTCTCCAGTCCATTCCCGGAGAACTCGTCGAGGCTGCGCGAGTCGACGGAGGAAGTCCGTGGCAGATCTTTCGCCGGGTGACCCTTCCTCTTCTCCTCGTCGCTGTCGCCCCTCTGATGATCGCCTCGTTCGCGTTCAACTTCAATAACTTCAACAACATCTACCTTCTCACTGGGGGCGGGCCGACCACCGATGATCAGACGATCGCAGGAGCTACAGATATTCTGATCAGCTACACGTGGAAGCTCGCATTTCAGGCTGGGAAAGGCCAGGACTACGGTTTAGCAAGCGCGATATCGATTGTCATCTTCTTTGTCGTGGCAACTATATCAGCATTATCCTTTTGGCGATCTCGGTCGCTTGAGGAGCTGCGATGAGCACTGTGCGGCAGCAGGCACCTGTCCAGATCGGACGAATACTGACGGCGAAGCGTCCCCGTCCACCAAGGATAGGGGGAGAGTGGTGGCGCCACTTGATCGCCATTGTTGCCGTTGGCATCGCAATCTTTCCGATCATATACGTTGTCTCCGCTGCGTTTAATCCCGATCCGACTCTTAGCTCATCTACGCTGTTGCCGCGCCGCGTTACGCTGAAGAACTTCGAGGAGATACTTTCCGGGAAAGTGCTCGGAGCAGGAGGTCGGGTATTTGAGGCACCATATCTCAACTGGTATGCGAACTCGATCATCGTCTCAGGTTGTGCATCTTTTCTCAACGTGTTTCTGGGCGCTCTGGCAGCGTATGCGTTCAGCCGGTTCCGGTTTCGAGGGCGGAGAATGGGGATGCTCACGTTGCTCCTCATTCAAATGTTTCCTCAGTTCCTTGCCCTAGTCGCCATCTATCTGATTCTTCTAAATGTCGGCAAGATCTTCCCGATCATCGGCCTCAACACGCTGACAGGCCTCATCCTCGTCTACCTCGGTGGCGCCATGGGAGTCAATGCCTGGCTCATGAAGGGCTTCTTCGACACGATTCCCTCGGAGCTCGACGAGTCCGCCCGAGTCGACGGTGCCACCCCGGCCCAGGTCTTCTGGGGAGTGGTCCTCCCGCTCGCCGCTCCGGTGCTGGCAGTGGTCGCTCTGATCTCCTTCATTACCACCTTGAACGAGCTCGTGCTCGCTAGCGCGCTCCTGCAGACCCAGGAGAAATTCACGCTTCCCGTGGGCATGCAGGGATTTGTCGATCAGCAGTACGCGGAGCAGTGGGGTCCTTTCGCTGCCGGAGTATTACTCGCCGCCGTGCCAGTAGTCGCTCTCTTCATGTTTCTACAACGATTCATCGTGCACGGGCTGACGCGGGGTGCAGTCAAGGGATGAGCGGCACCGCAACCAGCCGTTCAGCCGACCTCCTCCATATGCCGCACCACGACGGCTCCGACGAGTACGTCCTCCAGCGACCCTACGCCTTGGGCGAGCAGGCTGTGGTGCGCCTCCGCGCTCCCCGGCCCTACCACGCCGACGCGGTCTGGGTTCGGTACATGCACGATGGAGAGCCAAGAGTGTCGGCGG
>PSLH01000088.1:4705-5199 GCA_040289505.1 Thermoleophilia bacterium | reverse complement strand
GGCCGAGACATGGTGGCGGGCGGCGTTCCCCGTCGCCAATCCGGCCACTCGCTACCGCTTCCTCCTGGCCGGCGGCAAGATCGGCTACGCCTGGCTGAACGGCCTTGGGCTGGTCCGCCACGACGTCCCCGACCAGGATGACTTCGTGCTGACGATCGATCCCGGAGGCCCGGAGTGGCACCTACGCTCCGTCGTGTACGAGATCTTCCCCGATCGGTTCGCGTCGGCAGGACTGAATGTGCAGCCTCCCGCCTGGGCGATTCCCCGGGCCTGGGGCGAGCTTCCTACCGGCCGCGGCCCGGAGACCCCGTTCGAGTGGTTTGGCGGCGACCTCGTCGGGCTGGCCCGGCGGCTGGACCACGTGGAGCGTCTGGGGGCTACCGCTCTCTACCTGACGCCTATCTTTCCCGCCGGAAGCACGCACCGGTACGACGCCACCTCGTTCGACTCGGTCGACCCGCTCCTCGGCGGCGACGAGGCCTTCGCGGCGCTCG
>PSLH01000088.1:1876-4668 GCA_040289505.1 Thermoleophilia bacterium | reverse complement strand
CCTCGGCGCACGCCCGCGGCATCCGGATCATCGGCGACCTCACGGCGAACCACTGCGGAGCGGGACACCCCTGGTTTCAGGCGGCGGCCAGCGACCCGACGGCGTCGGAGCGTGACATGTTCCTCTTCGACGAGCGGCTTCCGCACGGGTACGAGTGCTGGTTGGGTGTCCCGAGCCTGCCCAAGCTCGACTGGCGCTCGCCCGAGCTTCGGCGACGGATGGTCGAGGTCGCTCGCCGCTGGCTTCGCCTTGGGCTTGACGGTTGGCGGATCGACGTCGCCAACATGGCCGGCCGCTGGCGCGACCATGACCTCAACGCCTGCGTGAGCCGCCTGCTGCGCGAGGCGGTCGAGGACATCCGCCCAGGGGGCGTATTGGTCGCCGAGCACTTCCACGACTTCCGTCCCGACATCGTTCCCGGCGGATGGCAGGGGACGATGAACTACTCAGGCTTCCTCCGTCCCACCTGGCAGTGGCTAGGCTGCCACGGGGATGTCTACCTGAGCCTGCCGACGCCGATTCCCCGGCTCCCTGGCCAGGCTGCGGTCGACACCATGCGCGCCTTCCGCGCCGGCCTGCCCTGGCCTACCGTGCTCCACTCGTGGGTGCTTCTCGACTCCCACGACACTGCCCGATTCCGCACCGTGGCGGGCTCGCGTCAGCGCCAGCTCGTGGGGGTGGGCCTGCAGATGACGACCCCTGGGGTACCGATGGTGTTCGCTGGCGACGAGGTTGGGCTCGAGGGCAGATGGGGCGAGGATGCGCGCCGCACCATGCCCTGGAACCGCGAGGACTCGTGGGACACGGCGCTTCTTGCTGACTACCGCAAGCTGATCGACGTTCGTCGCCGAAGCGACGCGCTCGCCCGAGGCGGCATCCGGTATGCGTTCGTGGACGCCGACGTCATTGCCTACCTGCGCGAGCTCGGGCGCGAGCGCCTCCTTTGCCTCGCCAGCCGGGCTCCTCATCCGCCCATCGCGGTGCACCTTGGCGAGCTCGGCTGCCGGGAGCTCGAGCCGCTCACCGGGGCCCAGGCTTCCATCCACGATGGAACCGCGCTCGTCCCCGCGGACGGCCCCTGCTTCCACCTCTGGAGACTTACCTGATGGCCGAGATCACCTTCCAGAACGTCAGCAAGGTCTTCCCTGGAGGCGTCTGTGCCGTTCGCGACCTCACCCTCGAGATTCGAGATGGCGAGCTGATCGTCCTCGTCGGGCCGTCAGGTTGCGGCAAGACGACTGTCCTTCGGATGGTCGCTGGACTCGAGGAAGTGACCAAAGGCACGCTCTCGATCGGAGGTCGGGTCGTGAATGATCTCTCGCCCAAGGAGCGGGACGTGGCCATGGTGTTTCAGAACTACGCCCTCTACCCGCACCTGACCGTGTATGAGAACATCGCCTTCGGCCTCCGCCTTCGCCGCACGCCAAGGCAGGTCGTGGACGAGCGCGTGCGGTGGGCGGCGAAGCTCCTCGACCTGACGCCATACCTGAGCCGCCGCCCGAAGGAGCTCTCCGGCGGACAGCGGCAGCGGGTAGCGATGGGGCGAGCAATCGTTCGCCATCCTCAGGCCTTCCTCATGGACGAGCCCCTCTCTAACCTCGACGCCACGCTCCGCGTCCAGATGCGCGCCGACATCGCCAAGCTGCAGCGCGAGCTCGGTACGACCATGGTGTACGTCACGCACGATCAGGTCGAGGCTATGACCATGGGCGACCGGGTGGCGGTCATGCGCCAGGGCGTCCTCCAGCAGGTCGACTCGCCCCAGAAGCTCTACGAGCAGCCGGCAAATCTCTTCGTGGCTAGCTTCATCGGCACCCCGCCTATGAACCTCCTCGAGGGCCGAGTGGCAATCGAGGGGAAGAAGGCAGCGGTGGTGCTCGGGAGCCAACGGCTTCCGCTTCCTCGCCCGGTCCTCGCTCGCTACCCGGGCGTGCGCAGTCGCAATGGAGGCCCCTTGGTCGTAGGGATCCGCAGCGAGCACCTTCATCTCGCCCGTGCCCGGCCTGACCTGCCCACGCTCGCCGCTCGATTGGAGCTGATCGAGGTTCTCGGCTCGTCCTCGATCGCCCACTTCCGCATCGACGCCCGCCCGGTGCGGGCAGACGAGGCCGAGGAGGTGGAGGTCGAGGCTGGGGGGGTGACCGCGGCGCGACCGAACTTGGTCGCCACGCTCCCCGCTCCGGAGGCGCTCGGCCTGCGGGCCGAGGACCGCGTCTCGATCGCCGTCGAGGTGGAGCAGGCGCACTTCTTCGACCCTGAGACCGGTGCGCCTCTTCGCTAGCCTGCTCACAGCGACGGTCGTGCTCGTCGCCCCTGCCTCGGGGTCAGCCCCCAGGACTCCTCCGCCGCCCGCGGAAGCCGAGTTGAGAGCGCTGGGACACCTGCCTGAGCGCGCGCCGATCGCCACCCAGCGCATCTACTTCGTGGTCACCGACCGGTATGCCAACGGCGATACCGCCAACGACCGGGGCGGGCTGAGGGGATCGCGCGGTCTCACAGGCTTCGACCCGACGGACCCCGCTTGGTTCCACGGCGGCGACCTCCGCGGCCTTACCGGCGGTTGCACGGATCACCGAAAGGGCCTCGTCCGCGTGAAAGATCTCGGCTTCACGTCCGTCTGGATCACGCCACCCTTCCGCCAGCGGTTCGTCCAGGGCTCGAGCGCTGCCTACCACGGCTACTGGCCACTCGATCTCATGACAGTCGACCCGCACCTCGGCACCGAGCGGGATTTTGGAACCTTCGTCGCGTGCGCTCACCGGCTGGGGCTGAAGATCTACCTCGACGTCGTA
>PSLH01000088.1:0-1864 GCA_040289505.1 Thermoleophilia bacterium | reverse complement strand
CAACCACACCGCCGATGTCATCATCCCGAGCGGCGGCACGGCATGGATCGGGCCCGAGCAAGCCCCCTACCGCGACTGTCACGGGCGCCGCTTCGACCCAGCTCACTACGCCGGCAGGTCGACGTTTCCGTGCCTCCGGCCTCAGGACATGCCGCACCCGCCCGTGGTGCTCGAGGCAGATCGCCACGCGAAGCGGCCACCCTGGCTCAACGACGTGACCAACTACCACAACCGCGGCGACATCGACTGGTCCTCGTGCAGCGAGATGTGCCTCGAGCAAGGGGACTTCTATGGCCTCGACGACCTCTTCACCGAGAAGCCAGGGGTAGTACGCGGCCTCGCCGACGTGTACAGCTCCTGGATCCGCCGCTTCAAGGTGGATGGGTTTCGGGTCGACGCCGCTCGCCACGTCGACCGGGCCTTCTTCCGCGCCTGGGCACCCCGAATTCTCGCCGCTGCCCAAGCAGCCGGGGTTCCCGGCTTCCAGATCTTCGCCGAGGCCTGGATCGACAGCGCGATCGACCTCGCCGATCTCGCCAGGAAGCGCCAGCTTCCAAACGTCCTCGACTTCCCCTTCCAAGATGTCGTGACGTCCTTCGCGGGAGGGGCTGTGTCAGCGCGCGCGGTCGCGTCCCTGCTCCACGACGACGACTACTTCCTCGGACCTTCGGGCATCGCCTACACGCCAGTGACCTTCTTGGGGAACCACGACATGGGGCGGGCCGCCCTCGAGATTAAGAACCGCTCAGGATCGTCGGGGGAGACGCTCCTCCGACGCGTGCTTCTCGGATATAGCCTCCTTTACCTCCTCCGTGGCGCTCCTGTCGTCATGTTCGGAGACGAGGTGGGGATGCTCGGCCGCGGCGGCGATGCCCAGGCCCGGCAAGACATGTTCCCCACCGCCGTACCTGAGTGGCGAGCCGAGGAGCGCGTCGGATCAGCTCCGATAGGAGAGAGCTCGTCCTTTGACGTCGTCGCTCATCCTGTTGCCGAGCACCTACGGGCGCTCGCCAGGCTGCGCGACTCCCACCCCGCGCTCGCGACCGGCGCGACCGTCCTCCGTCTTGCTCGAGGGAAGATCCTCGCTCTCAGCCGCATCGACGCCCAGGCGCGGCGGGAGTACCTCGTTGTCTTCAACCCAGGCGAGACTCCCCGGTCGGTCGTCGTGTCCGCGGCCACCCCCTCCACGTCGTGGACCCCCCTCCTGGGAAAGGATACGGCGGCTCGGAGCGACGCTTCGGGGAGGCTGATGGTGGACGTCCCCGCGCTCTCCGCCGTCGCGCTTCGGGCAGGCATCCACCTTCCTCGCCGGCGCCCAGGGACACCCGAGCTGCGAGTGAGCGAGGATCCCCTGACTGGCCTGACGCAGCTGACGGCAGCGGTGCCCACAGCCGACCCGGTCAGCGTTACCTTCGCTGTGCGTCGCACGGCTGAAGGGAAGTGGCAGAGAATCGCAACTGATGACACTCCTCCCTACCGAGCATTCGTTGATTCCCACGCGCTCCTGCGGGGCAGGACGGTGTACATCGTCGCCATCGTCCGCGCAAGCGACGGTCGGCTCATCCCATCCTCCGTGAAGCCGTTGACGATCGCTAGGAGCTGAGGAGTTGGACCGTCGCCTGACCGCCTGCCACGCTGACCAGCGCGAGCTGTCGGCCCGGCGAAGACCATACCTCCCAGCCGCGATTCTCGGCAATGGCTCGCTCCTCGTCACCTTGTCCGAGCGGGGCGAGGTAGAGCGCATGTTCTGGCCCAACGTCGACCACGGCCAGCACGTCGACGAGCTTCGCCTTGGCTTGGCTGACGCGAGCGGGACCGTACGCTGGCTGGACGAGGAGCCCGGATAAACCAGCGGGCGCGGGAG
>PSLH01000087.1:7102-9793 GCA_040289505.1 Thermoleophilia bacterium | reverse complement strand
AGGAAGCCAGGCCACGCCCGGGGTCACCGATCGCCTGATCACGATCGGGGGGACCTTCCCCCTCAGCGGGCCTGCCTCGAGCTACGCTCCCATCGCCCGCGGGATGGCGGCGTACTTCAGCTACATCAACGCCCGCCGGGGGCCGGACAAAAAGCGCGGCGTCATGGGCCGCCAGATCCGGTTCATCTACTACGACGACGCCTACAACCCTGTCCAGACCGTTCAGCAGACACGGCGCCTGGTCGAGCAGGACAAGGTGTTCGCGCTCGTGGGCGGCCTGGGCACCGAGCCCCAGCTGGCCGTGCGCGAGTACTTGAACGCCAAGAAGGTACCGCAGGTGTTCGTCTCCACCGGGGCCACGCTCTGGGGCGCCGAGCACGACAAGTACCCCTGGACGATCGGCTGGCAGCCCGACTACCAGGCCGAGGCGGCCGTGTACGGCAAGCGCATCGCCGCCACCGATCCTAACGCCAAGATCGCCGTTCTCTACCAGAACGACGACTACGGCCGGGACTACATCGCCGGTCTCGAGGCAGGGCTCCGGGCCAAAAAGAGCCAAATCGTGGCCACCCGCGGCTTCAACGTCAATGACCCGGCGGTGACCTCCCAGCTCGTCGACCTCCGGCGCTCGGGGGCGGACACGCTCATGATCTTCGCCACCCCGGCAAAGACGATCCAGACCTACGCCACCCTGGCGCGGCTGGGCTGGAAGCCGGACAAGATCTACCTCAACTCGGTATCCGCGACTGACGCCTTCATGACGACGGCGGTGAGGCTGGCCGGCGCCGACGTGGTCAACGGCTCGATCAGCGTCCAGTACCTGAAGGACCCGGCCAACCCCGAGTGGGACAACGACCCGGGGATGCAGCTCTACCGGCGCATCATGGCCAAGTACCTGCCGGGGGCAAACGACAAGGACGGGCTGTACTTGTACGGCTTCGCCAAGGCCGAGGACTTCGTCCAGGCGCTCTACCAAACGGGGAAGAACCTGACGCGGGAGGCGCTGATGAAGACCATCGACAACTTCACCAACGCCAAGAACCCGTTCGCCCTCCCCGGCGCGATCACGAAGACGGGCCCCAAGGACCCGTTCCCGATCTCGCACATGCGCCTGATCCGGTTCGACAAGGGGACCTGGACCCCGATCGGCCCGCTCGTCAACGGGCGCGGACGCTAGGTCGCCGAGGCGGGGCTCCATCGGGGAGGGCTGGCGTAAACCGGCCCTCCCCTCACGCCGCTGCCTCTTGCTCCGGCGATCGCCCTTTTTTCTCGCCCGGACGCGCCGAGCGGGAAGGGGAGCGCGGGAGCTAGCGGCGACGGTACTGGAGGTACAGCTCCTCCATGGTCGTCAGCCGGTTGGCGGCGTGGAGCGGGTCGTAGGGGGCGTAGTTCACCACCCGCACCACCCAGTCCCGGCCCGCGTCGACGATGTTGATGCAGGCTGGCGCTTGCTCGATCCCGCCCAGGAAGCAGCGCTCGCCGGTGAGGGCAAAGGAGAGAATCGCCCGATTGACGCCCCCGTGGAGCACGAGCAGGGCCGTGTGCCAATCCTGCTCGGCCACCAGCCGCTCGAGCGCGCTCGTCACCCGCTCGACGAGCGAGCCCATGGTCTCTCCGCCGAGGAAGCGCGCCTCGAGCGGCACCCGCCCCCGGAAGGCGCCGAGGAACGCCTCCTCGATCTCCTCCTGGGGGAGGTCGGCCAGCCGCCCCGAGCGGATCTCCCGTAGGTCGGGCCACACCTCGGGCTCGCGCTGGGGGGCGACGATCCGGGCAGTCTCCACCGCCCGCCGAAGCCCGCTCGTGATCACCCGGTCGATGCCGGCTCCTGCCAGGGCCCGCGCCGCCGCCTCGGCCTGCTCGCTCCCCCGCTGGGTCAGCGGGACCTCGTCAGGGGGAAGAGGCCGGCCGCCATCGTCGAAGTAGGCGACCTCGGCATGCCGCATCACGATGAGACGTCGTCGGGTCACGAGTAGCGGTCGAGGTAGCGAGGGCTGGCCACCCGCAGCTTGGCGGCCACGTGCTCCTTGAGCCGGCGAAGCGCGTCCGGCGGCGGGTCGCCGGCGCGGATGCGCCGAGCCAGCTCCTCGAGCTCGGCCCCGCCTAGATCCTCTCCCCGCGACTCCAGCTCGCGCTGGAGGATACCGAGGGCGTTGATCGCGACCAGGGTGCGGAAGCGCAGACGTTGGTCGTTGACGGAAGCGAGCATCTCTCGCTCCAAGAACTCGCGCACGGCCTCGGCCAGCTCGGCGGGAGTGGGTCGGTCGCCCATCAGGCCTCCCCCCGCTCTGCCTTCTCGATGAGGTCGAGGAGCTCGTACTCCACCTCGGCCGCCAGCCGACCCAGCACGGCCAGCTCGACGCTCCGCTCCTCGGCCCGCAGGTGGCGCCGCGACTGCCTTAGCGCTCCCACCGCCCATCTCGCGTTGCCAAGCACCTCCCACCAGAGAAGCTCCCCAAGCGAGATCTCTCGCCCCGTGAGCTGACCGTAGCGGTCCAGGTACGGCTCGGGGTCGCCCACGCCGCCCAGCCTTCGCTCGTCGGCGCCGAACCGCCAGGCGCGCACGAAGGGCCAGGCGAGATCCTCGCGCGGGTCGCCCAGGTGGGCGAGCTCCCAGTCGAGGAGGCACACGAGCCCCTGCTCCGACACGACGACGTTGCCGACGCGGAAGTCGCCGTGGCTCACCACCGGCGG
>PSLH01000087.1:3719-6898 GCA_040289505.1 Thermoleophilia bacterium | reverse complement strand
GGGAGCCCCGGCGGCGGGTGGCGGACGATACGGCGCCCGATCGTCTCCCCCTCCACCCGCTCCAGCGCGAAAGCCTCCCTCCCGCCCAAAAGGCCGAGGTAGGCGATAGGGCGGGGCACCCTCACCCCTGCCTGATAGGCCGCCTCGAGCACCCGAAACTCGTGCTCCAAGGAGAGCGTCTCGGCCCGAATGACGCCCCCGCCTGCCCGGCGCACGATCAGCCGCTCCCCCTCTGTCTCCACCTCCCATGCCTCCTTGGAGGCGCCCCCAGGGAGGAGACGAAGGCTGTCGATGCGACGCCCGAGGCGCTCGGCCAGCTCCTCGACCCAGGACACCTCAGCCGTCACAGGACGAGCTCGGCCAGCGTGCGCAGGGCCTCCACGTCCGTCGCCTGCACGAGCAGGGTGGTGACGCCGCACTCCCGCCAGGCAGCCAGACGCTCAGCCACACGCTCCTTGGGGCCCACCAACGCCACCTCGTCCACCAGCCGGTCGGGCACCGCGGCCGCTGCCTCTTGCCGCTTTCCCTCCAGGTAGAACTCCTGGATCCGAGCAGCCTCGGCCTCGTAGCCGTAGCGACAGACGAGAGCGTTGTAGAAGTTGCGGCCGCGTGCCCCCATGCCTCCCACGTACAGGGCGAGGTAGGGCTTGAGGGAGTCGCGGGCAGCCTGGACATCGTGGCTTACGGCCACGGGGACAGAAGCGGCGACGTCGAAGGCGGCGCCGTCGCGCCCAGCCCGGGCGAGCCCCTCTTGTAGAGCTGGGCCGAAGACGGCGTCAAACCGCTCAGGACAGACGAAGAGGGGGAGCCAGCCGTCGGCGATCTCCGCCGCCAAGGCCACGTTCTTGGGCCCGAGCGCGGCCAGGTAGATGGGGATGTCCGCCCGGAGCGGGCGCAGCATGAGCTTGAGGGGGATGCCGAGGCCAGTGGCTCCCGGGCCCCGGTAGGGAATGTCGTAGTGCAGCCCGTGGTACTCGAGTACCTCGCGGCGGAGCGCCCGGCGAACGATGTCCACGTACTCGCGGGTTCGGGCGAGCTGGCGTTCCCAGGGCTGGCCGTGCCACCCCTCCGCCACCTGCGGGCCCGAGGTGCCCAGGCCAAGCAGGAACCGCCCGTCAGACATGAGGTCGAGCGTGGCGGCGGTCATGGCGGTCATGGCCGGCGTACGGGCCGGGATCTGCATCACCGCCGCCCCGACCTTGATGCGACTGGTGACCGCCGCCAGCCAGGCAAGAACCGTGACCGCGTCCGAGCCCCAGCTCTCGGCCGCCCAGGCCGAGTCGTACCCAAGCCTCTCTGCCTCTCGGCCGAGGTCGACGAGCTGGCGGGGGCTCGTCCCCGGCGAGGCGTACCCAAGCGCGACTCCAAGACGCACGCCTGCGATGCTAAACGCCCCGGCGTGCATCAAACCGACCGATGACAGCGATCCGCCTGCTCGCGCTCGTCCTGGCCGCGCTCGCGGTCGCCGGCCGCGGCGGGCAGTCGGAGAAGGAGCGGATCGCCGAGATCGACGCCACGTGCAGGAAGGCTTGGCCAAGGCAGCCCGCGGTTCGCCCTCGCCTCCGCAACGCGGCGCCTAGTTGCTCCAGATCCCTATCCGCTCCGGATCATGGTCGGGCCGTCACCTTCTGTCCCCTGACGCGACGAGCACGACCAGGCCCGTCCCCTTCGCCGAGCTCTTCTGGCTCGCGGTGGCTGCCTTCCGCCCCGACACGTACGTCGCACAGCGGTAGCCTGCGCATGTGGCCATCACCGAGCTTGCCTCCACGGCCGAGATCGAGGAGCTCCGCGCTCTCTATCGGGCTTTCATGGAGGAGCACGTCTACCCCGCCGAGGCCGTGCTCAGCCGCGAGGACGACGAGGCCCAAGCGCTGATCACGGACCTGCGCGCGCGAGCCAAGGCGCACGGATTGTGGGCCCCTCACCTCCCGCCCGAGGCGGGTGGCAGCGGCCGCGGCTTCCTCGCCTACGCGTACCTCAACGAGGAGATCGGCCGCAGCTTCTGGGCCCAGCTCGTCTTCAACTGCCAAGCCCCCGACGCGGGCAACGGCGAGATTTTGCACCTGTTCGGCACGAAGGAGCAGAAGGAGCGCTTCCTCAAGCCGCTCGTCGCTGGCGAGGTGCGCTCCTTCTTCTCCATGACCGAGCCAGAGGTGGCGGGATCGGACCCCACACTCCTGCGAACGCAAGCGGTCCGGGACGGGGACGAGTGGGTGATCGACGGGCGCAAGTGGTTCTCCACCGGGGCGGAGGGCGCCGCCTTCGGCATCGTCATGGCCGTCACCGACCCTGAGGCCGAGCCGCACCGGCGGGCGACCCAGATCATCGTCCCCGCCGAGACGCCTGGGGTAGAGATCGAGCCGGTGGCGGTGATGGGCCACCGCGGCCGGGGCTGGACGACCCACTGCGAGGTGCGCTACCGGAGCGTACGCGTCTCCGTGGAGAACACGCTCGGCGAGCCAGGCGACGGCTTCCGCATCGCCCAGAAGCGCCTCGGCCCCGGCCGCATCCACCACGTCATGCGCTGGCTGGGGCAGATGCAGCGGGCCTTCGACCTCATGTGCCGCTACGCGCTCGAGCGCGAGGCGTTTGGCGGCCCGCTGGCCGACAAGCAGACGGTGCAGAACTGGATCGCCGAGTCGGCCGCGGAGATCCAGGCCTGCCGGCTGATGACCCTGGACGCGGCGCACAAGATCGACCAGGGGGACGAGGCCCGCGTCGAGGTGTCCCTGGTCAAGTTCTACGCCGCCCGAGTGCTGAACGAGGTGATCGACCGGGCCGTCCAGGTACACGGCGCGCTCGGCCTCACCGACCGCACGCCGCTCGCCATGATGCTCGCCTTGGCGCGCGGCGGCCGCATCTACGACGGCCCCGACGAGGTGCACCGCATGGTCGTGAGCCGCCGCGTCCTCAAGGAGTACCGGGCCGGCGGCGCCTGGCGCTTCTCGTGAGCCGAGGCAGCGCTCAGGCGTGGGGCTTGGACGAGATGGCGCGCTCGGGAACCGGCGCACGCAGTCGCCCGCCTGGAAAGCTGCGGCCCGAGCCGGCCGCTACCAGTGCCGAGTACGAGAGGCGAAGGCCGACCATCCAGACCGCTGATGCGCTCATCGCCGGCACCGCTAGGGCCCACGGGCTTGCCCGCGGCGCCTGGAGCGCTCAGCCGCTTCGACCCGGAGCGA
>PSLH01000087.1:257-3708 GCA_040289505.1 Thermoleophilia bacterium | reverse complement strand
CACGGGCAAGCCGGCCCCCGCGGCGGCGTCGCCCAGGCGGACGTCGTAGCAGACGAAACCGCCGATCGCATCCTCGGCGGCGAGCGCGCTGGCGAGATGGAGCGCGTCCAGCGTTCGGAGTTGGGGGTCGAGCGTGGCGGCCAAGGCCTCGACCCTCCGATCGACCTCGATCACGTCGAGCGACGCCGCCAGAGCATCCGCTCGATCGGCGCTCGCGTCACCGCGACGAGCGACGCGCCTGAGCTCGACCACCCCGACCCTGCTCGTGACGAGCGCGTCGTTCTCGGCGTCCAAAAAATCGGCCAGAGCGGCGGTCTCGTCCTCCTCTCGAACCAGCTTCAGCGCCGCCGACGTGTCGAGGTAGAGCACTCGACTAGTACCGCTCCCCGGCTCGCAGCTCGTCGAGGATCTCCGTCAGGGGCCTTTCGCTCGGCTTCCGCTTCGGAGTCGGCCCGAGAGATCTGAAGTCGAGGCGCGCGCGAGTGATCGTGAGTCCGCGGCGCTCGAGCGCTGCGAGCTCGTCCTCGCGATCGCGGCGCGGCACGAGCGCGGCGACGATCCTTCCTCGCTCGGCGACCTCGATCGTCTCGCCCGCCTTCACGCGCTGGATGTAGCGCGAGAGGTGCTGACGAAGCTCGCGAATCCCAGCCTGACCCATGTTGTGCGTCACAACGTAGCACATTTGTTGGGCATGCGTTCCGCACGCCCAGAGGTGGGCGGCGGGATGCGGAGCGCTACCGCCTACGCGGTCACCGTGAGCCCGGCACCTCTCGGAGCTCGTAGAGGACGGGCGCGCGGCCCGGCTCTACGACCCACGCCTGGCCGGTCTCCGGCGTGCGGGCGGCAAGCACACCGTCTTGGCCACTCGCTCCGGCGAGAGCACCCGGAAGCCCTGGGCGGCGAGCTCAGCCCGCGTCCGCGCCGACAGCATGGGAGTGTCGGTGAAGGCAGGGAAGACGAGGTTGACGCGAACGCCGCGCTCCCAGAGTCGCGGGGCCACGCTGGGAGCGAAGCCCCCGGCCGCGTGCTTGGTCAGCGCGTACAGGGGTCGGGCGGCGGGGAAGGAGGCTAGCCAGCGAGGCGGCGCGGAGGTCGAGCGACGGCACCCGCGCCCCCTCCCGCTCCAAGAGAGACGATCGCCGCCCCGATCACGGACGCGCCGACCGGTCACGAGCCCGCTCTCAGGGCACGAGCAAACTGTCACCCCGATCCCCGCACGATCTGCGTGCAGCGAGCGGAGGCAAGGAGCGTCCCCTCCGTGTCGTACAGCTCGGCCTGGCAGTAGACGGCGCGGCGGCCGCGGTGGACGACCCACGCCTCGGCCCGCAGCGTGCCCGGGACCGCCGAGCGGTAGAAGTCGACGTGGAGGTCGGCGGTGAGGAACGTCTCGCCCCACCCCAGGTGCTCGGCGCAGGCGCTCCCCATGGCAGTGTCGAGTAGGGTGGCGAGCATGCCCCCGTGCACGATCGAGCGCCCGCCAGTGGGGAAGGTGAGCTCCTCAGGGGCGTCCCACTCGACCACGCTCCGCTCTCGACTCGACTCGACCAGCCGGTAGCCGAGCGTGCGCCAGATGTGGCGGCCGTCTGGCCGAAGCTCGTCGAAGAGATGGGCTCGCGTCACCCGGCGACTCTACTCTGGCCCGACCATGGCCTTACGCCGTCCCTGTCTGCGCCTTGGCGAATCGCTCCCGCAGCTCCGTCTTCTTGAACTTGCCCACCGCCGTCTTGGGGATGTCGTCGACGAGCTCGAAGGCGTCGGGCAGCCACCACTTGGCGAACCGAGGCGCCAGGAACTCCCGTAGCTCCTCGGCCGTAGCCGTCCTCCCCTCCTTGAGCTTGACCACCGCTAGCGGACGCTCCTGCCACTTCTCGTGGGGAATCGCGATGACCGCGGCCTCGGCCACAGCCGGGTGGGCCATGAGAGCGTTCTCCAGATCGACCGACGAGATCCACTCTCCGCCGGACTTGATCACGTCCTTCAGACGATCCTTGATCTGGATGAAGCCGCGCGGGTGGATGGAGACGATGTCGCCGGTGCGGAACCAGCCATCCTCCGTCCAGCGATCAGCCTGATCGGGCGAGTCGTAGTAGGCGGAGGCGATCCAGGGCCCGCGAATCTCCAGCTCTCCCATCGCCTCGCCATCCCAGGGGATCTCGTTGCCGCCCGCGTCGCGGGCGCGCAGCTCCACGAAGGGGAGGGGCAAGCCTTGGTAGGCGATCACGTCGAGCTGGGTCTCCTCGTCCGCGAAGGCGAGATCCCCGGGAAGCTGGGCGACGCTCGCCACTGGAGAGGTCTCGGTCATGCCCCAGCCGTGACAGACGATGAGCCCGTGGCGCTGCTTGAAGCCCGCGATCATCGCCCGCGGCGCCGCCGAGCCGCCCACCAGCATCCCCTTCAGCCGGGAGAGATCGAAGCGGGCAGGGTCGGCGTCCAAGAGCTGGAGGATGCCGAGCCAGATGGTGGGCACGCCCGCTGCCCACGTGACGCCCCCTTCCACCATGTCCTCGAGCAGGCTCTCCGGGTCGAGGTGGGGACCGGGCAGGACGAGGCTCGCGCCGCAGGTGGCCGCCACGTAGGGGTAGCCCCAAGCGTTGGCGTGGAACATCGGCACCACTGGCATGATCACGTCCTGGGAGTTGAGGGCGAGGCCGAGCGGGTTGGCTGACAGCACCCCGAAGGTGTGGAGGATGGTGGAGCGGTGGGAGTACACGACCCCCTTGGGTCGGCCGGTGGTGCCGCTCGTGTAGCACATGGCCGCCGCTTCCCGCTCGTCCAAGCCTGGGTCCTGCCACTCCTCGGGCGAGGCGGAGGCGAGGAGCTCCTCGTAGGAGTCCTCGACCACGAGCACGTGCTCGATCGACGTCTCCCCTCGGAACTGCTCGAGCAGGGGGACGAGGCTCCGGTCCACGATCACTGCCCGGTCGCCGGCGTGGCGGGCGATGTAGCCGATGTCCGAGGGGTGGAGGCGGAGATTGAGCGTGTGCAGCACGAAGCCGCCGCAGGGGATGCCGAAGTACGCCTCCAGGTGCTGGTGGTGGTTCCAGCACAGGGTGGCCACCCGATCGCCCCGCCGTAGCCCCAGCCCGGCCAGGGCCACCGCCAGCTGGCGAGCCCGTCGCATCACCTCGCCGTACGTGGTGCGGTGGAAGGAGCGGTCGGGAAGACGGGTGACTACCGCCGTGTCAGGGAAGTACGTCTCCGCCCGCCGAAGGAGCGTGGGCAGGGTGAGCTGGTAGTCCATCATCAAGCCGTCCATGGCCTGGAACTGTAGGGTCCTATCGCCCTCTCGGCAATTCCTGCGCCGAGCGAGCCCTCAGTCGAGGAGCGCCCGAGCCACCTGCGCCCTATGCTCGGCTGGGTAGCCGAGGTAGGCCTCGATCCACAGCGCCCTCTTGTAGTAGCGGTGGAGCGGAAACTCCCAGGTGAAGCCGATGCCGCCGTGGATCTGGAT
>PSLH01000087.1:0-247 GCA_040289505.1 Thermoleophilia bacterium | reverse complement strand
CTGCCACCGCCGCCTCCGCCGCGTACGCCTTGGCCGCGTGGGCAGCGACCGCTCGCTCCACGTCGCCGGTGGCCACGCACCAGGCCGCCCAGTAGGCGAGCGAGCGCCCGAGCTCGGTCTTGACGTAGACGTCGGCGATCTGGTGGGACACTGCCTGGAACGCGCCGATAGCCCGGCCGAACTGGTGTCTCGTCTTGGCGTGCTCGACAGCCAGCTCCAAGGCCTTGCTCGCCACCCCCACCGCCTC
>PSLH01000086.1:2500-9895 GCA_040289505.1 Thermoleophilia bacterium | reverse complement strand
TGCGACAGCGAGGGCAGCCACCACTGCCGCGTCCACTGCACGGTCGAGCAGGGAGTCGATGAAGGCTCCTGTCTGGGAGCGGCGAAGGGAGGCGCGAGCCATCTCTCCGTCCACGCCGTCCACGACCGAGGCGACCTGGACGAGCAGCCCGCCTGCGATCAGCGCCCCTGTCCACAGGGAGCCCAGCCCGACCAGGATCGCCGCCGCCAGGCCAAAAACAAAGGCAAGAGCCGTGCCCACCCAGGGGGTGGCTCCCGCCCGTAGGAGGAGAAGGGAGATCGGCTGGGAGAGCCGCCGGTTGAGGTACCGGGCCACGGGGCCATCGCCTGCCTTGGTCGCTGCCCTCGCCACCAGCCCCCGCTCTGCCCGGCGACGATCGACCGGGGTATCGACGTCCGTCCAGAAAAGACCGGCGAGATCGACCGCCTCGATCTCCCCGCCTTCCTCCAGCCACCGCCGCTTGACCGCGTTCCAGGTCTGGCCTCCTGATTGGAGGGCGCGCGCGGCCACCTCCGCCACCTCGGCTGAGCACAGAGCGAGACCCGCGTCGACGGCGTTCCAGTGCTCCAGGCGCCGGTCGACAGCGACGACGCGCGATCCCTCCACGAGAACCTTGGTCGCCTCCTCCAGGTCGCACAGGCCGGGCCGGGAGTCGACCGCCAGCGCGAACGGGGCCGCGCTCTGAAGAACCCGGCGAGCGCACTCCGGCTCGAACAGGTGGTCGACCATGACCAGGAGGAAGCGTCTCCCGGCCGCTCGCGCCCCGACCAAGGCGGAGCTGCCGTTGCCGAGCAGGAAGTCGTCGTTCTCGACCAGCCGCACCGGCAGCCTCCGCCTGCGCACGAGCTCTGCCACCCGCTCCTTCTCGTACCCGACCACGACCACCACGTCCTCGATGCCGGCGGCGTGCAGGCTGGCCACCGCCCGCTCGAGAAGCGTCGCCCCCGCTACCTCGGCGAGAGCCTTGGTGCCGACTCCGAGCCTGGATCCCATACCCGCCGCCAAGACGACGGCCACGGGCGGCTCCTCCTCGGGGGCGCCGAGCGGAGGAAGGACAGCGGTCGGGAGCGTCTCCTCTCTGTCCCACGCCCCCGACCGCTCGGTCTCCAATCGACGGCCGCGGTCCAGCTCGATCATCCTGCAGGCGTGAGCGTAAACCACTCGCGCCCTCGCCGGGAGCGCGCGATCGCTACTTCCGGCCGATCAGGCCTGGCACGTGCTCGACGGCCGCCCCCGCGACGGCGAGGGCGAATCCCCAGCCCCAAAGCTCGGCCGTGTTCGTATCCAAGTAGCCGCCGATCACGAACAGGATGATGGCCACGTCCCAAAGAAGCAACCTGAGAACATCGACGCGAAGTCCCTTCACGCTTCCCTCCTTTCTCGACGGGACGCGCTCAAGTACGACTCGCGAGGGCAAGCTCCTTCCCGGCTGGGGCTCTCCGCTAGGGAGCGGGCGGGCGGCGCATCTCGTCCAACGCCGACCGGCCTCGCTCGTGCACCTGGCCCCGCCGCTCCTCGACGTCGCCACCCTCCACAGGGCCCTCCCGCGCCTTGGCCTCCTCCAGCTTGCGCCGAAGCTCCAGGGCCGGATCCTCAGCCAGCGGAGCTGCCTCGCCCGACCCCGCCTGCCGGCGGGCAAGGAAGAATCCCGCCACCGCCCCAAGGAGGAGCCAGAGGAGCCGTCTCAGCATCCCCCTCGATGCTACAGTGTCGCGACTTCTCGCCACGCCCAGCGCCGCCTCGTCCCGGGATGGCGCCACGAGGCGGGGCCGTCCAAGACCGAGGGAAGGAGAACAGAGGGAGAGTGAACGAGTACGAGATCCTGCTCATGCTGGATCCGGAGGCGCCCGAGGAGCGCCAGCAGGAGATCCTGGCCCGCGTGCGCGAGCTCATCGAGAAAGGCGGCGGCGCCTGGGAGGAGCACCACGCCTGGGGGCGGCGCAAGCTGGCCTACGAGATCGACCACAAAAGCGAGGCTGTCTACCACCTCCTTCACTTCCGCTGCGACCCGGCCACCTTGGCCGAGGTCTCGCGCGTCCTCAAGATCACCGAGGGCGTGATGCGCCACATGGCGACACGCCGGCCCCGCTCGCACCGGCGCCGGCGAGTAGCCGCTGCCGCCACCACCGCTCCCGCGGAGGCGGGGCCCGCGCCCCAAGAAGAGGAGTAAGCCATGGCTAGTATCAACCGCGTCGTTCTCGTCGGCAACCTGACCAAAGACCCCGAGCTCCGTCACACGCCCAGCGGCACCCCGGTGTGCTCGCTCCGCCTGGCCGTGAACACGCGCCAGAAGGACCCGGCGACGGGCGAGTGGACCGACAAGCCGAACTACTTCGACGTCACCGTCTGGGGAGCCCAGGGCGAGCGCTGCGCCCAGTACCTGTCCCGCGGGCGGCCGATCGCGGTGGACGGCCGTCTCGACTGGCGGGAGTGGGAGGCTCAGGACGGCACGAAGCGCCAGGCGGTCCAGATCATCGCCGATACCGTTCAGTTCCTGGGAGCTCGGGGCGAGGGAGAGGCCCGGCCTGAGTTCGTGCCGGCGGCAGCCGAGGCCGACGCCGACTTCCCGCCCGCCGACGACGATATCCCCTTCTAGCGACCTGCGAGCGAGGAGGACGATGGCGACCAAGGAACGAGCCCGCAAGCGCCCTGGGGCCAAGGACGGCCAGATCCGCAAGCGCAACTGCCTGTTCTGTCGAGAGAAGATCGAGGACGTCGACTACAAGGAGGTGTCGCTCCTCAGGCGGTTCCTGTCGGAGAAGGGCAAGATCCGCTCCCGCAGGATCACGGGCGCCTGCCGCAAGCACCAAAACCAGATCTCGGTGGCGGTCAAGCGCGCCCGGGAGATGGCCCTCCTCCCCTACGTCGCCGAGCGCTGATGGAAGTGATCCTGCTCCAGGACGTCGAGCGGCTGGGCCTGCGCGGGGAGGTGGTCAACGTCGCCCGCGGCTACGCCCGCAACTACCTTCTGCCCCGGCGGCTAGCCGAGCCTGCCACGCCCGCTCGCGTGGCCGAGCTCCGTCGCCGAGAGGCGCAGCGAGCTCGCCAGCAGGCGCGCACGGCCGAGCAAGCAGGGGAGATCGCCCGCCAGCTCGAGCGGACGGTGCTCCGCCTGGAGGTCAAGGCCGGCCCCAGCGGGGCCCTCTTCGGCTCGGTCACCGCCACCGACATCGCGGACGAGATCTGGCGGGTGCGCAAGATCCGGGTCGACCGACGCAAGATCGAGCTCGAGCACCCCATCAAGCAGGTGGGCCGGTACGACGTCCCCATCGAGATCTTCCCGGGCGTCACGGTCGAGGTGAAGACGCTAGTCGTGCCCGCCGGGGGAGAGCTTCCTCCCGAGGAGGAGCCGCTCGACCAGCCAGGCGACGCCGGCACGGGCAGCCAGGGCTAGGTTTCCCACAGCCTCCTGTGGAGGCCTGTGGAATCCGGCACGAAGTTCTCGCAAGGAGCGCACTTTTCATCCACCGTGCTGTCCGATGGTGATGGGAACATATGTTTCTTCTTCCCTGCATAGCGACCGCTTCCCCGTCTGCACAAGCCATGTCTCAACAGCCTTTCGCACGCTCGTCCGAGCTGGCAGATTCGGGCCGGATGGCTCACGCAGCTCCCGCCGCGCCGACCGCCCCGATCCCGCCCCAAAACCTCGATGCCGAGGAGTCCGTTCTCGGCGCGATGATGCTCTCCCCCGGCGCGATCGGGGCGGTCAGCGAGGTACTCTCCGCCTCCGACTTCTACCGGGAGAGCCACGCCAAGATCTACCGGGCGGCGCTCGCCCTGTACGGGCGGGGGGAGCCGGTGGACGCCATCACCTTGGTGGACGAGCTGGAGCGGCGCGGCGAGCTGGAGGAGGTGGGCGGCAAGGTGCGCATCCACGAGCTGGCCGCCCTCGTCCCCGCCGCCTCCAACGCCGCCCACTACGCGCGCATCGTCCGCGATATGGCCACCCTACGCGGCCTGGTGCGAGCAGGGCAGGAGATCGCGCGCCTGGGCGTCGAGCGGCAAGGGGAGGACACGGTGGAGCTCGTCGATCGGGCCGAGCAGATCGTGTTCGAGCTGGCCCAGTCCCGCGTCTCCGGCGACTTCAGCCACATCGAGGAGCTGCTCAAGGAGTCCTTCGAGCGCATCACCGCCCTCTACGAGGCTGGAGCCGAGATCACCGGCGTGCCCTCTGGCTTCCGCGACCTCGACCACCTGACCACCGGCTTCCAGCCGGGAAACCTCGTCATCGTGGCCGCTCGGCCCAGCATGGGGAAGTCCGGGCTGGCCCTCAACATCGCCGCCAACCTGGCTATCCGCCACCAGATCCCCGTGGCCCTGTTCACGCTGGAGATGTCCAAGGCTGAGGTGACCCAGCGCCTGATGTGCTCCGAGGCCAAGGTCGAGTCGCAGAAGCTCCGAACCGGCAAGCTCGCCCCCGACGACTGGCCCCGGCTCACGGCCGCCTGCGACAAGCTGGCCAAGGCCCCCATCTACGTGGACGACAGCGGCTCGATCACGATGATGGAGATTCGCTCCAAGTCTCGCCGGCTCAAGATGCGCGAGCCAGGGCTGGGACTAATCATCGTCGACTACCTCCAGCTGATGACGACGGAGACGCGGGCGGAGAACCGCGTCCAGGAGGTGTCGGAAATCTCCCGCAACCTCAAGCGGCTGGCCCGCGACCTGGACGTCCCCGTGCTCGCGCTCTCCCAGCTCTCCCGGGCCGTGGAGCAGCGCCACGACAAGCGCCCCATCCTCTCCGACCTGCGGGAGAGCGGCAGTATCGAGCAGGACGCCGACCTCGTCCTCTTCATCTACCGGGACGAGTACTACGATCCCGACTCCGACCAGCAGGGCCTGGCCGAGATCCACCTGGCCAAGCACAGAAACGGCCCCACCGGCGTGGTCAAGCTCTCGTTCCTCAAGCGCTTCGCCAAGTTCGCCGATCTGGCTGCCGCGTAAGGAGGGACGACGGAGTCTCAGGTGATCTGGATCAGGGAGAACGCGACGAGCTTCGCCGCGCCGTGCGAGGCCTGCCAGAGCGAGCGGCGCTTCCCGCCAGCGATCGTGCGAGGTACTCTAAGAAGCGAGGCCGACGTCGGCTTTACCACCTGCTGGCGAGGCCACCGAGTCCGCGTACGCCGGGTGTCGTACGCGCGCGTCGAGGCCGCCCGCCGCTAGGCAGACTTGTCGAAGGAGGTGATGGTGAGCGCCGCGGCGGGCGGCCTCGCCCTGCCTGCGGTACCCCCGGACGAGGGCCGCCGCCCCTGGCACACTTGACTCGTGCCCGCCACCGTCATCGTGGGGGCGCAGTGGGGAGACGAAGGCAAGGGCAAGATCGTCGACCTGCTCGCCCAGCGCTCTGATCTCGTCTGCCGCTACCAAGGCGGCCCGAACGCTGGCCACACCATCACGGTCGACGGCACGGTGTACAAGCTCCGCCACCTTCCCTCCGGCATCGTGTCCGGCAAGGAGTGCGTCATCGGGGCCGGATGCGTGATCGACCCCGAGGAGCTCGTGGCCGAGCTGGACGACCTGGAGGGGCGGGGCATCGCCACCGATCGGGTGTGGCTGTCCGGAAACGCCCACCTGATCATGCCCTGGCACCGCCTGATCGACCAAGCCAGCGAGCGCCGCCTGGGCAAGCTCCAGATCGGCACCACCCGGCGCGGCATCGGCCCTGCCTACGCCGACAAGGCGGCTCGGCTGGGCATCCGCGTGCAGGATCTCCTCGATGCCAAGATCCTGCGCCAGAAGATCGAGGTCGCCCTGGCCGAGAAGAACGTGTGGCTGGAGCGGGTGTACGGAGCCGATCCGCTCGACCTGGAGGAGCTGGCGGCTCGCTACGAGAGCTACGCCCAGAGGCTCCGTCCCCACGTGGCCGACACCTCCCTGCTCGTCGACCAGGCTCTCCGCCACGGCAAGCGCGTCCTCTTCGAGGGCGCCCAGGGGACGCTTCTCGACCTCGACCACGGGACCTACCCCTTCGTGACCTCCTCCAACCCCATCGCCGCCTCCGCCGCCGTCAGCCTGGGCATCGGCCCCACCCGCATCGACGCCGTGGTGGGGGTCGCCAAGGCCTACGTGACCAGGGTAGGCGAGGGCCCGTTCCCCACCGAGATCGAGGGGGAGGAGGGAGCGCGGGTACGCGTTCTCGGAGCCGAGTACGGAACCGTCACCGGGAGGGAGCGGCGCTGCGGCTGGCTCGACTTGGTCGCGCTCCGCTACGCCACCCGGCTCAACGGCTTCACCTCCCTCGCCTTGACTAAATTGGACGTGCTCTCCGGCTTCCCCGAGCTTCCGGTGTGCGTTCGCTACCGGCTCCGGGACGGGACCGAGACAGGCGAGTTCCCGGCCCACCAGAGCGACTTCCACCACTGCCGGCCCGTGTACGAGGTTCTCCCCGGTTGGCGCGTCCCCATCGACGAGGTGGAGTCGTTCCGAGCCCTGCCTGCTCCCGCCCGCCGCTACGTGGAGTTCGTAGAGGCGGCGCTGGGCGTCCGGGTCACCTTGATCGGCACTGGGGCAGAGCGGGAGCAGGTACTCGCTCGGGGCGAGCTAGCGGCCGCCTGAGCGAAGGCGGTCCAAGTCCTGGCGGGTGTTGACGTTGACGAGGAGGGCCGGATCCAAGGGGACGCGCCGCACCTCGAGCTCGGCCAGAGCCTCTCGCAGCGCCAGGCGGCCCCCGGCCAGGTGGCGCTCGAGGACAGGAAGGGCGCTCGCCCGGTAGACGCCGGGGAGGGGCCCGGTCTGCGGACAGGCGAGGTCGACCCCTTGGCACCCCTCTACGAGCGCCTCCAGGGCCTCCGGGGTTACCAAAGGGCAGTCCACGGGGAGAACCACGCACAGCTCGTAGGAGGCCTTCCGCAGGGCAGCGACGACCCCGGCCAGGGGAGCCCGCAGGCGGGTGCCGTCGTCGACGAGGGGGAAGGGCACCCTGAGGCCGTCTGCCCGCTTGCCCACGGCTAGTCGCTCCTGGCAGAGCTCGCCCAACGTGCGCCAGGCCCGCTCGGCCAGCGTCTCCCCGTCCAGCAGGGCCAGGGCCTTGGCCGACCCAAACCGCGAGGAGGCGCCGCCCAAAAGGAGCGCCCCGGTCAGGGAAGGACGCGCCATGCCTCCGTGTACACGTTGACGCGCCCGTCGCGGGCGAACCCGCACAGGGTGATACCCCGGTCACCAGCCACGTCCACCGCCAAGCTGGAGGGGGCGCCCACGGCCACCACGATCGGGCAGCCGGCCACCGCTGCCTTCTGGACGAGCTCGAAGGAGGCTCGCCCGCTCAGGCAGAGGATGTAGTCGGCCAGGGGAAGAAGGCCCTGCCGGAAGCACCAGCCCAGGACCTTGTCCATGGCGTTGTGGCGGCCCACGTCCTCGCGGAGGCAGCGAAGCTGCCCGGCCGCGTCGAAGAGGCCG
>PSLH01000086.1:0-2352 GCA_040289505.1 Thermoleophilia bacterium | reverse complement strand
TCCCTTGCCGCAGACCCCGCACGAGGAGGCGGTGTAGAAGCGCCGCTCCACCCGGGCAAGGTCGACCCCGGGAGCCTCCACCTCCACCGCGTTGGCAGCTAGATCCGCCGGGAGGGCAGCCTCGATCGGGCGCAAGCCCTCGGAGAGACAAAAGCCCAGGGCGAGCTCCTCGTCGTGGCCGGGGGTGCGCATGGTCACCGCCACCGGCCGGCCGTTGACCCGGATCTCCAGCGGCTCCTCCACCGCGACCACGTCGGCCGCCTCTCCACCGGGGAGGCGAAGCACCCGCACCGAGGCGGTGGTGTAGGGCGGGGGCACTCGCTCGTCCATGGCCGCCCCCCGGCCTCGCCTAGCCGGCCAGGGCAGAGACGAGACGGAGCGGGGGCACGCTCGCCACCGGCCTTCCCTCCGGGGGCTCGAGGGAGCGAAGCCAGCGAGGGAGGACAGGGAGGAGCGCGCGGGCAGCGCGGGCAGCGGTCGCCAGCGCGGTCCGCCCGAGGAGGGTCGAGCGCAGGCCGTAGGCGGCGCGGAGCTCGTCAGGGAGGAGCTCGGCGGTGAGCGTACGCAGGGCGGCAAATCCGGGGCGAAGCGCAGGCGGCACGGGCGGGTCGAGCACGACCCGCGCCACCTCCCGGGCCTCCTCTCCAACCTCGAGGCCGCCTCCGAGCATCTCCTCGAGGTAGCGGCGGAAGGCGGCGAGATCGGGCGGCAGGACGGTCGTAGGGACGCCGAAGATCCTAGCCACGACCAGCATGTCGGCGTAGAAGGCCTCCTGCTCGGCCACGGCCAGGGGACGTACGAACCTCTCGTACATGACGAGCCCGGTGTCGACCAGGGTGGCGTGGACCCAGGCCATGAGGTCGGGGTCGGTCGCCGAGTAAGGACGGCCGGCCCGCTCTCCCCGAACCTTGGCGTGCGCCGCCTGCACCCGAGCTGCCACCGTGTCTGCCTCGGCCCGGCTTCCGTGCACGATGGTGTAGAGAGCGATCATGGTTCGGTGTAGAGAGCGATCATGGTTCGAGCTAGCCGCTGCCAGGGGTCGCGGGCGTAGCCGGAGTGGTCGCGGACGCCGGCCACGACCAGCGGGTGCGCCACCTGCATGAGGAGAGCCCGTCCGCCGCCCAGCATGAGCACCGACTCGCGACCGACCAGCCGTACCGCGCTTCGAGGCGGGAAGTAGCCGGAGGCGGAAGGGGTCGAGGCCACGTTTCCAGGCTAGCGCGGCCGCTCTCTCCGGGCGAGGGCATAGACTCGCCGGCGTGAGAGCGCTCGTCGTTGGCTCGGGAGGAAGGGAGCACTGCCTAGCCTGGAAGCTGGCCCAAAGCCCGCTCCTCGACGAGCTCCACGCCGCCCCTGGCAACCCCGGCATCGCCGAGCTCGGCCACTGCCACCCGGTCCGGGCCGAGGACGCCGAGGAGCTTCTGGCCCTCGCCCGGGCCCTGTGCATCGACCTGGTGGTGGTCGGCCCTGAGGCCCCCCTCGTGGACGGGCTCGCCGACCGCCTACGCCGAGGAGGGGTGCCCGTCTTCGGGCCCAGCGCCGCCGCCGCCCGCATCGAGGGCTCCAAGAGCTTCGCCAAGGAGGTGATGGACGCTGCTGGCGTCCCCACTGCCCGCCGCCTGGCGGTGGCGAGGCCGCCCTGCGTGGTCAAGGCCGACGGGCTCGCTGCCGGCAAGGGGGTGTTCGTCTGCCGCAGCGAGGAGGAGCTGCGAGCGGGCCTCGCCTCGGCCCGGGCGCTGGGGGATCGCTTCCTCGTCGAGGAGCTGCTCGAGGGCAGGGAGCTCTCCGTGTTCGCCTTGAGCGACGGCCAGCGGGTGGTCGCCCTGGGCGAGGCCCGCGACTACAAGCGGCTGAGCGAGGGCGACGCCGGGCCCAACACCGGCGGCATGGGCGCCTACTCCCCGGTCGAGGGGATCGGCCAGAGCGAGCTGGAGGAGATCGTGGAGCGCATCCACCGCCCGGTGGTGGCCGAGCTCGCCCGCCGCGGCGCCCCCTACGCCGGCCTCCTCTACGCCGGCCTCATGCTCACTGAGGAGGGGCCCAAGGTGCTGGAGTTCAACTGCCGCTTCGGCGATCCCGAGACCCAAGCCCTCCTTCCCCGCATGGACGGCGACCTCCTGCCGCTCCTTGTCGCCTGCGCCCAGGGCGACCTGGCCGGCCTCGATCCCCAGGTCTCCTCCCGGGCGGCCGTCACCGTCGTCTTGGCGGCCGCCGGCTACCCCCAGTCCGGGGACAGCGGCTCTCCCATCGTGGGCATCGAGGCAGCGCGGGCCCTGGGCGCTCTCGTCTTCCACGCCGGCACCGCCTACCGGGAGGACACCCTGGTGACGGGCGGCGGGCGCATCCTCAACG
>PSLH01000085.1:0-9935 GCA_040289505.1 Thermoleophilia bacterium | reverse complement strand
CTCGCCGCGCTCGGCGTAGGGGTGACGGCGGCGGGCGCGCTCACCACGTCGCGCACCGTGCCGACCACGCTCGACGAGTTCAACGTCCTGCCCGGCGTGCAGGCCGCGCCCGCCGGAAGGGTCACCTTCGTCGTGCGCAACACGGGCAAGGTCGCTCACGAGCTCGTCGTCCTCAGGACCGCCAAGCCTGCTGGCAGCCTGCTCAAGGGCAAGGAGGCAGACGAGACAGGCGCTGTCGGCGAGATCGGAGACCTCAAGCCAGGTGCTACCAAGAAGCTCACTCTTACTCTGGCCAAGGGGCACTACGCGCTCCTCTGCAACCTGCCCGGCCACTACCTGGCCGGGCAGCTCGCCGACTTCTACGTCAAGTAGCACGTGCCTCCCGGGCAGCTCGGAGGCGGCCCGGGCTTCCTCGATCGCCCGATAATACCGGCGTGCACGACCGGGTGCGGGCGCTCGTCCAGGCCGGGATCGCGATCACGTCTGAGCTGTCGCTGGACGCCGTCCTGCGCACGCTTGCCGAGACGGCGCGCGAGCTGACCGGCGCCCGCTACGCCGCCTTGGGCGTGATCGATCCCTCGGGCCAGCGCCTGGAGCGCTTCATTGCCGTCGGCTTGGACGAGGAGACGCAGCGGACGATCGGGGAGTCTCCCCGGGGTCGGGGCATCCTGGGCGCGCTCATCCGGGAGGCAAGACCTCTTCGTCTCCGCGACCTCACCGCCGACCCGCGGGCGGTCGGGTTCCCGCCCCACCATCCGGTCATGCGCACGTTCCTGGGCGTCCCCATCCTCCTACGCGGCACCGCCTTCGGCAACCTCTACCTGGCCGAGAAGGAGGGAGAGTTCACCCAGGAGGACGAGGACCTGGTCACCCTCCTTGCCGCCCAGGCAGCGGTGGCGATCGAGAACGCCCGCCTGTACGAGTCGGCTACGCGCTGGCTCCGCCAGCTTGAGTCCTTGAACGAGGTGGGTAACGCTCTCGTCAGCGAGCTCGACCTTGCCCGCCTTCTCCGGCTGATCGCGTCTCGCCTGCGGGAGCTCGTGGCTGCCCGCTTCGTCCTTATCGCTCTCCCTGCCGAGCCGGGGACGCTCCGCATCGCCGCTGTGGCTGGGCCCGAGGTCGAGCACTTGCTCGACCGGCGCTTCCGCGCTGCCCGCTCCAAGTCGGGACGCGTGCTCGAGCGACGCCGGAGCGAGCGCGTGGACTCGCTGGTCAACGACCCCGACGTAGACCAGGAGGTCGTCCGCGAGCTCGGGGGAACGAGCGGCCTCTACGTGCCCCTGGTGGCGCAGGAGCGGGCGATCGGCGTCATCATCGCTCACGACAAGGCTGGGCCCGATCCCCGTTTCAGCGAGGAGGACCAGCGTCTGGCGGAGACCTTCGCCGCACGGGCCGCGGTCGCCGTTGACTTGTCCGAGCGGGTGCAGCGAGATGCTCTCCGTCGGGTGGTGAGCGCGCAGGAGATCGAGCGCAGGCGCCTGGCCCGCGAGCTGCACGACGAGACCGGCCAGGCGCTCACCTCCATTCTCCTAGGGCTCAAGTCGATCGAGGACACAGCCGACCTCGCCCAGGCGAGGGCGAGCGCGGCCCGCCTACGCCAGCTGGTGGTGGAGACGCTGCACGACGTGCGCAGGCTGGCTGTCGAGCTTCGACCCAAGGCGCTGGACGACTTCGGCCTCGTGCCTGCTCTCGAGCGCTTGGCTGAGACCTTCTCCGAGCAGACAGGCCTGGCCGTCGATTTCCAGGCGACGCTGGGAGGGGAGCGGCTGCCGGAAGAGGTGGAGACAGCCCTCTACCGCATCGTCCAAGAGGCCCTGACCAACGTGGTCAAGCACGCGGGGGCAAGCCGGGTCAGCGTCGTCCTTGCCCGCAAGGACAAGGCGGTGACGGCCGTGGTCGAGGACGATGGCCGCGGCTTCGAGGCGGGAAAGACGGACGGACGCGGCCTGGGCCTGGTGGGAATGCGAGAGCGGCTTGGCCTCTTGGACGGGCGTCTGCGCATCGAGTCGACGCAGGGAACGGGGACGACTATCGTGGCGGAGGTGCCGCTTCGGTGACCAGGGACAAGGAGACTTCCAGGAAGCCGGAGGACGCGATCCGCGTCCTCATCGTCGACGACCACGCGGTGGTGCGATCCGGCCTGCGCCTCCTTCTCGACGCCGAGCCAGACATCGAGGTCGTGGCCGAGGCAGGGGATGTAGCAGGCGCCGTCCTGGAGGCCCGGGCGACCAAGCCAGACGTAATCCTCATGGATGTGGTCATGCCCGGTCGGAGCGGGATCGAGGGAACGCCGGCTGTGCTCAAGGAGGCGCCAGAGGCAAAGGTGCTCGTCCTGTCGATGCAGGACGATCCCCGCTACGTGCGCGAGGCGTTCGCCGTGGGCGCCAGCGGCTACGTGCTGAAGGAGGCGGCCGACACCGAGGTGGTGGCGGCCGTGCGGGAGGTCGCCTCGGGTGGCCGCTACGTGCACCCAGCGCTGGGCGCCCGGCTCGCTGCTGCCGAGGCCGAGGAGCGGGCTCGGGCGGAGGCTGATCCCTTATCCGACCGGGAGCGGGAGGTGATGCGGCTGCTCGCCCTCGGGCACACGAACCGGGAGATCGCCAAGATGCTGTACATCTCGGTGCGCACGGCGGAGACGCACCGGGCCCACATCATGCAGAAGCTGCGGCTGACGACGCGGGCCGAGCTCGTCCGCTACGCGATTCAGCACGGGCTGCTAGAGGAGGTAGGCAGCGAGGGCACCTCCTCCCGCTAGGCGCGGGCGCTCCCTCCGGGGAGGAAGCGCTCGTCGGTGGCGGCCAAGCCGGCGATGGCGATAACGGCTCCGCCGAGAGCGGCGGCCAGGGCGGCTGGATCGGGAATGGCCAGGGCGAAGAACTGCCGCGACAAGGGTATGAGGAGCACAGCCACGTAGGCGGAGGCCAGAAGGCCGCAGAGGAGCGACACCGCGGCTCCCCGCAGGGGCGAGGACGCCTCGATGGCTAGGATGAGGTAGAGGCCGACGGCCACGAGGACGGTGGTCGCCACCGTGCGCGACTCGACTAAAGGCCGATCGAGCACCTGGGACACGAAGGTGTAGCTAGAGAGGACGCCCAAGCCGGCGGCGGTGCCGGCCGGAAGGGCAAAGCCGATCACGTCTCTGAGGAAGCCCTTGACCCGGAAGGGGCCGGTGCTAGGCGCGAGAGCGAGGAAAAAGCCGGGGATGCCGATGGTCAAGGAGGCAGCGAGCGTGAGGTGGCGCGGAAGGAGCGGGTAGGCAACCTTGGACAGCCCGATGGAGACGATGAGGAACCCAGCGAAGGCGGACTTGGTGACGAAAAGCTTGGCCACCCGCGTCAAGTTGCGCAGGATTTTCCGGCCCTCGGCCACCATGTCGGGGAGCGAGGCGAAGTCGCCCTCAACGAGGACGAGGTCGGCGACGCTCCGCGCCATCTGGGAGCCCGTTCCCTGGGCAATGGCCAGACGAGCTGCCTTGAGCGCCGGGACGTCGTTGACGCCGTCCCCGACCATGGCCACGTAGCGACCGGCGCTAGCGAGCGCCTCCACGACTCGCCGCTTGCCCTCGGGGGAGATGCGCCCCACGACGGAGGAGCTGAAAATGGCCTCGAGGAGGTCGCGGTCGCGCCGCGGCAGCTCGCGCCCGTCCAGGGGCGCTCCCCGGAGAGGGATGCCGGCTTGATCGGCAATGAACGCGGCCGTCTCGGGGCGATCGCCGGAGAGGACGATCAGGTCGACGCCTTGGTCTAAGAGGTACGCTACGGCGTCACGTGCCTCTGCGCGCAGCCGCTCGCCGACGACGACTAGCCCGAGCAGCTTGAGGCCGGCGGGGAGGGTCCACTCTTCCTCTCTCTCCGGCAGCTCCTGGTCGCTCGTGGCCAAGGCCAGCACCCGTCGGCCCCGCCGGGCTTCCTCCTCGGCCTTGGCGGCGAGCGGGCCGAGCGGGAAGAGCTCAGGAGCGCCCATAACGTAGGTGGCGTCGTTCAGACGGAGAGCGCTGAAGCGGCGGGCGGAGGAGAAGGGAACCTCTGCCACGGGCGCCTCCTCTCGGCCCGGGAAGGCGCGGGCGATGGCATCGAGGGTCGAGGTCCGGCTGCGGGCGGAGGCGCTGTAGCGGGCGAGCGCTGCCTCGAGCTCGACCCGGTCACCTTCCGGGGAAGCGATCACGGCTACCACGTGGGGCTCGGAGTCCGTCAGAGTGCCCGTCTTGTCGAGGCAGACAAGGTCGACCGAGGCTAGCGACTCGAGCGCGTTCAGCTGCTGGACGAGCGCTCCTCGGCGGGCCATGCGAAGAGCAGCGACGGCGAAGGCCAGGCTGGTCAGGAGGATGAGGCCTTCGGGAACGAGCGTGACTACCGCTGCTACCGCTGTCGTCACCGCCTGGCCGATAGGCTCTCGACGCTCCCAGAGGGCGTAGCCGAGGAGGAGCCCAAGGGGCACCATCACCGCCACGAGCAGGAGAAGGAGGTGGTTGAGGGCCCGCTCCAGGGGCGACCGAGGGTGGCGAAAGGAGCGGGCGATGCGGGTGACGCGGAAGGCGTAGCTCTCTGCCCCTACGGCACTCACCTCGTACTCGCCGATCCCCTCGGCCACGAACGCGCCCGACCGTACCTCCTCGCCCGGGCCTCGCTCTACCGGGCGCGACTCTCCTGTGAGGATGGACTCGTCCAAGGCGAGGCCGTGGGCTGACACGAGGCGGCCGTCGGCCACGATCTGGTCGCCAGCCTGGACGCGGACGAGGTCGCCGACCACGATCTCCTCCACAGGAAGCGGGCGGGGAATGCCGTCACGAACGACAGTGGCGGTGGGAGCGACCAGGGCAGCGAGCCGATCGAGCGCCCGCTTCGCCCGCACCTCCTGGGCGATGCCGATGGTCGAGTTCGCCACCAGCACGCCGAGGAAGAGGGCGTCCTGCCAGGCTCCGTAGGCGAGCGTGAGGCCGCCGAAGACAGCCAGGATGAGGTTGAAGACGGTGAAGACGTTGGCGGCGACGATGCTTGCGTAGGAGCGGCTGGCCGGCGGCTTGGGCAGGGGTCCCCGCCTCTTCAGTCGACGCGCTGCCTCAGCCTGGGATAGGCCAGGGAAAGGGTGAGGAGGCGCAGGAGCGACGACGGGCTCGCTCATGGCCAGAGGTTATCCCCGCGGTCCAACGGGAGACGTGACGGGAGCCTGCGCGTGCGATCGTGGACGACGAGGAGGAGGTCATCGCCGAGCGCTGGCCGAGAATCTCCGCAGGGAACGGCTCGAGGTCGCGCGGGCAGCGAGCGGCGCCGTGGGCTAGAGGTCGAGATGCCCGTCCCCCAGATCCTTGAGCGCGTCTGGAGAGACGACCTGGCGTGGGAAACGCCGCGAGAACCGCGTGCCTGGAGGATTGCTGGGCGGAAGCTGGGCGATCCCAGATGGACGAGACCGGTCGCAGCGCCGGCCCGGGCGCCCGCGTGTTCCGGGTACGCTCCATCGCCGCTCTCAGTCCTTGTGTCGCGTCGACACGAACGTTGCGGCGTTCCCCCGCCTCAAGCGCTCGAGTCCTCGACCTTCCTCTCGGGCAGGCTCAGGATCGGACCGCGGATCGAGAAGTGCCGACGCAACACTCAGGACTTGACGTATGGCGACTACTTGTGGCGAGGCAACACAAGAGCCGAGCGGCTGCGGCGAGAGGGCGGCGCCGCCCGGCGCACACCCGCCCTCTACCTCGCGCCGACCTCACCATGCTGGGAGCGCTGGAGAAGATCCCGGTCGCGATCACCTACGACCGAGGCGAGCAGCGCGTATCCAGCGGCGAGCTCCTCGACGGCGCCGACGACTAGACCCCGCGCTTACGCCGGCCGTCTTCGTCTTCCCAGGTGAGGGAGGACTCGACGGCGATCACCCCGGGAACCCGCTGGACGAATTTGGCGAGGAGCTCGGCATCGGACCTGTTCTCCACGTGGCCGCGCAAGGTGACGACACCCTTTTCCACCTCGACCTCCACCTGCTCGGGCGGGATCCACAGCGTGCGGAAAACGACGTCCTCGCGGATCTCGCGGGCGATCTCCTCATCGGAGCGGACGAAAGCGCGCACGAGGTCGGCGCGGGTGACGATGCCCACCAGGTTGCCCTCGTCGTCGACGACGGGAAGCCGGTTCACCTTCTTCTCCACCATGGTGGCCGCCGCCTCGGTAACCGTGCGCTTGGGCTCGATCGTGATGGCGGGCGAGGTCATGGCCTCGCCGGCGGTGCGTGCCTGCAGCTTCGTCTCGAGCTCGCGCCCCTCGTCCACAAGGAGGCCGAGAAGGCCGCCCCGGCCGGGCCGCTCGCCCCGCTCCTTGACGAGGATGTCCGCCTCGGACACGACCCCCACCAGCTTGCCGTCCTCGACTACGGGAATCCCCGAGATCTTGCTCTCGGCCAAGATTCGCGCCACCTCGCGGAGAGGGGTATCAGGAGTCACTGTCTTGACGTCTTTGGTCATCACCTGCTCGACTCGCATCGCTCTCGCCTCCTTGACTCGCTTGCCGCCATCGTCTCGGCCGCGCGCCTCCCTGCTGCGAGCGCCTGGAGCTGCCGGAAAGGGCGATCCTGCCCCAAGGCGCCAAGGTCTCGCAGGCAGATCGCTCGCGATCCTGCCAGATCGAGGACGACCGCGCCTTCCCCGCGGACCCGTTCCTCGGCGGCGCCCGACAGGCGCACGGCCTCGATCTCAGAAAGCGGGATCGAAAGAGCGACGCCCATGCTGCGCCAAGGATCTCTTCCCCGCAGCCGAATCGTGCTCTCGCCGATGAGGAGCGATCCCGCGTACTCCCGGGAACCGCCCGCCCGTCGCCACGCGATCCGCTCTCTCCGGGCAGTCATCGTCTCTGACTGTCGGCCATCGCCGGCGTCGGCGCATCGGGGCCTGCCCTGAGCTCGCGACCGCAGAAACCACGGAACGAGGATGCGGAAACTCCAGACGACCGGCTATGCTCGCTGGCATGACCGAGAGCCCTCCTGCCTTCGCCACCGACGCCTTCTCCACCCTCCTCGAGGGATTGCCCCGGGAGCGCACCCGCTTGCTCGACAACCTGGTGCGGATCCGGCGGGAGGTGGGCCCGATTACGCCCGAGCGTTCCGACGCCCTCGCTGACCACATGGGGATCCGTCGGGGCGAGGTGGCGGAGGTGGTCTCCTTCTACTCCTACCTCCGCCTACCCCTCGACTGCCTGCGCGTGTGTACCGGGCCTGTGTGCGACTGCCTGGGAGCTCGGGAGCTCCTCTCCCAGGCTGAGAGGCTTGCTCCCGCCACTCTTCCAGTGGTCGAGGTTCCCTGCCTCGGTCACTGCGACGTCGCTCCCGTTGCGACCCGGGGCGACGCCGTGCTTCCCTCCTTGGACGAGGGCCTGCTGCGAGCTGCCATCGAGGGGGAGGAGGTACCGACCGTGTCCCGGCGCACGAACGACGGCCCCTCGCTCGGCCTGGCCCTGCCCGACGGGTCGCTGGCCGAGTATGAGCGGCGGGGGGGCCTCGCTGCGCTGCGTGCCCTGCCTTCGCCGGAGCGGGTGCTGGCCGAGCTGGGGGCGAGTGGACTCGTCGGCTACGGCGGGGCGGGCTTTCCCGCTCAGCGCAAATGGGCGGCCGTGCTCGAGCAGCCGAGGCCGCGGGTGGTGATCGTGAATGCCGACGAGGGGGAGCCAGGGACGGTCAAGGACCGCTACATCCTGGAGCTCCGTCCGCACCTGCTTTTGGAGGGCATGCTCATCGCCGCCCGGGTGGTCGAGGCAGAGCGAGTGATCGTCTACATTCGGGAGGAGTACGCCCTTGCCCGCAGGCGCCTCCAGGAGGTGCTGGCCGAAGCTCGGGCGGCCGGGCTGCTGGAAGGGGTGACGGTGGAGGTCGTCTCCGGAGCCGGCTCCTACGTGTGCGGGGAGGAGACCGCTCTCCTTGAGTCGCTCGAGGGCCGCCGGGGGATGCCTCGCCTGCGGCCGCCCTTCCCCGCTCAGGCGGGCTACCTCGGCTTGCCCACCCTGATCAACAACGTAGAGACGCTGGCCCACATCCCCGCCATCCTCCGCCACGGCGGCCGCTGGTTCGCCTCGCTGGGGCTGAGGGGGGCGACCGGTGCTCGCCTGTGGTCGGTGTCGGGAGTGGTCGCCCGCCCGGGGTGCTACGAGGCTCCCAACGGGATCACCCTGCGCGAGCTGATCGAGCACCACGCTGGCGGGGCCACGGCCGAGATCGGGGCTGTCGTGCCCGGCGGGGCAGCCTCGGGCGTGCTGCCCCCGGCGGCGCTAGACGTGCCCCTCACGCGCGAGGGCTTAGCGGAGTGGGGGTGTGGGGTGGGCTCGGCGGGCGTCCAGGTGTTTCCGTCCGGCTATCCGCTCGTACGTCTGGTCAGGGAGACGATGCGCTTCTTCGCCGAGGAGTCCTGCCAGAAGTGCACGCCCTGTCGCATCGGAACGCGCGCTCTCGGCCATGTCCTGGCCGAGCTGGAGGAAGGTCGGACGGTCATGAGTCGGGAGCGCCTGGAGGAGTGGCTGCTCGCCATGGAGCGGGGCTCGATCTGCGGCCTGGGCCAAGGCGCTCCCGTCCCTCTGCGGTCGGCCATGCGCCACTGGCCGCAGGTCTTCGCCTCCTTGCGGTGAGGGTCGAGCCGATGCCTCTGGCTCGGCTCCTTTGGTCGTCGTGGCCGCAGCTGAGCTCTTCAGCGGGAACAACCTCATCGTGATGGTCTGGGCCAGCCGCAGCGTGTCCACGCTGGGCCTGCTCCGCCACTGGACGATGGTCTTCTACGCCCGCAACCTCGTCGCCGGTGTTGGTAGTGCTGCTCCGGGTCAAGGCGTCGCGAGGACGGACGATCGGGAGCGACTCTCCGGTTAGCGCCGACTCGACCAGGCTCGCCTCGCGACTGGACTCGACCAGGCTCGCCTGCGACTGAGAGCGAGTCCCGTTTCCGGGCACTACCTCGCCTGTAGGCACGACGAGCACGTCGCCCACCGCCACCTGCTCCACGAGAACCTCCTCGATCGCCAAGTCGCGACAGCGGTGGGCCACGCGCGTTCCCGCCCGAGGAGAAGCGCGAGCTCTCGGCGAGCCCGACCCTTCGCTCGCCCCTCGAGGGCGTTGCCTCCTACTGCCAAGAGGACGATCACGGTTCCGGCCGAGAACTGGCCCAGCGCCGATGCGCCCTCCATACAGACGACGCGCCCTCCATACAGACGAGGACGAGGCGTCGACCCCCGCGTCCTCTTGGGCGAGCACCCGTCGTACCGACCAGCTGAGCGGGATGAGCATGACCGCCATCGAGGCGGCCTCCAGGCCGTCCCCGATCGGCTCCCGGGCGACGAGGTGGAGGAGCCGGGTAGCGACGGCGGCGAGGGCAGCCAGAGCCAGAAGGCGGTGGCTCACGCTCGGGTAGGGCCGTAGGAGAGGATCGTTCTTCCCACGTCTTCAGGCGGTGGACAGGCACGACTCTGGCCACCCGGACGCGGGCGTCGACGACCACGCAGCCGCGAGGAAGGCCCATGACGGGGTTGAGGTCGAGCTCTGCCACCTCGGGCAGGCTCTCGGCCAGCCGCGACAGCCTGAGTACGAGCTCGGCTAGGGCGCTTGCGTCGGAGGGCGGGGCTCCTCGGAAGCCGGCCACCAGCGCTCCTGGCTTCCCAGTCCGGACGAGCTCCTCGGCGTCGACATCGGTGAGGGGAGCGATGCGGAACTGAGCCTCCCCGATCAGCTCGGCCAGCACCCCGCCCGGGCCGAAGGCGACGAGAGGGCCGAATACGGGATCCTGCGTCGCCCCCGCCAGAAGCTCGGCTCCGCCCCTCACCATGGGCTGCACGAGGAGAGGGCCCCCGATTCGCTCCGCCGCCTGGCGAACTTCGTCGGCGTCGTGCAGGTCGAGCGCGATACGCCCTCGCTCTGTCTTGTGCGCTCCTGGCTTGGCAGACTTGACCACGACCGGGTAGCCAGCTGGCGGGCGGCCTCCA
>PSLH01000084.1:0-9943 GCA_040289505.1 Thermoleophilia bacterium | reverse complement strand
CCTTCCGCGCCGCCGCCGGCGAGCAGCTCGAGATCTGGGCGCAGCGGGCGGGCGCCGACTTCGTGGGCTCGGCCCGGGGCGGGGATCCGGCCGCGGTCGCCTTCGACGCCGTCGCCGCAGCACAAGCCCGCGGCCGGGACGTCGTCATCGTGGATACCGCCGGGCGGCTTCACACCCAGGTCAACCTCATGGAGGAGCTGCGAAAGATCCGCCGCGTGATCGGGGCTCGCCTTGCAGGGGCGCCGCACGAGACCCTGCTCGTCATCGACGCCACCACTGGCCAGAACGGTCTCCAGCAAGCGCGGCTCTTCCACGAGGCGGTGGAGGTGACCGGCGTCTGCTTAACCAAGCTCGATAGCTCGGCCAAGGGGGGGATCGTCCTCCCCATCGCGGTCGAGCTGGGCCTCCCGGTCAAGCTGATCGGAGTCGGCGAGCGCCTGGAGGACCTGCGCCCCTTCGATCCCTACGACTTCGCCCGGGCTCTGGTCGGCCTGGAGCGGTAGCGAGCCCCCGGCCCGCGGGGGTCGCCCCGGCGAGGGTAGGTACCCTTCCCGATCAGTGTTCGACCTCCTTTCTCAGAAGCTGCAGACAGTCCTCGGCGGGCTTCGGGCTCGCGGCGCCCTGGACGAGGAGTCCGTGGTCAAGGCGATGCGCGAGATCCGCCTCGCTCTGCTTGAGGCTGACGTCAACCTCGCCGTCGTGAAAAGCCTGACTGCTGCCGTCAAGGAGCGCGCTCTTGGCCAGGAGGTGCTGAAGAGCCTCACTCCCGGTCAGCAGGTGGTCAAGATCGTGCACGAGGAGCTGACCCGGATCATGGGTGGCGGCGACTCCCGCCTGGCCTTCGCCGGCAGGCCGCCCACGGTGATCCTGCTCGTCGGCCTGCAGGGGTCGGGGAAGACCACCGCTGCCGCCAAGCTCGCTCTCATGCTGCGTCGGGAGGGAAAGAGCCCGGCCCTCGTGGCCGCCGACCTCGAGCGCCCGGCTGCCGTCGCCCAGCTCGAGCAGCTCGGCCGCCAGATCCAGGTCCCGGTGCTCAGCTCGGAGCGCGACGACGCGGTGACGGCAGCTCGCCTCGGGGTCGAGCAGGCCCGCTCCCAGGGCCGGGACGTCGTCATCGTCGACTCGGCTGGCCGCCACCAGCTGGACGAGGCTCTGATGGAGGAGCTGACCCGGATCCGGGACGCGATCAAGCCCCACGACGTCCTCCTCGTCCTCGACGCCATGACTGGCCAGCAGGCGGTGGAGGTGGCCCTGGCCTTCCAGGAGCGGGTCACCTTCGACGGCATCCTCCTCACCAAGCTCGACGGGGATGCCCGAGTCGGTGCGGGCCGTTACCGGCCGCCCGATCAAGCTGGTCTCGGTGGGAGAGAAGCTCGATCAGCTCGAGGTCTTCCACCCGGAGCGCATGGCCTCGCGCATCCTGGGCATGGGGGATGTGCTCACGCTCATCGAGAGAGCCGAGGCTGCCGCTGCCGAGGAGGACAGGAAGGCTATGGAGGAGCGGCTCCTGGCCGGCCAGCTCACCTTCGACGACTTCCTAGCGAGCTACCGAATGATGCGGAGGATGGGCCCGCTCAAGGGCATTCTGTCCATGATCCCAGGGCTGAGCAGAGAGCTTCAGGGCATCGACGTGGACGAGCGGGAGCTGGCCCGGATGGAAGCCATCATCCTGTCCATGACGCCCACGGAGCGCCGCCTTCCCCACATTATCGACGGCTCGCGCAGGCGGCGGATCGCCCAAGGGAGCGGCACGACCGTGCAGCAGGTGAACCAGCTCTTGGCCGCTCGTAAGCAGATGGAGAAGATGGTGAGGCAGATTTCCAAAGGGAAGATGCCGGCACTTCCTGGCATCGGCCGGAGGCGCTAGGAAAGGAGACGAATGGCAGTACGGATGCGGCTTACCCGCGTGGGCTCGAAGAAGAACCCGATCTACCGGGTGGTGGTGGCCGACTCGCGCTCGCCCCGAGACGGGAAGTTCATCGACATCGTGGGGCGCTACAACCCCCAGACAGAGCCCTCGGTGATCGAGCTGGACGAGGCCAAGGTCCGAGACTGGCTGGGAAAGGGCGTCCAGCCCACCGAGCCAGTGCGACGCCTGCTCAAGGTCAAGAACATCATCTAGCCTTGGTGCCGTCCGACCTCGTCCTCTACCTCGTGCGCCTGCTCGTGGACGAGCCTGGGGCTGTGCGGATCGAGGAGCAGGAGGACGAGGACGGATCCCTGCGGCTTCGTCTGTACGTCGCCGAGGGCGATCGGGGCAAGGTGATCGGCCGAGGGGGGCGCATGGCCCAGGCGCTTCGGACGCTGGCTCGGGCAGCTGGCGCTCGCCAGGAGCGGCGAGTGCTGCTCGAGATTGCCGAGTAGGTGGAGGACGACCTTGTTCTCGTGGGCCGGGTGGGGCAGCCGCACGGTCTTGACGGGTCGTTCGTGGTCGAGGAGGCGAGCGTCGAGGAGGAGCGCTGGGCGGTGGGAACGACGCTGTGGGTGGAGGGCGAGCCCGCCACCGTCATCGCCTCCAAGCGGGCCCGCGGGCGTCCGGTCATACGCCTCGACCGTCCCGTCCAGCGCGGGCAGCGGCTGTACGTGCGCCGGTCCCAGCTTCCCCCTCCAGAGGAGGGCGCCTACTACGTCTTCCAGCTCGTCGGCCTGGAGGTGGTAGAGGAGGGGGGGCGCCTCCTGGGGCGCGTCCGAGACGTCCTGCCCGGAGTGGCCAACGACGCTCTCGAGCTGGAGAGCGGCCTCCTCCTGCCTATGCACGAGGAGTGCATCCGCGACATCGACCTCGAGGGCGGCCGCATCGTTGTCGCCCGTGGCTTCGCCGACCCCGGCTAACCTGCCTCCTCGTGCGGATCGACGTCTTCACCCTCGTCCCTCACGCCTTCGCCTGGATGTGCGAGCAGCGACCGCTGGCGGCGATCCTGGGAGACTCCCTCGAGCTGCGGCTGCTCAACTACCGGGAGTTCACGCCCCTGCGGGGCGGGCAGGTAGACGACGAGCCCTACGGCGGGGGGGCGGGAATGGTGCTTCGGGTGGACGTGGTGGCGGCCGCTCTCGACGCCGTGTACGGGGGCGTGCCCGAGCACCGAGTCATCGCCCTCACTCCTCAGGGGCGTATCCTCGACCAGCGGCTGGTGGAGGAGCTGGCCGCCGAAAACTGCCTGACCTTGCTCTCCGCCCGCTACGAGGGGTTCGACGAGCGCATTCTCCAGCACCTCTGCTCGGACACGCTCTCCATCGGCCCCTACATCCTCTCCGGGGGCGAGCTTCCAGCCATGGTCGTGATCGATGCGGTGGCTCGGCTCTTGCCCGGGGCCCTGGGAAGCGAGGAGTCAGGGCGGGAGGAGAGCTTCTCCCGCGAGCTTGAGGGAGGCCTGGAGTACCCGCACTACACCCGGCCGGCCGAGTTTCGGGGCTGGCGGGTGCCGGAGGTGCTCCTCTCCGGCGATCACCAGCGTATCGCCGCCTGGCGCCGAGAGCAAAGCCGGGTAAGGAGTCGGCAGTGACAGAGCTCGGCCCTGGCGAGCCTCCGGCCTACCGACGGCCGTCCTCGGGCAGGGAGGGAAATCCCGTGGAGGAGGAAGAGACGAGCCTGCTCGGAGAGCTCGGGGAGGACGAGCGGGAGCTCGAGCCAGAGCCCGAGGCGCTCGCACCCTCTCCGCCTTCCTCCCGGAACCCGATCGTACGGCTCACGGCCGGTCTTCCCCGCTGGCTTCGGGTGGTCATCGACTGGGCGGTGACGATCGCAGGGGCGATCGCCATCGTCCTTGCCGTCAAGGCCTGGGTGGTGAACCCGTACCGCATCCCCTCCTCCTCCATGGAGCCGACCCTCCACTGCGCTCGACCTGCGCCGGGCTGCCAGGCCCGCTTCTCCGACCGGGTGCTCGCCAACCGCTTCATCTACCACTTCCGGAAGCCGGCCCGGGGCGACATCGTCGTCTTCAAGACGCCCCGGCGGGACTCGGAGTGCACGAGCAGGGACTCCAGCCAGACCTTCGTCAAGCGCCTCATCGCCCTCCCCGGAGAGACGTGGGAGGAGCGAGACGGCGTCGTCTACATCAACGGCAGGCGCCTCATCGAGCCCTACATCAAGCCCGACCGGCGGGACTCCGAGACCCATCCTCCTCGCCGTATCCCCAAGGGCCAGTACTTCTTTATGGGCGACAACCGGGCCCAGTCCTGCGACTCGCGGGATTGGGGGACGGTGCCGCGCAAGAACATCGTGGGCCAGGTCTTCTTCATCTACTGGCCGCCGAACCGGATCGGCTTTCGCTAGCGCGGCGTCTCCCGCGGCCGGCGCTCGCCTCCGGCGGGTGCCTATCCTCTGCTAGCCCCCAGAGCGCCTTCCCTAGGGGTTGGCCCCGCCCGGGTCGGCCAGGCCGCTTGAGGAGAGGGCGGGAGGAACGGTTCCGCTAGGATTCGTCCGCTTTTTCACGCCCCTCCTATGAGCACGATCATCGAGTCACTCGAGCAGCGCCAGCTGCGCCAAGCCTTGCCCGACTTCAAGGCGGGGGACACCGTTCGCGTCCACTTCCAGGTCATCGAGGGGCAGCGGCGGCGCGTGCAGGTGTTCGAGGGGATCGTCATCAAGCGGCAAGGAGCCGGCCTGCGGGAGACGTTCACGGTTCGCAAGCACTCGTTCGGGGTGGGGGTCGAGCGCACCTTCCCGTTGCACTCGCCCAAGATCGAGAAGATCGAGGTCGTCCAGATAGGCGACGTCAATCGAGCCAAGCTCTACTACTTGCGCACGAAAGTGGGGAAGAAGGCGCGCGTGCGAGCCAAGCAGTACACGGGCAAGGTATCTTCAGCCGGTGCCCCCGTCGTCCAGGAGCGTAAGCAGGGCGAGGCAAGCGAGCCCGGGCTCGACACGGGAGGAGCCGAGTCGCGGCCGGAAGAGGCAGGGTCCGAGCCCGCGCAGGAGCGGGGCCAGGCTTCGTAGCTTCGACCGCCGTCTCGGTGTCCGCTTCGTAGCGGGGGCGGACGAGGCGGGGCGGGGGTGCCTCGCGGGACCTCTCGTCGTCGCCGGTGTCCTCCTCGACTACGCCTGGCTTCGGGGCCCGCGAGCCCGGCCTCTTGCCGGGCTTGCCGACTCCAAGGAGCTCTCGCCGGAGGAGCGCGAGCGCCTGTTCGGGGCCATAACGCGTCTCGCTCGGGGCGTGGCAGTGCGTGTCTACCCTGTGGGGGAGATCGATCGCTGCGGGCTTCACGCGTGCAACCTGGCCGGGTTGAGAGCGGTGCTGGCGTCTTTGGCTCCCTCCGCTCAGGCCTGCCTCGTAGACGGCTTACCCTTGGGGCCGGGCGCACCCCAGCACCTCGCCCTCGTCGAGGGCGACCGCCGCTCGGCTGCGATCGCGTCGGCCTCCATCGTGGCCAAGGTCGTCCGCGACCGGCTCATGCGCCGCATGGATGCCCTCTTTCCCGCCTACGGCTTCGCCTCCCACGTGGGGTACATCACGCCGGCCCACTCGGCCACCGTGCGGGCCCACGGCCCCAGCGAGATCCACCGCCGCTCCTTCCAGGCTCTCTGCTACGTCGCGTGAGGAACTGGGCTGAGCGGCGGGCCGCCTGGTACTACCGGCTCCGGGGGTACCGGGTGCTGGACATGAACGTGTGGGTGGGAGGGAACGAGATCGACCTCGTCGCGCGGCGAGGCTCGCGCCTGGTCGTGTGCGAAGTGAAGAGCAAGGGCGGGCTGAGGCACGGCGCCCCGGCGGAGATGGTCGGGCCGGAGAAGGAGCGGCGGCTGCGGCGGGCGGCGGAGACCTTCCTCGCCTCTCGTCCCGACCTCGCCGGCCTGGAGGTGCGCTTCGAGGTGGTAGCGGTGTCGGCGGGACGGCTGACCCGTATTCGCGATGCCTTCTAGCGTCGCAGCTGTGCTTTCGGCTATCGTGTGGGGAGCCGAGGGGCACTATCCCCGAACGGGCGCGCTCGTCAGAACGGCTTCGGCCCGGGCGCGTCGGCCCTCGTGGCGGGAGAAACCTTCGGCTGCTCGTATACCCATACGTTCAGCCAAACGGAGTTTCGCAGACGATGTCGGTTACCCAGGCAAGCTTGACGACCAGAATCCGTACCTGGCTTCTGCTCGCCGCCTTGAGCGCCCTTCTTGTCGGGATCGGAGCGCTGATTGGAGGAGGGGCGCTCTACGGCTTCATCGTCATGGCTGTGGTCATGAATCTCGTCGCCTACTGGTTCTCGGACAAGTTCGCGCTCATGGCCAGCCGAGCCAAGCCGATCGAGGAGTCGCAGGCGCCAGAGCTGTACGCCATGGTTCGGGAGCTGGCCGAGCGCTTCCAGGTGCCCATGCCCCGGGTGTACCTCATCCCTTCCGAGCAACCGAACGCCTTCGCTACCGGCCGCAACCCGGGCCATGCCGTAGTGGCGGTCACCGAAGGACTCCTCCGCTACCTCCCTGCCGACCAGGTGCGGGGCGTTCTCGCCCACGAGCTCGCCCATGTCCGCAACCGTGACATCCTGGTGGCCTCGATCGCGGCCATGATCGCGGGCGCCATCTCCATGCTCCAGTATCTGCTCTTCTTCGGCGTCTCGTCCAGGGATAGGGACGAGAGCCCGCTCGGGGCGATCGGGGCCATCGCTGCGCTCGTCATCGGCCCCATCGCGGCTACCTTGCTCCAGCTGGCTGTCTCCCGCCAGCGCGAGTACCTGGCCGATGCCACCGCCGCCCGAGTGCTGGGCGAGGGAAAGCCGCTCGCCGACGCCCTGGAGACGCTCGAGCGCGGGCGTCAAGCGCTGCCCATGGAGGTCAATCCCGCCACTGCCTCCCTCTACATTGTCAACCCTCTCCGGGGTGGGGGGCTTGCCTCCCTCTTCTCCACCCATCCTCCCATCGCCGAGCGGGTGCGCCGGCTGCGGGCCTACGACGCAGCCCGCGGCCTCCACTACGGCTAGAGAACGACCCCTCGGGGATTTTGGCGTGGGGCCGGCCACAGGGCCGGCCCCACGCGTCTCGTCACGCCGTGCGGCAGACGAGCACCTCCTCGAAGAACTCGCCTGCTCTTCGGCCCGTCCTGCGGTTCACGTGGCGGGTGATCCGATCCTCGAGGACGAGACCGGCTCGGGCCAAGATTCCTGGGTAGAGGCGGCGGGAGTCGTTGACCACGATCAGAACGGGGCTTTCGGCCGGCAGCTGGCGGCCGGCGTTAGCGAGGGCGGCGGCGACCTCCTCCGCGTAGCGGCGCAGGGCGGCCCGAGAGGTGCCGAGAGCGGCTGCCCCGATCTCCTCCCCCCGCCGGTCGGCTAGCTGAAGAAGCTCGTAGGCGTAGCGGTGCTGCTCGTGGTAGTCGATGAGGCCGGGGTAGGGGGGCGAGGTGATGATCCCCGAGGCAGGGAAGGGGAGGCGGAGAGCGCGGGCATCGTCGTGGACGACGGCCACCCGTCGGCTCGTGCGGAGCCGGGACACCTCCCGCAGTCGCCGCACGGTGTCGACCGTGTAGCGGTGGAGGAACTTCATCGCCTCCCCGACCGGCCGGCAGATGCGCTTGTGCTTGTGGCAGAAGTACGGCCCTCGGGCTGGCCGGGAAGGGAAGTCGAGGTCGTAGTGAGGGGCGAGTCGGGCAGAGCGGGCAGCGCGGGACAGGACGACCTCCGCCGCCGGCCGAAGCTCGGGGTCGAGGGTAGCGATCGCGGCCCGGTAGGCGAGAAGCTCGCTCAGCGCTCTCGGCGCGTACCATCGCCTGAGCCAGACGCTCGCCTCCTGGAGCGAAGGCGGGGAGGCGCGGCGGGCCTCCTCTAGGGCTCCCTTGAGGGCGAGCTCGAGTCGAGGCAGGGAGTAGGAGGCCGTCTTCACCTGGGCCAGCAAGCAGTTGAAGGCCGAGATGTCGCAGCCAATGGCGTCGCAGCCGAAGATATTGGCCTCGACCAGGGTCGTGCCTGAGCCGCAGAAGGGGTCGTACACGCACTGACCGGGGCGAAAGTAGCGGGCCAAGAACGCCTCCACGAGCTGGGGGATGAACTTCCCCAGGTAGGGGTGAAGGCCGTGGACGTGCTTGGTTCGCTCGACCTGAGGAAGCTCGTCCTCCGACCAGGAAAGCTCGAGGTCGAGGCGGCTGTAGAGCGCTTCCTGGGTGGGGCCGGCCACGGCGGGCCAGTGTACGAGAGCAGGCGGACGTGGCCCCGGGGCTAAGGAGAGGGCAAGACGGTGCCGATGCATATCGGCGATGGCGGACGCGGAACGTCCTCCCTGGCTCCCCCTGGGCTCGCTCCTCGTGCGGGAAGGGCTGATCACGCTCGAGCAGCTGGAGCTCGCCCTCCTCGACCAGGAGCACGCCCGCCGGCGCCTGGGCGAGATCCTCGTCGACCTGGGCTGGGTGACGAGCCGCGACATCGCATGGGCCCTCTCCCAGCAGTACGAGATGGACTTCGTCGACCTGGCCCAGGGGAAAATCGACGAGGAGCTGGCCAGGCTCCTCCCTGCCGAGCTTGCCCGCCGCTACCAGGCTCTGCCGGTGAGGCTTCTCCCCGGCGGCGTCCTCCTCATGGCTATCGCCGACCCTACCGACGTGGGGGCCTGCGACGAGCTGCGAGCCGCTATGCCGGCTCCGATCAGGCTGGCGGTCGCGGATTGGATCGAGCTAGAGCGGGCTATCGCCGAGATCCACGGCCCTCGGCTTCCTCGAGCGTAGCGCTGTCCGGCAGCGGCGCTGAGTCGTTACAGCTGGGGTACGGACCTGGGTCGGGCCCGTCGCTAGCGTGGAGAGGGTGCTTGCCCGGACGGTGACGCACGCTCTCGTAGGGCTCGAGGCACGGCGGGTGGAGGTCGAGGCCCACGTGGCGAGCGGGGTCCCCAGCTTCACCATCGTGGGGTTGGCCGACCGAGCCTGCCAAGAAGCAAAGCACCGAGTTCGCAGCGGGATCGTGGCCGCCGAGCTCGAGTGGCCCATGCGGCGGATCACGGTCAACCTGGCCCCGGCCGGGTTGCGCAAGGAGGGCTCGGGGTTCGACCTGGCCATCGCCTTGGCCGTGCTAGGCGCCAGCCGGCAGATCCCGCTCGAGCGCCTACAGGAGCACGCGGCCATCGGCGAGCTGGGCCTGGACGGGCGGGTGCGGCCCGTGACCGGCGTGCTGGCAGCAGCAGAAGGGGCCCGCCGCTGCGGCCTGCCACGGCTGCTCTGTGCCCCCGAGTCGGCAGCGGAGGCTGCCTTGGTGGGGATCGAGCCCGTCCCCTTGCGCCACTTAGCCCAGGCGGCTGCCTACCTGCGAGGCGAGATCGCTGCTCCCGCCTACGTCTCCGACAACGGCCGCCCTCAGGCCCCGTCGCCTTGCCACCCGGACCTGGCCGACGTGCGCGGCCAGGAGCGGGGTAGGCGAGCGCTGGAGATCGCCGCCGCCGGCAGCCACAACCTCCTCCTGGCGGGGCCACCCGGCACCGGAAAGACGATGCTGGCCAGGAGGCTACCGGGGCTTCTGCCCCCCCTGAGCGACGCTCAGGCGCTGGAGGTCACGCGGATTCACTCGGTAGCTGGTCTCCTTCGGCCTGGCCGACCCCTTGTCCGCACCCCTCCCTTTCGCGCGCCCCACCACAGCGCCTCCACCGCCGCCATCGTGGGCGGCGGCCCCGGGCCTCGCCCCGGCGAGGCCAGCTTGGCCCACCACGGCGTCCTCCTCCTCGACGAGCTGCCCGAGTTCGCTCGGCCGGCCTTGGAGGCGTTGCGGCAGCCCCTCGAGGACGGGGTCGTGAGCGTGGCCCGCGCTCACGGCCAGGCCTTTTACCCGGCCCGCTTTCAGCTCCTCGCCACCATGAACCTCTGCCCCTGTGGCGGCCGAGGGGATGCGGCTGTCGAGTGCGTCTGCTCCCCGAAGCGCCTAGCCTCCTTCCGGGCCAAGCTCTCCCGGGCCCTGCTCGACCGCTTCGATCTCGTCGTGGTCGTGCCCCGACCGAGAGCGGTCGAGCTGGCCGCCGGGCCAGGGGAGCCGTCGGAGCCGGTGCGTC
>PSLH01000083.1:6569-9960 GCA_040289505.1 Thermoleophilia bacterium | reverse complement strand
CCTCGCCGCCCTTCGGGCGCATCGATCCACAGCTCGGTGCGCCCAGGCATCTCACCGGCCTCTACGTGGTCGACTCGGTCCTGACCGGCGACGGGGAGCGTCTTCGATCGGCGGTCTCGGCCATCTGGCTACCGGCGCTCGTACTCGGGTTCGCGGTGATGGCGCCGATCATGCGCATCGTTCGCCAAGGGATGATCGAGGCCCTAGAAGCACCGCCCACGGTCGCGCTCCGGGCCCTGGGCGCCCGGCCTTCCAGCATCGTCCTCCGCCACGCGTTGAAGAACGCCATGCTGCCGGTGACGACGATGGTGGCCGTCGTCTACGGCTACCTCCTCGGCGGCTCGGTGCTCGTGGAGACGATCTTCTCCTGGCCGGGGATGGGGTTGTACGTCTACAACTCGATCTCCTCCAGCGACTTCCCGGCAGTGCAAGGGTTCATCCTGTACGCGACGACGATGTACGTCGTCGTGTTCCTGCTCCTCGACCTCCTCTACCTAGCGCTCGATCCCCGCGTCAAGTACTGACCGATGCTCGATCTTCCGCTTCGGCTACCTCGACCTGGCGCCGAAGGGCCGCTGGTAACCGCGTGGATGCGCCTGCGCGCGAACCCGGTGACGCTGGCCGGGCTGGCTATCGTGGTGGCGGTAGTGCTCGCCGGGTTGCTCGCTCCGCTCATCGCGCCGTACGGGGCCAAGGAGGGCAACCCGGGCGAGACGCTCCAAGGCCCCTCTCTACGACACCCCTTCGGCACCGACGCAATCGGCTTCGACATCCTCTCCCGCGTCCTCCACGCTGCGCGCCTCGACCTGGCGATCGCGCTCGGCGCCGTCGGCGTAGCGATGCTCGGCGGGTGCGCGCTGGGCGCCGTAGCTGGGTTCTTTGGGCGTTTCACGGACGAGGTGGTGATGCGAGGCATGGACATGCTGTCCGCGTTTCCCAGCTTCATCCTCGCCCTCGGCATCGTGGCCGCGATCGGCCCCAGCGTGCCGAACCTGATCCTGGCCGTGGCCCTCGTCAACGTCCCGGTCTACGCGCGGCTGCTGAGGAGCCGAGTGCTGAGCGTCCGGGAGTCGCAGTTCGTCCGCGCCGCGACGGCGATCGGCTGCTCCCGAGGCCGCGTGCTCCTCGTCCACATCCTTCCCAACTCGATTGCTCCGATCTTCGTCCAATCCACGCTCGCGGCCGGGTACGCGATCCTGGAAGTGGCCGGTCTCTCGTTCATCGGGTTGGGCATTCGCGTGCCCACCGCCGAGTGGGGAGTGATGGTGAACATGGGCCTGCAGTACGTGGTCTCGGGGGAGTGGTGGATCACCTTCTTCCCTGGCATGGCCATCGCAGTCACGGTGATGGGGTTCAACCTGATCGGCGACGGGCTGCAGGACGTCCTCGACCCGCGACGGCGGTGAGCGACACCCTGCTCGAGGTCAGGGGGCTAAAGACCACCTTCGAGACGCCGCGGGGCTCGGTGAGGGTGCTGGACGGGCTTGACCTGTCCGTGGGACGGAGCCGTATCCTCGGCCTGGTCGGGGAGTCGGGCTCGGGCAAGTCGGTGACCGCGTACTCCATCCTTCGGATCGTCAGGCCGCCGGGGCGCGTGGTCGGGGGCCACGTTATCTTCGAGGGTCGCGACCTGCTCTCGCTTTCGGAGAGGGCGATGCGGCGCGTTCGCGGCAAGGAGATCAGCATGATCTTTCAGGACCCGCGCGGCTTCCTCGATCCGGTGGCCCGAGTGGGCGATGTCCTCTGCGAGGTTATCCGCACCCACGAGGGCGCCTCGCGCCGAGAAGCGCGAGAGCGCGCAGGGGAGCTCTTCCGCTCGGTCGGCTTGCCCGCGCCCGAGCGGGTGATGCGCGCCTACCCGCACGAGCTTTCCGGCGGGATGGCGCAGCGGGCGATGATCGCCCTGGCCCTGGCGTGCTCCCCCCAACTCTTGATCGCCGACGAGCCGACGACGGCTCTCGACGTGACGATCCAGATCCAGATCGTGCGCCTGCTCGCCGAGCTTCGGGCCCAGCTAGGACTGACCATCATGCTGATTACGCACAACCTGAGCCTCGTGGCTGAGATCTGCGACGAGGTCGCCGTTATGTACGCGGGGGAGATCGTGGAGCGAGGGCCGGCTCTCGAGCTGTTCGAGCGCCCGCTCCATCCCTACACCATCGGGCTTCTCAAGGCGCGGCCGACTATCCTGCCGGCGCAAGGGCCCCTGGCGGACATCCCAGGGCGCGTACCGGATCTTCTCCAGCCCGCGCCGGGCTGTCGCTTTGCGCCTCGCTGCTTCCTGGCGCAGGACGTGTGCTTCGAGAGCGCGCCGGAGCTAAGGGTGCTCGGCCCCGGTCGCCTGTCACGCTGCCACTTCGCCGAGCGGCTCGAGGAGGTCGCGGCGTGACCTCTCCCCTCCTCGCCGTCGAGGGGCTGACGAAGCACTACCGGATCCGGGCTGGCCTGCGCCGTGCGACGCTGCATGCCGTCGACGGCGTCTCCTTCCACATCGAGGCCGGCGAGACGGTCGCGCTCGTGGGGGAGAGCGGAAGCGGGAAGTCTACGACCGCCCACTGCATCCTGCGCCTGGAGGAGCCGACCGAAGGCCGGGTCGTTCTCGAGGGGGAGGACGTAACGGCAGCCCCGGCGGGAAGGCTGCGGGAGCTGCGGCGCAGGATGCAGATCGTCTTCCAGGACCCGACCGACTCCCTCAACCCCCGACGCACGGTCGCTGCCACGGTGGCCGAGCCGCTCAAGGTGCACGGGCTGGCGAGCGGGGCGGATGCCCACCGCCGCGTCGCGGATATCCTGGAGCTGGTCGGCCTCCAGCCGGACATGGCGCGCCGCTATCCACACCAGCTGTCAGGCGGCCAGCGCCAGCGCGTCGGCATCGCCCGAGCGCTCGTCACCGACCCCTCGCTCGTCGTGCTCGACGAGCCGACCTCGGCCTTGGACGTCTCGGTCCAGGCCAAGCTTCTCAACCTGCTCAGGAACCTCCAGGCGCGGCTCGGTCTCTCGTACCTCTTCATCACCCACGACCTCGGCGTCGTTCGCTACATCGCCGACCGGGTGCTGGTGATGTACGCGGGGCAGATCGTGGAGGCGGCTCCAACGGGGATGTTGTTCGAGCGCCCGCTCCATCCCTACAGCCGGGCCCTGCTCGAGGCTGTACCCGTCGACTCGCCTGCCCATCGCATCGAGCGCCCGCTCCCCCGGGGCGAGCCCTACGCGGCCATCGACCCTGGGCCCGGCTGTCGCTTCGCCAGCCGCTGTCCGTGGGCGGCCAGGGAGTGCGAGGATCCGGTCGAGCTGCAGGAGATCGATGCTCGCCGGAGCGTTCGCTGCGTCGGGTGGCTCAGCGGACGCGTGCCCGCGCCGGCAGGGCCTGCGGCTGCGGATGCTGGCCGTC
>PSLH01000083.1:3984-6539 GCA_040289505.1 Thermoleophilia bacterium | reverse complement strand
GAGCCACGACCGGAAGGAGAGGCGATGAGTGACCGGCACGAGCGGGTGCAAGCGGCAATGGCGGAGCGCGGCCTAAACGCCCTCCTCCTGGTGGCGCCGGCGAGCATGGCCTACCTATGCGGCTTTCGGCCCACGCCGTACGAGCGGCTGGTCGTCTTCGTCCTGCCGGCGGCGGGGGAAGCGAGGCTGGTCGTGCCCTTGTTGGAGGAGGAGGCGGCCCGGCAGGCGGCGCCCCAGGCTGCCCTCTACGCGTGGCGGGACGAGGAGGGGCCGGCCACGGCCCTCGCGGCGGCCGTGCGCGGGATCGCGGGCACAGTCGGCATCGAGAAGGCGCACCTGACGGTGGCCCAGCTCGAGCTCGTCTCGGCTGCCCTCTCCGGCGCTTCTTTCGTCGACTGCGGACCTTTGCTCTCCGACCTGCGGGCGGTCAAGGACGGGGACGAGCTCGCTGCTCTGCACCGGGCGGCGGCGGTCATCGACCGGGTGATCGAGCGGCTTTCCGCCGAGATCCGCCCAGGGCGGAGCGAGGCCGAGCTGGCAGCCCTCGCTAGCCTCCTGATCGGCGAGGAGGGCGGCGATGGCCCCGCCTTCCCTCCCGCCGTCCTCGCCGGCGCCAAGTCGGCTCTCCCCCACGGCCAACCGGACAGAACCGTACTCGCCGAGGGCGACCTCGTCATCGTCGACATCGGCGCCGTCGTGGACGGCTACTGCTCGGACATCACCCGCACCTTCGTGTGTGGCCGTGCTGCCGATGGTCGCCAGCGGGAGCTCGTCGAGGTAGTGCGCCGGGCCCAACGGGCGGGGATCGAGGCTGTCCAGCCCGGCGCTTCCGGCTCGCAGGTCGATCGCGCTGCCCGCGCGGTCATCGAGGAGGCGGGGCTGGGTCGGTACTTCGTCCACCGGACAGGCCACGGCCTGGGCTTGGAGGTACACGAGGCTCCCTCCCTGACCGCGGAGAGCAGCGACGTGCTCGTTCCCGGGAACGTCGTCACCGTCGAGCCTGGCGTGTACCTTCCCGGCTACGGGGGCGTCCGGATCGAGGACGACGTAGCGGTGACGGAGTTAGGCAGGGAGGTACTCACCCAAGCCCCCGTCGACCTCGAGGGCTAGAAGAGCGAGTGGCTGCTTCTCCTCGCCGCCAGCTCGAGGTCCTGCCCGACGCGGAGGCGGTCGCGCGACGAGCTGCCGCCGTCATCGCCGAGGAAGCCCGCTCGGCGGTGGCGCGGCGGGGGCGCTTCTTCCTCGCCCTGTCCGGGGGCCGCACTCCCTGGCGCATGCTGGAGGCTCTCGCCGAGGAGGAGGTGCCGTGGCAGCGGGTGGCGATCTACCAGGTAGACGAGCGAGTGGCCCCCCGGGGGCACCCCGACCGCAACCTCACCCAGCTCGAGCGGGTGTTGCCGCCTCCCGCTCGGGAGCGGCTGATACCCATGCCCGTGGAGGCGTCCGATCTCGAGGCGGCCTGCGCCCTCTACGGGGCCTCCCTTCCCCAGCGCTTTGACCTTGTGCACCTCGGCCTGGGGGAGGACGGGCACACGGCCTCGCTCGTTCCCGGTGATCCTGTACTCGAGGCGCGCGACCGGCCTGTCGCCGTCACAGGCGAGTACAAGGGGCGACGGCGCATGACGCTGACCTACCCCGTGCTCGACCGGGCGGAGCTCGTTCTCTGGGTCGTGACGGGAGAGGACAAGAGAAACCCGCTCGCTCTTCTTATGGCCGGCGACCCTTCGATCCCGGCCGGGCGGGTGGCCGCGCCCCGCCAGTTGGTGGTGGCCGATCGAGCGGCTGCTGCCTAGCTTCAACCGTAGCCTACAGTACGAGGGTGCGCTCGTGCGTCCTGCTGAAGCTGGGCGAGATCGTGCTCAAGGGGCGAAACCGCCCCCGCTTCTACGCGCAGCTCCGCCGCAATGCCGAGCGGCTGCTTGAGGGCCTGGGGCCGCTCGAGCTTCGTCAGCGCGGGGGGGCGCTCGCCATCCTGTCGCCGGCACCCCCCGAGGCGCTCGTCGCCCGGGCTCGCGATCTCTTCGGGGTGACCCTGCTCCACCCTGCTCTCGTCGTGGAGCGCACCGAGGAAGCTGCTCGCAGAGCAGCCATCGATCTTTTGGCCAGTCGCCCGGTGCGGACCTTCGCCGTGCGGGCCCGCCGCCGGGACAAGTCCTTCCCTCTTACCTCCCACGAGCTGGCCGCGTCGGTGGGTCGCGCCGTGCAGGAGGCTCTGGGCCTGGGCGTCGACCTGAACAATCCCCAGGCCGAGGTGTACGTGGAGGTGGACACGCGCGAGATCTTCGTCTACTCGGACAAGATTCCCGGCCGAGGGGGGCTGCCGGTAGGAGCGAGCGGGCGCGCGCTCGTCCTCCTATCGGGGGGGATCGACTCGCCCGTGGCTTCGTACCGAGCGATGAAGCGAGGGCTCCGCTGTGACTTCGTCCACTTCAGCGGCCGTCCCTTTACCGGGCCGGAGTCGATCTACAAGGCCTACGCCCAGGTCGCCCGCCTCGACCGCTTCCAACGAGGCTCGCGACTGTTCGTCATCCCCTTCGGTAAGGCCCAGCGGCAGC
>PSLH01000083.1:0-3924 GCA_040289505.1 Thermoleophilia bacterium | reverse complement strand
GGTGCGCACGGCTGCCGCGCTCGCCCGCCGCGAGGGGGCAGAGGTCCTCGTCACCGGCGACTCTCTAGGCCAGGTCTCGAGCCAGACGCTCCGCAACATGGCGGTGATCGAGGAGGCGAGCGACCTTCCCCTGCTCCGCCCTCTTCTTGCCTTCGACAAGGCCGAGATCGTGGCCGAGGCCAAGGAGATCGGGACGCTGGACGTGGCCATCCTGCCTGCTGAGGACTGCTGCACGCTTTTCTCGAGCCCGGTCGCCGAGACCCGGGCCGAGCTGGAGCGGCTACGGGCCCTGGAAGCGCGCATCGAGGTGGCCGATACGGTCGAGACCCTCCTCGGCTCAGCCGAGGTCGTGTACCCGCGCTACGAGCCGGAGCGGGAGGGCTCGCTCGTCGGCTGAGGACGCTCGACGACCTCCAGGAAGCGCTTGGCGAAGAGGTAGGCGTCTCCTAGCCAGCGAGCGGACACCTAGCTCCCGTCGACCACGCAGAACGCGGCCCTGTCGTCCTCGACCGTCCCTCGCTGCCAAATCGTCACCGGACCCAGGAGGAGCTGGCGGTGAGGGTCGGCGAGGGCGGACTGGACCTCGTCCTCCACGTAGGCGGGGTAGGTACGAAAGCGGCGGCCGTAGCGCCAGGCAGTGGCCAGGTAGGCAAGCCGCTCGAGGTGCTTGGGAAGGCAGGTCGTCCGCCTGGTCGAGAGGGGGCTCTTTCCGGTGGTCGGCTCGCGGGCGCGGGCGAGGACGAGGATGCCATGGCAGATGGCGCCGACCGGCTTACCAACGGCGAGGAGCGCCGCCGCCAGCTGCTGGAGCTCGGGGCTCTCCAAGTACGGTCGCATGCCGGGCGCACGGCCGCCGGGAAGAAGGAGGGCATCGATGTCGGCTGGCTCGACCCAAGACCAGGGAATCGGCGAGCGCAGCTCCGGGGTTTCCTCCATCTCCTGGTACCAGCTCCTGGCCGTGGGGTCGGCCCCGAAGCGGCCCCAGAAGACCCCACCAAGCTGCACCGGGTCTGCCACCGGCCGCCGGCCGCCGTGCTCGGTGGCGACGATGACCTCGTGACCGCGGTCGCGCAGCTGCCTCCAGGGCGCAGCCGCCTCGGTCGGCTCGAAGTCTCTCTCGGGAAGGGGCATGAGGATGGTGGCCATTTCCAGCCGACTTTACGCTCCGCTTACGTTGGCACTATGACCGAGGCTGTCATCTCAGCCAAGATGGGACGGGCATGGACGAGCGATCGAGAACGAGGCGTACCTTCCGCCGGGGGGTAGCGGCAGGGGCCCTGGCCGTGGCCCTGGCGGCGGGAGCAAGCGGTCTCGCCGCCTCCCAAGGGCAACCCAAGGACGCCAAGGCGTTGGGCGAGTACTTCTTCGGCCCCAACATGGCCAGGGCCGAGGTGGTGATGGTCGTGCGCGGCGTCGTCCGCGACTACCGCATCGATCAAGGGCGCTTGCTGGCCGCTCGACCGGACGGACTCGAGCTGCTCGAGCGGGACGGTACCCGCCAAGTCGTCCCCGTGTCCCCTGCTGCCCAGGTGACCGTGCACGGGCGGTCGGCCTCGGTCGCCGATCTCGTGCGCGGCATGACGGTAATCACGATCCGGGACGGCAACCAGCCAGCGGACACCGTTCGAGCGCTCGGCTTCGGCAAGCCCGGGAAGCCTGGCAAGCCGTGAGCGCGGCGCCGGCAGGCGGGGCCGTGGGAGCCTCTTCCCTGCCGGGGCAGGCCACCGGCGGGGTCGTCCTCCTGGTCGAGGACGAGGACTCGATCGGGGGGCTCCTCCGCTCCTACCTGTCTCGCCACGGCTACCAGGTGGTGTGGGTGCGGAGCGGGGAGGAGGCCCTGGTGGAGATCGTTCGCCACCCTGTGCGGATCGTCATCCTCGACATCGGCCTGCCGGGCATGGACGGGTTCGAGGTCTGCCGGCGCCTGCGTGCCCGCTCCCAGGTGCCCATCCTCATGCTCACGGCCCGTGACGAGGAGCCCGATCGAGTAGCTGGGCTGGAGCTGGGGGCCGACGACTACGTGCCCAAGCCGTTCTCTCCCCGGGAGCTGGCGGCCCGGATCAAGGCCGTCCTTCGCCGGTCGGGGCCAGGGCCGCGGGAGACGAGGCTAGAGCTGGGAGACGTGGTGGTGGACACCGAGGGGCGGGAGGTGACCGTGGCTGGGCGACCGGTCGAGCTCACGGCCAAGGAGTTCGACCTGCTCGCCTTCTTCCTGGAGACGCCGGGGATCGTCCACTCCCGCGATCGCCTGCTCGACCGGGTGTGGGGCATGAGCTACCCGGGGGGAACCCGGACCGTGGACGTGCACGTCGGCCAGCTTCGGCGCAAGCTGGGCCGCCCCGGCCTCATCCGTACCGTCCGCGGGGCAGGGTACAAAGCCGTCGCGCCGTGAGACGGCCCCGCCGTACGTTTCCCTCCCTCCGTCGGCGCCTGTTCGTGTCGACGGTAGTGGTCGTCATTGCCTCCATCGGCATCGCCTTGGCGGTGGGCATCCTGCTCACCCGCCGAGCGGTGGAGCGGGCGAACCTGAGCGACCTCAGTCACCAAGCTGATCTGCTCGCCCAGAGAGAGATGGAGGACATCCTCCCTCTCTCTAAGCTCAAGCGCTTGCAGCCCTTCCTGACGAGGCAGAACGAGGTGGTCGAGGTAGTCGACCTCGCTCGACCGTCCCCGTTCCTGCCCGATCGCGATCGCTTGGCCGTGAGGACGGGAGAGGCGGTCCAGGGTACGGTAACGGTCGAGGGCAAGCGCTACTTCTTCGCCGCTCGTAACGTCCAGGGGAGAGGGTTCGTGCTGCTACGGCCAGCGAGCCTGAGGACGTCCGACTGGTGGCCCTTCTTGCAGGGGCTTCTTTTGGCCAGCCTGGTGGGGCTCGCCCTGGCTGCCCTTGGCTCCTTCGTGAGCGCGCGGGCGATCGCCCGCCCGGTGCGTCGAGTGGCGGAGGCGAGCCGCACGCTGGCAGGAGGCGTCTCTCCCGATCCCGTGCCTGTGGAGGGGTCGGTGGAGCTTGCCTCGCTGGCGACTTCCTTCAACGAGATGGCGGCCGAGCTCCAGCGGGCGCGGGAGGCGGAGCGCTCGTTCCTGCTCTCCGTGAGCCACGAGCTGAAGACGCCGCTCACCGCCATTCGCGGATACGCCGAAGGCTTGGAGGAGGGGGCCTTTGAGCCAGCCGAGGCCGCTGTCACGATCAGGCAGGAGGCGCGGCGACTGGAGCGGCTGGTCGGCGACCTGCTCGACCTCGCCCGCATGAACCGGAGCGAGTTCGCCATCCACAGGCAGGAGATCGACCTGGCCGACGTGGCGCGGGAGGCGGTACGTCGGCATGAGGCGGAGGCTCGGGCCTGCGGGGTCGAGCTAGAGGCGATCGTGTCCGGCCCAGCGCCGGCGGAGGGAGATCTCGATCGGGTGCTCCAGGTCGTCTCCAACCTGGTCGAGAACGCCCTCCGATCGACCCCTCCCGGCGGTCTCGTGCGGCTGCGGGCGGCTCCCGGCCTGCTCCACGTCGAGGATACCGGGGTGGGGATCGCTCCTGAGGACCTCCCTCATGCGTTCGAGCGCTTCTACCTCTACGATCGCTACGACCGCAATCCTGACGGCCGTCGCCTGGGGAGCGGCCTCGGCCTGGCTATCGTCAAGGAGCTGGTCGAGCGCATGGGCGGAAGCGTGTCGGTGGAGAGCCGTCTTGGCCAGGGGACGACGTTCGCGGTGCGCCTGCCGCTCTCCGGCCGAACGGCAGACCCACGGCGGAGGGGATCGCTGGTCGGGCAAGGCTGAGCCTGCCGGGCGCCGACCCGCTCGGCTGCGACCCGATGCTGGCACAGAGGTGTCGCCGATCTGTCACAGAGGGTCACAGAGGCGGCAGCCTGCGGCCGGCGGGGATTCGGGTCAGGAACTAGGATCGCGGGGGTCGGCCCTGAAGCTCGC
>PSLH01000082.1:0-10086 GCA_040289505.1 Thermoleophilia bacterium | reverse complement strand
CGTCGCCGGCCCCGAGCCGGAGGGCCTGCTGGACGACGCTGGCCGTCAGCTGTCCATGCCCTCCTGCACGCGCCCAGCCTGGAGCAGGCCCTCGCCCGGGCCGTCTCCCTGGCGGGGACACCGACACCACCGCCACCGCGACCGGGGCGTTGGTCGGCTTTGGGGACGGCGTCGAGGCCATTCCTCCCCGCTGGCTTGCAGCCCTCCGCTACCGGGAGCGGGTCGAGGCGGTCGCGACCAACCTCCTTTCCGCTAGGCGAGCTTCTCCCGCACGATCTGGCTGACGAGCGCGCCATCGGCCCGCCCGGCCACCTGGGGCATGACGTCGGCCATCACTCGGCCGAGGTCGCGGAGGCTGGTCGCCCCCACCTCGGCGATGACGTCGTCGATGATCCGCTCCAGCTCCTCCTCGGTGAGCGGCTCGGGCATGAACTCCTCCAGCACCTCCAGCTCGTACTCCTCAGCCCGAGCCTGCTCCTCCCTGCCAGCTGCCCGGTAGGCCTCGATCGCCTCCTGCCGGCGCTTGCGCTCGCGCTGGAGCACCTGCAGCTCCTCCTCCTCGTGGAGGGGCCGACGCAACTCCTTCTCCGCCCCCCGGAGGGCGTTCAAGATCAGGCGGAGGGCGTCCCGACGGGCGGCGTCCCGCTCCTTCATGGCCTGCTTGAGCTTGGCCTCGATGTCGTGGATCAGGCTCACGGCTATCTCCCCCAGTGTGTCAGGCCGGAAGCGGGCGCGCACGATCGGGAGCGCCCACCGCCTCAGCCGGCCACGAGGCCCTCCTCGGATACGGCCACCGCCCGCGCCCGCACGAGCTCCCCCACCGGGCCCGCCACCCGCCAGGGCGAGTAGTCGTCGCCGTAGCCGCGACCGGGGCGATCGACGAGAACGAGATCCTCCTCGCCCAGCTTGCGCTTCCAGTGACTGACCGAGAGCTCTCGCGAGAGCTCGCGAAGTCGGGCCCCTCGCTCCGCCTTCACCGCAGGAGGGACTGGGTCCTCGGCCCCGGTCTGCGTGCCCGGCCGCGGGGAGTAGGGGAAGACGTGCACCTTGGTGATGCCGGCCTCCTTCACGACCCGCAGGGTGTTCCGGAAGGCGCGCTCGTCCTCGCCCGGGAACCCGACGATGCAGTCGGTGGTCAGATTGAAGTCGTGGGCGGCACCCACCCGGCGAAGGTAGGTGGCCACGTCGTAGCGCCGTCCCATCGACCGCAGCACCCGGTCGTCTCCCGACTGCAAGGGGACGTGCAGGTGGCGAGCGACCACAGGCGTCTCCCGCAGCGCGTGGAGGAGATCGGCGGTGAGGTGGTTTACCTCCAGGGAGGAGAGGCGCAGCCGTCGCAGGCCGGGGACGCGCCCGGCCTCCCGCACCAGCCGGGCCAGATCGTAGTTCTCCTCCCGATCCCGGTAGCAGCCGAGGTTGATGCCGGTCAAGACCACCTCTCTATGGCCCTGGTCGACGCGGCGGCGGATCTCGGCCAGAATGGCCGCTGCTCGGCGACTGCGGGAGGGACCGCGCACGAGCGGGATCACGCAGAAGCGACAGGAGAAGCTGCAGCCATCCTGGACCTTCACGAAGGCGCGCACCCGCTCCAGCCGCGCATCGGTCTGAACGCAGCCGATCGCCCCCACCTGGCCGGCGACGAGCGCTGGGGTGTCCTCGGGCGGCCGACGCACGACGACGACGTTGGCGGGCAGGGAGCCCAAGGCCTGGGCTGGAAGCGAGGCCGCGCACCCGGTCAGGAACACGCGCTCGTGGCTTCGGGCCAGGCGGGCGGCGAGCTTGCGCGACTTGGCCACCGCCTCCTGGGTCACGCAGCAGCCGTTGACGATGGCCACGTCCGCTCGGCCTGGCCGCTCCTCGTGGCCGTCGGCAAGGAGTCGCTCCCGGACCGCCTGGGCGTCCAGGTGAGAGACCTTGCAGCCGAGGAAGCGAACGGAGAAGGTGGCCACGGGCTCGAACCTTACTGAGCGGAGACGCGCTTCCAAAGATCGGCAGCCCAGCCTTCCTCCTCCCGGCGGCAGACGGGCCCAAAGGCAGGCAGAGAAGGCCGCTCCCAGGCAAGGTAGCCGGAGGTGACAAGCCAGGTAGCCCCGATCCGCGAGCCAAGCTCGGTCACGGCGTCGAGGGCAATGTTGGCGACCGCCGTCTCCGCGCGGGGAAGGGGCCGGGCGAGCGCGTCTGCCTGCAACACCTCCACCGAGACACCGTTCGCGAGCGCGTTGCGGCGAGCCGATACGACGCTCTCCAGATCGACGTCGACGGCGGTCACCGGCCGAAACCCGAGCTTGGCGGCAGCCACGGCGATGACGCCGGAGCCGCAGCCGACGTCGAGGAGGGAGGCACGAGGAAGGCCGAGAAGGAGAAGCAGGGCTAGGCGGGTCGTGGGGTGCGAGCCGGTGCCGAACGCTCGCCCCGGCTCGATCACGACCGACAGCGATCCTGGAGGAGGCGTCTCCCAGGGCGGCCCTACCCACAAGTGACCGACCCGGACGCCGCGGTGGAAAGCCCGCCAGCGATCCTCCCACCCCTCTCCCACCTCGGCGCTGCGCACGCCCCCGAAGACGTGCCACAGACGTTCCTCGCCGCCAGCGTCGGTGTAGGCCACAAGCTCCAAGCCGTCCTCGTCCTCCCGCTCCTCGAACCCCTGGGGGAAGAGCTCCAGCATGCGGGCCCGCGCCTCCTCGGCCCGAGGCCAGGGAACAGTGACCGACACCCGTCTCAGCGGAAGTGCGCCTTGATCCGGTCGAAGAAGCTTCCGTCGGAGGAGTAGGTGCGGTCGTCCTCGCTGCGGGCAAGCTCCTCCAAGAGCCGTCGCTGGTCGGGGGTCAGGCGGGTAGGTACCTTGACGTTCACGAGCAGGCGGTGATCGCCCCGTCCGTCTCCCTGGAGGACGGGCATACCCAGGCCGGGGAGGACGCGCACCTCTCCGGGCTGGGTTCCCGGCTCGAAGTCGACCTCGACCTCGCCGTAGAGGGTCGGCACCCGGATCCGGGCCCCGAGCGCCGCCTGGGTCATGGTCAGGTCGACCGTGGAGACGATGTCGTTCCCCTCGCGGACGAAGCGAGGGTGAGGTCGCACTCGCACGCGGACGTAGACGTCCCCGGCCCGCCCGCCCAGAATCCCGGCGTGGCCCTCGCCGGACAGGCGGATGCGCTGCCCGTCGTGGATGCCGGGCGGGATCTCGACCTCGAGCGCCCGCTCCTCGATCACCCGGCCTGTCCCCTGACAACGCCGGCAGGGGATCTCGATCACGCGCCCTGCACCGCCGCAGCGGGGACAGGTCTGGGCGCGAATGATCTGCCCGAACAGGCTGGTCGCCACCTGGCGGAGCTGTCCGGAGCCGCCGCAGGCTCGACAGGGCGCAGGCCGGGTACCAGGCTCGGCCCCGCTCCCCTTGCAGGCATTGCAGGTAATAGCAACCTGGAAGGGGACGCGCCGAGTCGTCCCCTGGGCGGCCTCCTCCAGGTCGATCTCCACCTCGGCCGCGATGTCGGCGCCCCGGCGCGCCCGGCGGGTACCGGCGCTGAGCAGATCGTCGCCGAAGAAGGCGGCGAAGAGGTCGCTCAGGCTGCCGAGGTCGAAGCTGGTGGGCACGAAGCCGCCGCTTCGCAGACCTTCGTGCCCGTAGCGGTCGTAGATCTCCCGCCGCTCGGGGTCGGACAAAACCTCGTAGGCCTCGACCACCTCCTTGAACCGCTCCTCGGCGTCGGGGGCGTCCGAGACGTCGGGGTGGAGCTCGCGGGCCAGCTTGCGGAAGGCTTTCTTGATCTCCGCCTCGCCTGCGTCGCGGGGAACGCCAAGCACCTCGTAGTAGTCGCGACCGGTGGTGGCCACGCCCGAAGGTTAGTCGCCCTCGAAGACCTCCTCAGAGAAGCGGGAGAGCTCGCTGGCTGCTGCCCGTACCGAGCGGATCGCCTTGTCGTAGTCCATACGCAGCGGGCCGAGCAGGCTCACGGCGCCGAGCGCCTTGTGGGCAAGACCGTAGGCGGCTCCGACCAGGGCCAGATCGTGCAGGGCGGGGTGGCTGAGCTCGTCCCCCACCCGAACAAAGGGGCGACGGGGATCGAAGGCCTCGGCGATCACGTCCAGAAGAGCTCGCCGCTGCTCGAGGAGCTCGAGCAGGCCCCGGTAGGCATGGAGCTCCTCGTCCCGGACGTCATCGAGGAGGCCAGCCGCCCCGCCCACGAACAGGCGCTGCTCCTCGTCGGCCACGAGCTCGGTGAAAGTGGGCCTGAGGACCACCAGGAAGCGCCGCTCGAGCGGGGAGAGGCCTGCGTCGTCGAGCCTCTGTCGGAGCAGGCGCGACCCGAGCTGCACGCCCACGAGCTGCTCGTTCAGGTACTCCCTGGCCCAGTCGGCCAAGCCTTCGTCCACCGCCTCGGCGAAGCCGAACACGCGCTTCGTGACCGCGCCTGTGGAGGTAATGACCACCACCATCACCACCTTGGGCTGGAGCAGGAGCACCTCGACGTGGCGAACGGTGGCTGCCCGAAGGGGCGGCGCCGACACCAGAGCAAGGAGCCGCGTTACTTGAGACAGCATCTCGGTAGTGGCTTGGAGAGCGGCCTCGATCTCGCTCCGCATCGCCGAGAGGTCGAGGGGGAAGGATCCCGGCCGGGGCTCGAGCTCCTCGAGCAGGCGATCCACGTAGTAGCGGTAGCCGCGCTCGGTGGGGACGCGCCCAGCGGAGGTATGGGGGTGGGTGAGGAGCCCTAGGCTCTCCAGCTCGGCCAGCTCGTTGCGCACGGTGGAGGGGGAGAGGCGAAGCCCCGTCCGCTCTACGAGCACCTTGGAGCCCACCGGCTGCCCGGTGGTCACGTACTCCTGGACGACCCTACGCAGGATCTCCTCTTGGCGCTCTGTCAGCTCCGTGCGGGTCTCGCTCATGAGCTCTCTCGATCCCAGTTTAGGCTTGAGCCCTGACCCTCCGTTTCCGACGGCGCCCCGCTTCTCGCGCTCTGGGGCGCCGGGCCTCCCTGGCCACCGGAGCCCGCCGTACGCCGCCGCTGCCCGCGCCCGCAGGGACGCTCGCTTCCCCGGACCAGCTACCTAGACGAGAAGCTCGGCGGTGACGGCGTCGCCCAGAAAACGCCCCCGGAACGTAAGCGCGAGCTCCTCGCCCCGACGCTCGACCAGGCGGAGGGCCTCCAGGCGGGGGAGTGCCCGCTCGTCGATCACCCCCGCGACCTCTGGCATCGAGAGCGGCCGGTCGAGCCTAAGGGACAGCATGACCCGCTCTTTCAGGCGCACCGGGGGAGGGAGAAGCTCCACCTCCCGCGGCGGCCGCTCGCCCCGAGCAAGCGCCGCCAGGTAGGCGGCGAGCTGGGGCCGGTTGCGCAGGCGGTGGTGGCCGAGCGTGGACACAGCGCCGATGCCGACGCCGAGGTAGTCCCGCCCTAGCCAGTAGGCGAGGTTGTGGCGGGCCTCCCGTCCCGGCCGGCAGAAGCTCGCCGTCTCATACCAACGGTAGCCGGCAGAGACGAGCCTCTCCACCACCTGCTCCATGTAGGGCTCGATGGCCTCGGCCTGGCGAGCCAGCTCGGCGCCCCAGGCATGGGCGAAGCGGGTACCCGGCTTCGCCTCCAGCTCGTAGCAAGAGAGGTGCTCGGGCCCGAGCGCGAGGGCGTGGGCGAGATCGGCGTCGAGGTCGGCCGAGCTCTGACCAGGAATCCCGTAGAGGAGGTCGAGCGACACGTTATCGATCCCGGCAGCCCGCAGCGCAGCCACCGCCTGGCGCACCTGCTCGGGAGAGCTCTTCCGGTCGAGGACGGAGAGCAGGCGGGGCTGGAAGCTTTGAGCCCCCAGCGAGACCCGCGTCACGCCCTGCGCCCGAAGGAGAGAGGCCAGCTCCGGCGTCACCGTCTCCGGGTTTGCCTCTACCGTGACCTCGTCGGCGGGAGGAAGGGCGGCCAGCAGGCGAGCCAGCGCGGCCGGCTCGGTGAAGGTGGGCGTACCACCGCCTAGGTACACCGTCTCCAGCCTGGGCGCCAAAAGCTCCCTCTCCAGCTCCAGCTCGCGGAGGAGGGCATCGACGTAGGCGGCGTGGAGCTCCCGGCGGCCGACAACGGTGACGAAGTCGCAGTAGCCACAGCGGCGAGCGCAGAACGGGAGGTGGACGTACAGGTGCCGAACAGCGCCCATCAGCGCCTCCCCGCGTCCAAGTTGAGCACGGCCAGGAACGCCTCCTGCGGAACCTCCACCGAGCCCACCTGCTTCATCCGCTTCTTCCCCTCCTTCTGGCGCTCGAGGAGCTTCCGCTTGCGGGTGATATCGCCGCCGTAGCACTTGGCGAGGACGTCCTTGCGCTTGGCCTTGATCGTCTCCCGAGCGATCACCCGAGACCCGATGGCGGCTTGCACAGCCACGTCGAAAAGCTGGCGAGGAATCTCCTCCCGCAGGCGCTCCACGAGGGCCCGCGCCCGTGGGTAGGCAGCATCGCGGTGGACGATCATGGACAGCGCGTCCACCGGGTCGCCGGCGATGAGGATGTCCACCCGCACGAGGTCGCCCGGCCGGAAGCCAGCGAAGTCGTAGTCGAAGCTGGCGTAGCCGCGGGTGCGCGACTTGAGCTGGTCGTAGAAGTCGAGCACGATCTCGGCCAGGGGGAGGTCGTAGACGATGTGCACCCGCTCCGGGGACAAATACTCCATGCGGTCGAAGCAGCCCCGGCGCTCGTTGCAGAGGTCCATGACCGCGCCCACGTGCTCGCTGGGGACGATGATCGAGGCTCGCACGTAGGGTTCCTCGACCCGCTCCACCTCCCGGGGCATCTCGGCAGGATTGCGCACCTCCACCTCCTGCCCCCCTCTCGTCCGCGCCCGGTAGGCGACGGTGGGAGCGGTGACGAGCAGGTCGAGACCGAACTCCCGCTCCAGACGCTCGCGCACGATGTCCATGTGTAGGAGGCCGAGGAAGCCGCAGCGGAAGCCGAAGCCGAGGGCCTGCGAGGTCTCGGGCTCGTAGACGAGAGCCGCGTCGTTCAGCTTCAGCTTGTCCAGGGCATCGCGGAGATCGGGGTAGTCGTCGGAGTCGGTGGGAAAGAGACCGGCGAACACCATAGGCTTGACGTCCTTGTAGCCAGGAAGCGGCGCCGCCGCCGGCTGCGTCTCCACCGTGAGCGTGTCTCCCACACGCAGCCGGCTCACGTCCTTGAGGCCGGTCACGACGTACCCCACCTCGCCCGCCCCAAGCTCCTGGCAGGGGCGCATGGTGGGGGCGAAGAAGCCGAGCTCCTCGGCCTCGAGTCGGGTTCCCTGCTGCATTGCCAAGAGCCGCTCGCCTCGGCGAAAGCGGCCGTCCACCACGCGCACGAAGGCCACCACGCCCCGGTACTGGTCGTAGGACGAGTCGAAGATGAGAGCCCGAGCTGGGCCGCTCGGCTGGCCAGAGGGGGGCGGAATCCGCTCGATCACCGCGTCGAGGACCTCCGCGACTCCCTGGCCTGTCTTGGCCGAGATCCGCAGCACCCGCTCAGGCCGCTCGCCCACGAGCTCGGCCACCTCCTCGGCTACCTCCTCCGGACGCGCCTGGGGCAAGTCGATCTTGTTGACCACCGGCACGATCTCGAGGTCGTTCTCGATGGCGAGGTAGGCGTTGGCCAGAGTTTGAGCCTCGATGCCCTGGGCAGCGTCAACGACGAGGAGCGCGCCCTCGCAGGCAGCCAACGACCGGGACACCTCGTAGGTGAAGTCGACGTGGCCGGGCGTGTCGATCAGGTTCAGTTGATAGCCCCTCCAGGTCACCCGGACGGCCTGAGCCTTGATGGTGATCCCCCGCTCTCGCTCCAGCTCCATGGAGTCGAGCACCTGCTCCCGCATCTCCCTGTCGCTGAGCGCCCCGGTCAGCTCCAAGATGCGGTCGGCCAGGGTCGACTTGCCGTGGTCGATGTGGGCGATGATCGAGAAGTTGCGAATTCGGTCTTGGTCCATGCGCTAGCTCCTACGCCCCCCGAGCAACGCTAGCAGCGGCCTCGTCTCCCGCACCCCCAGGAGGAGGCAGCCGACGAGGTAGGAGAGAGCCCCGGCCGCGAGCGCCAACGCCACCGCCGTCAGCTGGGCGCCGAGGGAGCGACCCAGGGCAGCGTCGAGACCCTGCCAGGCAGAGCGAGCGACCACAGCCAGAGCCCCGCTCGCCAAGAGAATGAGGAGAGCGGAGCGCCCTGTCTCCGCTGCCTCTACGTCGCCCACCCGCCGGCGGAGAAGCTCGATCAAAGCCAAGGCTCCCACGATGTTGACGACCGAGGTGGCAAGCGGGATCCCCCACACCCCCAGCGGGTAGAAGGCGGCGTCGAGGACAGCGTTGAGGCCCAGGTTGGCCAGCGCGACTCCGGTGGGAAGCCAGGGGGATTGGAGGCTGAAGAAGGCGCGGTTGAGCATGAGCATGGCCCCGTTGAAGGCCAGCCCCAGCGAGAAGGCAGCCAGGGCCTCAGCCACGACCTCGGTCTGGCGAGGCGTGAAGGCGCCCCGCTCGTAGACAAGACGGACGATGGGGTCAGCCAGGACAGCGCAGGCCGCCCCGGCCGGGAGGAGCAGGAAGGCCATCTGGCGCAGGCCCACCCCTACCCAGTGGCGGAAGGCGACCAGGTCGCCGGCTGCCGCCGCTCGCGACAGGGAGGGGAAAAGGACGGTGGCCACAGCTACCGAGAAGAGCCCCTGGGGCAGCATGTACAGGCGGAAGGCAGCGTCGATGGCGGCCGGGGCCAAGTTGGGATCGAGCAGCCGAGAGGCGAACAGGGTGTCGACGACGGCGTTGAAGTTGATCAGGCCCAGGCTGATCGTGACCGGCAGCATCAGCACGAACACCCGCCGCACCGCCGGATCGCGCCAGTCGACGGCGACGCGCAGGTGTCCGTCCAGCCCGCGCAGCCAGGGGAGGGGAAGGAGCACCTGGACGACGGTCCCCACAAGGACGGAGGCGGCGTACACGTAGAGCTTGCCGTCCTCCGAGTCCGCTCGAGGTACCCCCAGGACGAGACCGACGATGATGACCAGGTTCCAGGCCACCGGCGACAGAGCAGGCGCGGAGAAGCGGTCGTAGCTATTGAGCAGGCCGACGAAGACGCCGGAGATGCCCAGGAGGACGACAATGGGGAAGAGCACCCGGGTAAGCCCCACGGCCAAGTCTCCTGCCCCCACGGGGACGCCGAAGGGAGCGACCACGAGGGGAGCGAGCAGGATCCCCAGCGCCACCAGGCCGCCCAGGCCAAGGAGGAGGAGCCAAAAGAGGCTCGAGGCGACTGCCCACGCCCGTCGGCGCTCCCCTTTGACGAGGAGCTCGCTGAACACGGGGACAAAGGCGGAGGTGAAGGCGACGTCGGCGATCAGCGCCCGAATGAGGTTGGGTACCTGGAAGGCCACCGTAAAGGCGTTGATCTTCCCCTCCACCCCGAAGTAGTTGCGGGCCACGATCTCGCGTACCAGGCCGAGCAGCCGGGAGAGGCCGGTGGCGAGAGCGAACACGAAGGCAGAGGACGCCAGGCGACGGCGGTGGGCGGCCGACTCCAGGCCAGCGGGAGCCGGCTGCGGCTGATCCGAGCTCACCACTGCCCGCTGGCGGGAAGAGGACGCACCGAGGACAGAATAGGGAGCGGAGCCGCCGCCCCACTCTCGATCTGCTCCCATCTGGTACCATCGCCTGCGCCCGCAGCCAGAGCGGGCGTTGTCACGCTATGCCCAATATCCGCCAACAGAAGAAGCGCGTCCGCATCACCGCCCGGCAGCGGCTGGAGAACCTCCGATACCGCTCCACGGTGAAGACGCTCGCCCGTCGCCTACGGGAGGCGGTGGCGGGCGGCGACGAGGAGCGGATCGCCGCCGCCCACCGCGAGCTCGTGCGCTGGCTCGACAAGGCGGCCTCCAAGGGAGCGCTGCACCGCAACACGGTGGCCCGCAGGAAGTCGCAGGCGGCCCGTCTCGTCGCCTCCCTGCGTCGGCAGAGCTAGGCAGACGGCTGCCGCCGCCCTGCCTCCACCGAGGCCCGGCCGCGGGTGATGTCCACGAGCGCTCGCTCCAGCTCGAGCTGGTCGGGAAGGCGGCTCTCCCCCTTGAGCGCGGCGTCCAGCTCGGCCAGGCGAACGAGCGCGGCCCA
>PSLH01000081.1:0-10089 GCA_040289505.1 Thermoleophilia bacterium | reverse complement strand
ATGATCCATCCTCTGGACGTCCGGGCGGCGAAGGCGATCCCTTGCGAGAGCGAGGCGCTCGAGGCGAGCTTCGGGAAGAAGACGTAGATGACCCAGGACCGGTTCGCCACCTCCTCGCCGCAGCGCCGGGCCGCGATGCCCCGGTACGGCTCGATCCCGCCCGGTGCCCATAGCTCGGGAACGAGGGACGCGAGGCCAGTCACCTGGTACGTCCGGTACTCCGGACCCGGGTAGACGCGGGGTTGCTCGCGCGTGATCGCCGAGAGCGCTCCCGCGGCGGCCTTCGGTCCGGGCGGGAGGGCAGCTGGGCAGGTGGCCGCCACTTCGTCCGGGCGCGTCTCCGCCGCGCTCGGGAGCCCGAGCGCCGAGCCGAGCGCAAGAGCGAGAGCGGCTGCTCCTACCGCAATACGGTTCACGCTTCCTCCTCGGTGGATTGAGCGTCCTCGGCGATGAGCTCGAGAACGCGAATGGCCTCGCCTCGCTCGTCCGGCGCGAGGCGCTTGGCGGCCACGAGGTTCTGCTCGCCGAGTCCGACCGCGAACACGAACCAGGCGGGAGCACCCGTCCGGGCGGGGTCGGACTCGAAGTGGACGAAGGCGATCGGTCCGTCGATCCAGACGTCGCGGGGACACCGCGACGAGAGCTCTCCGCAAATCCTGCGGTAGGGCGTCGAGCGCTTCACGACGCGAACGATCGTCGTGAGTTGCTCGTTGGTCAAGACCCCATCCCGCCTCACGGGCAGCAAGGTTCTCTTCTGGCAGGATGGTAGACCAAGCTCCTGTGCGCTCCTTGCGATCTCGGCTACGTTAGGCAAGCGGCGCTCGAAGAAGCGGCGAATCCGACTCGTCTTGGTCTTGAGCTCGGAAGTGAGAGACATTTCACGAGTGGCGCGTCGCAGGCGGCTTGCGTCTGGGGCGCGGCGGTACCCGCACGGGCGCCCCAGAGAGCCCACCAGAAGCCCCAGGACGCGCCGGAAGCGGCCGGCCAAGGTTTTTTCCGCCGCCCTGCCTTCGTCTCGCCGGCCAGCCCATGGCCGAGGGGGCGCGCCCGCCGGCCCCCGCGCGCCAACGCGGGGACCTGTCAACGGGCTTAGACGCGCTTTTAGACCCTTCGACGGCCTCTGAGGGCCTTAGACGGCCTCTGACCGCTTCAAAGCTTCAATTCGTGAAGCAACTCGTGCCAGCACGGGCGACGATCCGGACATTCTCGCTTTCCAGGCTAACTCGCACGAAGTTCTAGCTGGTACCGCGCACTACATTGGCGATGAAGCTCAAGGTGACATCTTGCAAGCGCCCGCGGATTTCCCAGCATCCCGGCGTCATACTCATCCGCGCGACCGACGTCGCAGGCTGGTTATCGAAGGAACTAGTGCTCGCTTTGATGACCTCTGTGGTACCGAGCGGCCAATAAGTGACAGTGAACGGGGCTCCGCCTGTCTCGTACCACGTTTTGGTGGCGAACCACACAAGCTTGAGACCCCCAAGCGGGTTCGTCACAAGCGTCCCATCCACTGGTAGAAGCGCCCAAAGCTCCCCGTTCCCATGAAGCCTCCACCCGGTGTAGCTCGGAGCGCCGGGGGGCCGGTTTCCGTTCGGCACCGTGCTCGGGCATCCCTCTCCAGCCGGCATCGCGACGCGCAAGACGGCTGAGTCGTCTACTCCCAGGCGTGAGCTGCGTAGACCGCATCTCTGGCACCAAAACGCAATCCTGTAAGCACCGGTGCCGAGTGGGGGAACGGTAAAAGAAAGACGTGCATCCGGCGCGGAGCGTACCACTCCAACGAACATCGCCTGCGGGTCGAAACGGGAGAGCGGAACGCGAGCGATGCCACTCGGAACAAGGTACAATCGAACCTCCTTATGCCACGTGATGCCAGCCGTCTTGATCAGAATCTGACGGACATCATTCACCTGGGCAGATGGGTTATCCAGGGCGAACCGCGGAACCTTAGATGAGCTTGAGCTAGCCGATGCAATCCAGACAATTCCAGTGGAGATCGCTGCGGCCGCGATACCCAGCATTAGAATCCACATCGTCTGCTGTTTCGTGCTCTTCTCCATCGCCCAGTCGTTCTTCTTCAAGATTGATGGGCTGTAGAAGCGGTGGCGGACCCGGGCTTTTGACACTTGGTGCAGCAGCGGTACGTGCGAACCGTTCGGCGACGTGCCGGCAGGCTCACGTCTGGTAGCGCGCACGGCGGATCATGTCGCATGGCGTCTCGCGTGTCACGGCGCGAGACTGTCGCCAGTCTTGGCGCGTGTTGTCAGTCCTGAGCGTCGCCGTGGCCTCGCCGTGGCCCCGCGCTCGTGTCCCACCGTGTCCTATCGTGTCCACCCGCACGAGCAGGTTTGGCTTGAACAAGCCGAAAGTGGCCACCGGTCGAAGCCGTGGAAGAGGCCGCAACAGATCTCGTGCCCAAGCCAGGTGTCGCGGGTTCGAGTCCCGTCGTCCGCTCTCGGCCAGCGGCTACTGGTTCCACTTGTCGGCGGTCGACTTCCCGTGGCGGTAGCTCTTGGCCCGCTCGCTGGTGACGTCGGGAGGAGTGCCGGCCTTGAAGAGGTCGGCCTGGGCGATGGGCATCGTCCCGTGACTTCGGCGAGCGGAGAAGCGCTTCCCGAAGCGCGTGAGACGGCGAAAGAACCTATTCATGAGTCCTCCTTTCCAGATTCACAGTCTCGTTCCAGTCCCGAGTCTCGCAGAGGAAGGCGAAGTCAGCGAGGGCAAGCCGGGCCGGGATCACGGGCGCCTCGTCCAGGCCGCCGCCAGCTTCTCGCGCGTCTGGACAAGGTGCTCGGGCAGTACGCGCACGTCGGCGAGCACTGGCATGAAGTTCGTGTCGCCGGCCCAGCGGGGCACCACGTGGAGGTGGACGTGGTCGACCACGCCCGCCCCGGCCACCCGACCGATGTTCCAGCCCAGGTTGAAGCCGTGCGGCGCTACCGTCGAGGCGAGGACGTCCATGCCCCGGGCAGCCAAGCGGTGGATCTCCAAGGCTTCCGCGTCGTCAAGGTCGCCGAAGCCAGCCAGGTGTCGGGTGGGAGCTACCATCAGGTGACCGGTCGTGTACGGATACCGGTTGAGCAGGACGAAGGCCCGGCGTCCCCGGTAGACGACCAACCGCTCGACGTCGTCGCCGTCTGCGGCCAGGCAGAAGATGCAGCCTTCCTGCTCGTCGGCGCTCGTGACGTACTCGAGCCGCCAGGGCGCCCAAAGCTGTCTCACCATACCCGGCTTCTACCAGACGGAGCAGGCCCAGGGAACATCGAGGCTTGAGAGGGAGGGAGCCGGGGCTACCCCAAGAATGGGTGAGAGGCGCAAGATCGAGTCGCGCGAGGTGAGAGAATGGCGAGCATCTCCGACCGAGCTCTCTGCGAGTACCGAGGGTGTCGAGAGCGAGCCGTCGAGCACATCCATCTGGGGGGACGGCACCTGCCCAGCGTAGGCTACTGCCGTCGCCACGCGTCGCTCGTGAGGCGGCTCTACGTCGTCGAGGAGGATCGCCCCCGACCTAGAGCCATCGCTTATAGCGGAAGTACCCCGCCATCCCGGCGAAGGCCGCGACCATGACGCCGATGATGGACCAGAAGGCCTCGCGGGTACCCTCGCCGGGGAAGGAGACGTTCATACCGAAGACGCCAGTGATGAGGGTAAGGGGCAGCATGAGGGTAGCGATCACGGTGAGGAGGCGCAGCACGTCTCCCTGCTTGTGCGAGATCACCGACTCGTTCGTGTGCTCGAGTGCCTCAACCACCTCCTTGTAGTTGTCGAGCAGATCCCATATGCGCTCGGAGGCGTCCACGATGTCATCGATGTAGAGCTCGAGATCCTGGGGCAGGAAGCGCTGGACGTGCCGCTCGAGCACGCGCAGGGTGGCGCGCTCGGGCTTGATGATCTTGCGGTATGAGATGATCTCCTGCTTGACGTTGGAGATGTCGCGCACGATCTCCTCCGAGCGCCCCCGGAACATCTCGTCCTCGATCGTGTCCAGCTTGTGGCCGATCTTGTCCAGGATCGGGAAGCAGTAGTCGAAGAGATCGTCCAGGACGTGGTAGAGGAGGTAGCCAGAGCCCTTGGCGAAGAGGATCTCCCTCAGTTCCTCGTCCTCCTCGCAGCGGGCGAAGAGACGGGTGACGGGGAGGAGCTCGACGGTCGTCGGGAGCGTGACTAGGTAGTCGAGTCCGAGGAAGACATCGAGCTCGGCTGCGTTCAGCCTCTGGACGGCCTTGTCGTAGACGGGGAAGTGGAGGACGACGAACAGGTAGTCCGGGTACTCGTCCACCTTGGGCCGCTGCCGCTTGGAGAGGACGTCCTCCAGGTCGAGCGGATGCCAGCCGAAGCGCTCGGCCAGAGTCGTGGCCTGCGCAGGCGTGGGGACGGCGACGTGAACCCAGGTGAGGCCGCTCGACCTGAGCTCAGCGACCTGGGGCTCGGTCCGAGCCGAGACCTCGCCGGCGCGAGCACGGCGCCTCGTTCTGCGAATGCGGGGAAGGCTGGGCATTCGTACTGAGCGGGTCGTCGGGTCGGATAGCCATCGCCCGCATTCTAGCCGTGGGCGGAGGAGGCGGGGGTGACGCGGAGAGAGAGGGGAAGCGCCCGCTCCAGAGCGAGCGTCCAGCTGGCGGCGAGGAGGCAGACGAGGGCGGCTGCCGGCCACAGGAGGAGGGGAGCCGCAGCCAGGATGGCGCCCCCCAGGGCAGGCCCGACGACGAAGCCCACCTCCCAGGAGGTCGAGGACAGCGCCATGTAGCGACCGCGCAGAGGCGGTGAGGCGAGATCGGCCACGAGCGCCGCCTGGGTAGGCCCGTGGACGCAGCTCGCCAGCCCAAAGAGAGCGGCCGCGGCTACGAAGACGAGCGCGGCAGCGGTCGTCTCTAGCCATAGGCCGCCGGCGAGGACGACGAGCCAGGAGAGGGCAAAGAGCGCAGGCATCGTGGCGAGCGCGGGCATCCGCCTGCGGCCCTCAACCAGGCGGGCCACCGGGAGCTGGGCGAGGACGAGCGTAGCGGTATTGGCGAAGAAGATGACCCCTATCCACCGCTCGGAGACGGCGGTCTCGTTCTTGGCGAACACGGGCAAGAGCTCGAGCGGCGCGTAGCCGGCGGCGACGTAGAGGACGTTGAGGCAAACGAGCGACAGGAAGGGTCGGTCGCGGAGGACGGCGCGGTAGCCCCCGGGGAGCTCCCGGGCGGGCGGGAGCCTCGGCTCGGGAACGGCAGGAAGGAGGACGGCCATAGCCAGGAAGCTGGCCGCGTCGACCAAAAAGAGGATGGCGAAGCTCGTGGGGCTGTCGGTGGTCGCCACGAAGCCGCCCACGAGCCCGCCCAGGCCGATCCCCAGATTGAGGGCCACGCGCTGGAGGGCGAAGGCGGAGTGACGCTTGTCGGGGGGCACGAGCCCAATAAGGAGGACGCTGATGCTGGGCCAGAAGGTCCCCGTCCCCACGCCGATGGCGGCAGCCACGAGGAAGGCCTGCCAGGCTTCCTGGACGAGAGCGAGAGAGGCGAAGCCGAGCGCCGAGACGAGGAGCGCTCCGGCGAGGGAGACCCTGGCTCCTGCCCGGTCGATCAGGGGGCCGGCCAGAGGCCCTACGACCACGCCGGTCGCGCCCATGGTGGCGAGCACCAGCCCAGCCGTCCCCAGCCCGATCCCGCGGACGTTGTGGAGGTAGATGAGGAGGAAGGGGAAGGCGATCCCGGAGCCGAAGAAGTTGACGAGGGTGCCCGCCTCGAGCGTCCACACCGCTCGGGGAAGGCCGGGACTGAGGCTCCGGAGCCGCTGGCGCGCCCGCGCTGGCACGGGCGGAGCCTACGGGGCGGCGATGATGAAAGGGTGCGGCTCCTCCTCGTCCTGAGCGGAGCGGTCGCCCCGCTACCCCTGACCGCTGCCTGGATCGCCGGCGGTCTCCTCCAGGAGGGCTACAGCCCGCGCCGCGAGGACGTCAGCGCCCTGGCGGCGGAGACGGCCGAGCACGCCTGGATCGTCATCGCCGGGCTCGTCCTCTCTGGGCTTCTCACGGCGGCCTTCGCCGCTCGCCTGTGGCAGATCGGAGAGGCCAGGCTCTGCTCTGCGCTGGTCGGCGCGGTAGGCGTGGGTATGGTCGGCCTCGGCCTCCTCCGCAACGACTGCTCAAGCCTCACCGAGGAGTGCAAGGCTCGCGTGGAGGCAGGCGAGGTGTCCTGGCATCACCTTGCCCACGAGGCGCTCAGCGCTCCCGTGATCACGGCCGCCGTGCTGGCCCCGGTCGCGCTCGCCTGGAGCCTCCGCCGCCAGCCGGGGCGGAGGGGGCTGTGCGCCTACTCGCTAGTCACGGCTGCCTGCCTCGCTCTCCTCTTCTCCCTGGGAGGAGCCGAGGCGATCCCCGGCTGGGAGGGAGCGCTTCAGCGCGGGGGGATCTCGCTCGCCTTCCTCTGGCTCGAGATCGTGGCCCGGCGTGAGCTCCGGCGTACCACCTAGCCCCCTCGTACCAGCGTGTAGCGAGGAGGGCCCGCTGGATCCATGCGCCTGGCAGGATTCGAACCTGCGGCCTTGCGCTCCGGAGGCGCACGCTCTATCCCCTGAGCTACAGGCGCGTGCCCTCAGTCTACCCCCGTGCTCGTGACCGTCCTCTGCCTGCGCCAGGTAGCCGCCGCTGCCAGGCCCAAAAGGAGCGTGGGGACGACAGTGAGAAAGCGGTAGAGGAGCGTGGCCGCCACCGCCTCGGCCTGCTCGGCGCCGAAGCCGACGAGGAGGGAGGTGAGGCCGAGCTCGACGATGCCGAGGCCGCCAGGGGTGATGGGCAGCGAGCCGAGAAGGCGCACGATCGACCAGGCGGCGAAAGCTTCCACCCCGCTCGTCTCCGCGGGCGAGGCTCCCGCCCCGCGGAGGCAGACGAGGAAGACGAGGAAGACGCTGAGGTGGCCAGCCAGGGTGGCCAGCGTGAGCAGGTGCCAGCGGCGGCGGATGAGGCCGATCGCCTCCCTGCGGAAGCGAACGAAGGAGCCGCCGCCCCAGGATACGGGAGGACGGCGGACGAGGCCGAGGACCCAGGAGACTCCGCTCGCCGCCAGCTTCCCCGCCTGGGCGGCTGCCCGCTCCGAGGCGAAGGCGAGGGCGAACAGGGCGACCAGCCCGGCCACGACCACCAGGCCCACAGCGGCGAAGGACTCGAGGATGGGGCTCGTCCCCCCGGAGAGGGCGAGAAGGGCCAGCGCCAGGGGAGGGAAGCCGAAGATGACGAGCTGGTTCCAAAGCCCGGTGAGGGCTACCGCGAGGGCCACTGCCCTCCTGCGGAAGCCCCAGGCGCGAAGGATGGCGAAGGAGACCGCCAGCCCTGGGGCAGCGCCGCCGGGCGCGAGGTAGGTCGAGGCGGTGGAGGCCTGGGTCACGACCAGCGCCTGCCGGAACCCCAGGCCGGGCAGGGCTACCATCCAGGGCGGGGCGAAGGTGGCCACGTTGAGCCCGGTCGCCCCCGCCAGGGCTAGGAGGTTGGCCCAGGAAAGGGCCGACACGACCCGCCAGACATCGCTGTAGTCGGCGATGGTGGGAAGGGCAAAAGCGTACACGGCGGCGACGACAGCGAGCGCGAGGACGAGCACGGCCAGCCGCCGCCGGGACAGGCGAGGGCGGCGAGGTGGGGGAGGGGAGACCTCGTCCACGCTGGGAACGTACAAGGCGTGGCCGGGATTTAGGGTACGCCCGTGGAGCTGCGCGCCTGGCGAGTCACCCTGGAGCTGGCCGAGACCTTCCGCATCAGCCGCGAGGCCCAAGACAGGGCGGAGGTGGTGCAGGTCGAGCTTCGCCACGGCCACCTGGCTGGCTACGGGGAGGCGGCTCCGGTCGAGCGCTACGGGCAGTCTGCCGGCTCGGCGCTGGCCTACCTGAAGGAGGCGGCCACCCTGCTGGGAGACGATCCGTGGGCGCTGGAGGAGATCCACGCTCGTCTTCCCGATCGGGAGCCCGCCGCCCGGGCCGCCATCGACGCTGCCCTCCACGACCTCTGCGGCAAGCTCGCCTCGGTCCCCGTCTACCGCCTCCTAGGCCTGCGCCGGGCCGGCCCGCCCACGTCTTGGACGATCGGGCTCGGCGACCCCGACGAGATGGCGCGCAAAGCAGAGCGTCAGGCCGGCCGCTTCCGCCGACTCAAGCTCAAGCTGGGCGGCAGGGACGGGCTGGACGTGGAGCGGGTGCGGGCCGTGCGGCGGGTCACCGCTCTTCCCCTGCAGGTGGACGTGAACGAGTACTGGTCGCTGGAGGAGGCCCTGGATTTCCTCCCCCAGCTGGCCCGGCTAGGGGTCGAGTACTGCGAGCAGCCCCTTCCTGCCGGCCACCCCGCCGGGGCCGAGCTCAAGCGCCGATCCCCGCTTCCCATCTACCTCGACGAGGACTGCCACGTCCTGGCCGACGTGGCTGCCTGCGCCAAGATCGGGCACGGCATCGTGATCAAGCTGGCCAAGTCGGGCGGCCTGCGGGAGGCCCTCCGCATGGCCGCGGCGGCGCGCGCCCTTGGCCTCGGGGTCATGGTCGGGTGCATGGTGGAGTCTGGGTTGGGCATCGCCCCCGCTGCCCACATGGCCAGCGCCTGCGACTACGTCGACCTGGACGGGAACCTCCTCCTCGCTCGCGACCCATGCCCCGGCCTCGAGCTCGTGGACGGCGTCCAGCTCCCGCCCCTCGCTCCCGGCCTCGGCGTGGCTCCGGCGTAGGCTTCTCTCGACATGGAGGAGAAGCGGTACCTCATCCTGGCCGAGGAGCGGTCAGCCGATCCGCACTACGGCAAGACCGGGCGTGGCCTCATCCGCTATGGACGCTCCCCAGTGGTAGCCATCCTCGACTCCACTCGGGCCGGCCAGAGCGAGGAGGGTATCCCCATCGTGGCCTCGGTCGAGGAGGCGCTCCCCTTCCGGCCCACCACCGCCATCGTGGGCGTTGCTACCCAGGGCGGGCGGTTCCCGCCTCGCTGGCGGGAGATCCTGCGCCGCTGCATAGCCTGCGGGCTGGACGTGGAAAGCGGCCTGCACGAGCTCGTCGGCGACGACCCCGAGCTTTCCGCGCTCGCCCGCCGCCACGGGGTCGAGCTGCGCGACCTCCGCCGCCCGCCGGCCGACCTCACCGTGCCCACCGGAGAGAACCTGCGCCTGGCGGCCAAGGTCGTCCTCACCGTCGGCTCCGATTGCGCCATCGGCAAGATGTCGGTGGCGCTCGAGCTCGACCGGGAGGCGCGTCGGCGGGGCCTTCGCTCGCAGTTCGTGCCCACCGGCCAGACCGGGATCGCCATCGCGGGGTGGGGGATCGCCGTGGACGCGGTCGTCTCCGACTTTTTGGCCGGAGCCGCTGAGCGGCTGGTGGTGGAGGGAGCAGCCCGGGGAGGGGAGATCCTGTTCGTGGAGGGGCAGGGAGCCCTGTTCCACCCGCTCTACTCCGGGGTGACGCTGGGCCTCCTCCACGGCAGCGCCCCCCAACTGCTCGTCCTCTGCCACCTCGCCGGCTCGACCGAGATCGAGGGCTGCCCTGGTCACCCCATCCCTCCCCTTCCCGAGCTGGTCGAGGTGCACGAGCGGATCTCCCTCCCCGCTCGGCGAGCGCGGGTAGCGGCCCTGGCCCTGAACACCCGGCTGCTGGACGAGGAGGGCGCCCGGCGCGCTATCGCCGCTGCCCAGGAGGAGACAGGGCTTCCTGCTGACGACCCGGTGCGCTTCGGGCCAGCCCGCCTGCTCGACGCCCTCCTGGCCCGTCTGCCCTAAGGCGCTCCTCTTCCTCGCTTGCCCCCAGGGGGCTCGTCTACATGCCCCGGTAGGGGTGGCCCTTCATCGCCCAGGGGTCGAGCATGACGTTCACCACCGCCGGAAGGCCGGAGGCGAGGGCCCGCTCCAAGGCGGGGCCGATCTCCTGGGGCCGCTCCACCCGCTCGCCGTAGCCGCCGAAGACCTCGGCCAGCCGCTCGTAGGGGGTAGGGGCAAGAGCGGTGGCCACCTCGGCCTCCTGGCCGTAGATGCCGATCTGGGGAATCCGGATCTCGCCCCAGCCGGAGTCGTTGCCGATCACGATCACGGCCGGGAGGCGAAAGCGGCAGAGGGTGTCGAGCTCGAGCCCGTTCAGCCCGAACGAGCCGTC
>PSLH01000080.1:9887-10181 GCA_040289505.1 Thermoleophilia bacterium | reverse complement strand
CAGCCGCGAGGAGCTCCTTCGGCTGGCCGGAGCGGCGGAGGACGCGAGCGAGCACCCCATCGCCCGCGCCATCGCCGAGCGGGCGCGCGAGGAGCTCGGCGCGCTGCCGCCCGTGGAGCGTTTTGCCAGCCGGGCCGGCCTCGGCATCGAGGCGGTCGTGGAGGGCCACGCAGTCGTCGTCGGCCGGCCACAGCTCCTGGCGGAGTGGGGTCTCGATCTGCCCGCCGAGCTGGCCCGCGCTCGGGACGAGGCCGAGGAAGCCGGGCGCACGGTGGTAGCCGTCGCCTGGGACGG
>PSLH01000080.1:7440-9766 GCA_040289505.1 Thermoleophilia bacterium | reverse complement strand
CACGGCGCGGGCCGTGGCGGCGCAGGTCGGCATCGAGCGCGTCCTCGCCAACGTGCTCCCGGAGGAGAAGGCAGCCGAGATCAGGCGCCTGCAGGAGGCCGGCGAGGTGGTGGCGATCGTCGCGGACGGGGTCAACGACGCGCCGGCTCTCGCCCAGGCCGACCTCGGCATCGCCATCGGTACGGGAACCGACGTCGCCATCGAGGCCTCCGACATCACGCTCGTCTCCGGCGACCTGCGCGCTGCCGTTGACGCGATCCGCCTGGCCCGGCGCACCCTGCGCACCATCAAGGGCAACCTCTTCTGGGCCTTCGCCTACAACGTCGCCGCTATCCCGCTCGCCGTGGCCGGGCTCCTCAACCCGATCGTGGCCGCGGCGGCCATGGCCGCATCGAGCCTGTTCGTCGTCTCCAACAGCCTGCGCCTGCGCCGCTTCCACAGCCTGCGCCAGGAGCTGGACGCGGCGGTCGTCCCCGCCCCTTGCGAGCGCCTCCAAGGAGAGCTGGCATGACCGAGTCCGGCGCGCCGACGCACGGCTACGTCTCCAACAAGGGCGCGCTGATCAAGCGCCTGCACCGCATCGAGGGCCAGGTGCGCGGTATCGAGCGGATGGTGGAGGAGGAGCGCTACTGCATCGACATCCTCACTCAAATCAGCGCCGTCTCGACCGCGCTTGAGGCACTCGCCTTCAAGATCCTCGACGACCACGTTAAGCACTGCGTCGCCGGCGCGCTCGCCTCAGGCGACCCGGAGGTTGCCGCCCGCAAGAGCGAGGAGCTGCTCGAGGCCGTGCACCGCTTCGCCCGCACGCGCTGATGCGGGAGCGCTACGGACTTTTAGCCGCCTGAGACCCAGGCCGCCGCCAGCCCCCGAGGGCACGGGCGATCCCCTGCTCGAGCTCGTCGCGGGAGAGCTGGCCCAGCGAGTGGGCGACGATCCGGCCGCGGCGGTCGAGGTAGTACGTCTCCGGCACCCCGGTCAGGCCGTAGGCCGAGTAGACGGAGTTGCCGCCGTCGCGGACGGAGACGTAGTTCGCCCCGTGGCGGCGCAGGAAGCGCCGTGCGTCCGAGGTGAGATCCTGGACGTCGATGCCGAGAAAGGCGACCTTGCCGGCGTGCGCCCGCGCCGAGGCGGCGAGAGCAGGAGCCTCCGCCTTGCAGGGGATGCACCACGAGGCCCAGAAGTTGATCACCAGCGGGTAGCCGCGGAGCTCGCCGAGCGCGATCCGGCCGTCGCCGAGCGCTCGGCGGAGCGGGGGCGGCCACGTCTCCGCTCGCGGCCAGATCACAGGGAGGTCGAAGGCAGGCGCGGCTGGCGTCCTCCCCTTCCCGATCGCCCCTACCAGCTCGGCGCCCCGGTTCTTGGCCACCAGGCGCCAGGCAAGAAGAGCGAGCAGGCCGGCGACGGCGACGAGCGTCGCGCCTTGAAGCAAACGGAACCAGAGAGGCCGGCGGCGGGGGCCGCCTTCAGGCGTCAGGGCCTCGGGCGGTTCTGCAGGTCGCGTATTCACGGCGAGGAGCGGCAAGGGCACTCTAGCGGGAGCGGGCCGCTACAGCAGGCGGCGGGCGCCGACCCACCTCTCGGCGTACCAGGGCTCGGAGAGGATGGAGATCTTGACCACGTCGCCGGTGCGGCGGGCGTGGATGAACTGGTCGCCGCCGATGGCGATGCCCATGGGGCTCAGGTCGTTGAGCAAGACGAGGTCGCCCGGCTGGAGCTCGTCCTTGGGCGCGGGAACACCGTGCCCCCAGATGGCCCCCGTGGAGTGGGAGAGCGAGACGCCAACCTGGGCAAAGATGTAGACGACGAGGTTCGAGCAGTCGAAGCCCGTCTCCGGAGACGCGCCGCCCCACCTGTAGGGCACACCGAGGTAGCGCATGGCGATGGCGACCACGCCCCCGTACTTCGCGGGGGGAGCAACGGCGGGGTCCTCCGGAGTCTCAGCGCTAGCGCCGACCACGGTCTGGCCGCGCTCCTCGGCCGCCCACAGACGGGCGATCTCGGCGCGGATGGAGGAGAGTGCCGCTCTCGCTCGGCCAGCTCGCGCTCGATGCAGGCCTTGGCCGCCGCCCGCTCGACCACCGCCCGCTCCTGGGCGACTTGGAAACGGCGAAGCAGCCGCGCTCGCCGGGCGATGTCGCTCCGGAAGGCCTTCGCCTGGCCCAGCACGCGGGCGTCCTCCTCGGAGATCCGGCCGAGCGCGTCCAAACGGCCGGCCGAGTCGTCCACGCTGGCCGATCCCAGGAGGACGTCCAGCGCCGACCCCGCCTCCTCGGCGAGGTACAGATGGTGGACGCCCGGCGCCAGCCGCCGCTGCGCGACCCGC
>PSLH01000080.1:7205-7422 GCA_040289505.1 Thermoleophilia bacterium | reverse complement strand
TAGCTCCTGCCGGTTTCCGCGCAGCTCAGTGCGGATCAGATCCGCTCGAGCTCGACGGTGGCGCCGTTGTAGGCCTCGACCCCCCTCGCCAAGCGCGCGTCGAGATCGTCGATCTGAGCGAGCACGCGCTCGGCCTCGGCTTTCGTGCTGGCGAGCGAGGGATCGGCGAGACCCGGCGCCGGCGCTGCCAGGGCGAGAGCGAATCCGGCGACGGCGG
>PSLH01000080.1:0-7195 GCA_040289505.1 Thermoleophilia bacterium | reverse complement strand
TGGCGAGCCGCCCCGGACAGCTGCTCGTTCCAGGACGCTTCAGCTGGCCTTCCTCCGCGGAGTCGGCCCGGGGCGGCTCATGCCCGCGACCCTACGCGCGCCTCGTGACGGAGGCGTGAAGGAGCGCTTTCGCCGTGGCCTGCCATGCCCTCCGTGCCCTCCATCGTTCCTGGCTTCTTGTCGGTCTCGGTGGGAACCGGCGCCGGAGCGCCCTTGCCGCCCACGTCCACGATGAGGAGCAGGCCGCCGGGGTCCCCCCGTTGCTCGTCACGTGATGGCCGATGTGGCAGTGGAACACCCACCGCCCCGGCTCGGTAGCCGTGAAGGCGATGTCATAGCGCTCCCCGGACGCGACCTGGACGACGTCCGCCGCCTGGGGATCCGAGACAGGGTGGCCGTCCTTGGCCACGATGCGGAAGTCCGGCCCGTGCAGGTGCATCGGGCGCGTGAACTGCCCGGCGCCCACGAGGCGCAAGAGCACGCGGTCGCCGCGCCGCACCTTGATCACCTCGGTGGTCGGAAAGCTCTTTCCGTTCAGCGTGAAGTACTTGGCAGCACGCCCTCCATGTCCATGGCCGGGCGGGTTGCGCCGGTTTGCGGGTCGAGGTTCCACTCCTGGATCATCACCGTGCGCTCGACGTCATAGCGGTAGCAGCGGTGCTGGTGCTGTGGTGGGCCCTCGAGGGCGCTCGTCTCCTTCGCGTTGACCTTGCCTCCAGCTAGACTGCGCGCTACCGGGGTGCTCCGCACGGTGCGGGGCTGAGATCACACCCGTCGAACCTGATCCGGGTAATACCGGCGAAGGGAGGCGTTCATGGACAAGACACCATCCTGGGGCATCGAGCCCGTTCCCGAGCGGCTGCGCGTGCTCGGGCTCCTCGACACCTTCCTCCTCTGGGGGAACCTCGGCATCTCGCTACTCGTCCTCGTGCTCCCGGCCTACTTCGATCTCTCCCTCGACCGGGCGCTCCTGGCCATGGTCGTAGGAGGCCTGATCGGCAACGCCCTCCTCGCCCTGGCCGGCATGATCGGCGCCGACGGGCGGGTGCCCACCATGGTCCTGCAGCGGGCGCCGCTCGGCCAACGTGGCTCCTACATCGCCACTGTTCTGAACGTGCTCCAGTGCCTGGGCTGGGCGATCTTCGAGCTGATCGTCATCGCCACTGCCGCCGGCCTGCTGTCCGAGAAGCTACTCGGCTTCCAGGGGAGGTGGCTGTGGACGCTTCTCTTCGGCGGCCTGGCCACCGCCCTTGCCTTCCTGGGCCCAGTGGGCTTCGTCCGCCGCTACGTGCGCAAGGTGGCGGTGTGGGCGGTGGTGGCCTCGCTCGTCTACCTCACATGGTGGATCTTGGACGGGGCCGGCGGCCACTCGCTGTGGTCGGAGAAGGGTCATCAGGGCTCGTTCTGGGTAGCGGTGGACATCGTCATCGCCGTCACCGTCTCCTGGGCGCCGCTCGTCGCCGACTACACCCGCTTCACCCGCAGCCGCAAGGCCGCGTTCCTCGGCGTCGGCCTCGGCTACCTCCTGCCCACTTTCTTCCAGTTCGGCTTCGGCTCGGTTCTCGTCCTCTCCCGGGGCGTCGACCCTGCCCATCCCGAGCTCATCCTCACCGCCATCGCCGGAGGGGGCCTCGCCGCTGCCCTCGCCCTCCTCGCCCTCACCGTGGACGAGACGGACGAGGCCTTTGCCGACGTCTACTCGACCGCGGTCTCCCTCCAGAACCTCCTCCCCCGGGTACCTCAGCGCCTCCTCATCGGCCTGTCCGCGGCCCTCGCCACCGGGGGCGCCCTCCTCATCGACTTCCGCCAGTACGAGGCCTTCCTCTTCCTGCTCGGGTCCTTCTTCGTACCTCTCCTGGGGGTGCTTGTCGCCGACTGGCTCTTGCGCGGAGCCCGGTACGACCCGCAGGACATCTTCGCCGGCCCAGCCGTGCGCCCCTTCCAGGTCGCTGCCTGGCTCGTCGGGTTCGGCCTCTACCAGTGGCTGTCCCCCGCCGGCCCGAGCTGGTGGCTTGGCTTGTGGGAGGGAGCGAGTCCCCGGCCGATCGACTTCTCCGCCTCGCTGCCGAGCTTCGCCGCGGCCTTCGTCCTCGCCCTCCTGGCAGGAGCGCTGGAGCGCGCCCTCTCTTCCCGTCTAGCCGAGGCAGGGGTGGGGGCAGGGGGATGAGAGCGATAGTGGCCACGGCGGAGGGGACGTGGACAGTCGATCTCGAGACGGAGGAGGCAGCGGAGGCAGAGGAGGAGCCGATCGAGACGCACGCCGTGGCTACCGGTCTTCCTCGCGTGGTGGCGAGCGCTCGGGCCGGGTCGACCGTGGCCGCTGTCGTCGCCGCCCGCCCCCCCCTCCTCGTGTCCCACGACGGCGGGCGAACCTGGCGGGAGGCAGGACGGGGCCTTCCTCCCGGCTTCGCAGTCGCCGTCAGCGAGGAGTGCCCGGACCTCATTCTCTTCGCCGCCCGGAACCGCCTGTACCTCTCTCGCGACGGGGGGCGGTTCTGGCGGGCCTTGCGCCCCGAGCTCCCCGACATCGCGGCGGTAGCGCTCGCCTGACCGTCAGGACCCGCTCGCCAGGAGAGCAAGGGCCCGTCTCCCGCTCGCTGGCCGTGCGAAGAGGTACCCCTGGCCGAGGGCGCACCCGAGCTCCTGGAGCCGGCGCGCCTGATCCAGGCGCTCTACCCCCTCGGCGATCACCTGAAGGCTGAAGCTCGCGCCCAGGTCGAGAACTGCCCGCACGACCACTGGGTCGCGCTCTGGGTCAAGGAGCCCATCCACGAACACCTTGGCGATCTTGAGACCGTCCAGCGGCAATCGCTCCAGGTGGCGGAGCGACCAGTGACCGGTCCCGAAGTCGTCGATAGAGAGGCCGATTCCCAGGCTCTTCAGCCTTGCCAGCTGGGCCACAGCTTCCTCGGCGTCGCGCATGAGCACGGTCTCGGTAATCTCGAGCCACAGCCGCTCAGGCTCGAGGGCGCTTGCGTCGAGGGTGGTGCGCACCATCTCGACGAGGTCAGGGTGCTCGAGCTGAGCCGCCGACAGGTTCACGCTCAGCCACAGCTCGGGCCGACTCCTCGGCCAGCTGGCGGCGAAGCGACAGGCCTCGCGCAGCACCCACTCGCCCAGGGGCAGGATGAGCCCGGTCTCTTCCGCCAGGGGCACGAACTCGGCTGGCGACACCCAGCCCCGGCGGGGATGGCACCAACGAGCGAGCGCCTCAAAGCCGACGATAGAGCCGTCGGCGATCCTCACCACAGGCTGGAAGTAGACCTCCAGCCGCTCGTGATCCAGCGCTCGGCGAAGGTCGACCTCCAGGTCAAGCCGCTGCGTCACCGCCGCTCGCATCTCTGGCTGGAACACCTGCACCCGCCCCTTCCCCTCCTCCTTCGCGCGGTACATCGCCAGATCGGCGGCATGGACGAGGTCGTCGCGCCGGCTTGTCCCCACGGCCACACCCACGCTCGCTCCCAGGACGACGCTGCGGGAGCGGATGACGAAGGGCTCCGCCAGCTCGCCCAAGATCCGCTCCGCCGCGCTCCCCGCTTGGACGTCGGGAGGAAGCTCCTCGATCAAAATGGCGAACTCGTCTCCTCCTAGGCGAGCGACCGTGTCGGCGGGGCGAACCGAGCGGCGCAACCGCCCGGCGACCGCTACCAAGAGCTCGTCCCCGGCGGCATGACCGAGGCTGTCGTTCACCCGCTTGAAGCCGTCCAGGTCGAGGAAGAGTACAGCCACCGGGCGACCCGAGCGCTCAGCCAGAGCCAGGGCATGGTCGAGGCGATCCTGGAAGAGAAGCCGGTTGGGAAGCTCCGTGAGCGGGTCGTGAACAGAGCGGAAGACCGCGTCCTCCACCGTGCGGGCGTCGCTCAGGGCCAGGCTCGCGTGCTCGGCGAAGGCAAGGAGCGTCTCTCGCTCTGCCTCGGAGTAGCGCCGTCCCCGGCGCGCGGTGGCGACGACGAGGCTACCGATCACTCGTCCCTTCTCGTGCACAGGGGCAGCCATCGCCGCTCGCAGGCCCTGCTCGGTCAGCTCGGCTGCTCCCTCCCGCTCGTCCTCGTCCACGGCGACCAGCCGGCCCTGCTCCATCGCCCGACCGCCGAGGCTCGATCCTGCCGGGCCTTGGAGAAGAGGATCGAGGAGCTCGGGCGCGATGCCCACCGCCGCCACCACCCGCGCTCGCTCCGAGTCGTCAGGATGGAGAAGCCCCAGCCCGGCCGCCTCGTCTCCCACAAGCTCGCTCGCGCCCTGGGCGATCATGTCCAGGACCGTCTGGCGATCTGCCCCGTGGGTGATGGCCCGCTCGATCCGGGTCAGACGCTCGAGCAGAGCCTGCCGGTGACGCAGCCGCTCCGCCAGCCGCTCGTTCTCCTCCGCCTGGGCTCGGACCTGGGCCAGGGTCCTGTGCATGCGCAGGCTGATGCTGAGAACGCGGGCCAGGCCACGTAGGAGGTCGAGCTCCTGAGGGCCGAGCGGCTGCTTGCGTACGATGAGCAAGCGGCCTGGCCGCTCGTCCTCGACCGCGACCGACACTGCCTGGGAGACACCGGCCCAAGGCAGCTCCACGATCCCCTTCCGCCCGTCGGCCACCGCCAGAAGGTCGCCGTCGTCCGCGCCCGCTGCCGCGCCCGCTACCGCCGCCACCCGACCGTCCGCCACTACCGCCGCGACCTCGGCGCCCAGGATCTCGACACAGCGAGCGACGGTGACCGCCAAGGCCTCTTCCTCGTCCAGGTCTGCCCATACGCTGGCGAGGAGGTCGACGAGCTCCCGCACCGACCAGAGGGAGGCTACCTCTGGAGCCTGCTCGACGCGCGCGCTCACCTCCTCCTTGTCGGTAGCGAAGGCTTCCCCCTTGAGGGAAGAGCAGGCTAGAGGCGAAACTCGCCTCGCGCGACGAGGTGAGCTCGGCCGCCCACCTCTACCCGCTCGATGCGGTGTGGCGACCCTTGGACACGCGCGTAGAGCCTGGAGGGACGACCGATCTCCTCCCCCTGGGCGATCTCGATCTCCTGGCCCGCGGGTACGCGCCCGTGGCGGGCGAGGTGCACCGCCAAGGGCCCGGCCGCAGAGCCGGTGGCGGCGTCCTCAGCGATGCCGCCAGCGGGGGCGAACATGCGCGTCTTCCAGCGCCGACCGGACCCGGCCGCGACGTTCACCCCCAGCTCCTCGGGAAGCCGGGCCAGCTGCCGCAAGTCGGGAGCGAGAGCCGCCACCTCCCCAGGTGTCCCCAGGACGACGAACACGTGAGAGAGGCCGTTGTCGTACACGTCGACGGGAAGCTGAGAGGCCTTCACCCCCAGCGCCTCGAGCAGGGCGTCCGGCTCAGGGTAGGAAGAGACGGAGGGGACCGGCTGGTCCATGCGACCAAAGACAATGCGGGCTTCCTCCCTCTCCAGGCGCACCGGGATGACGCCGGCCCTCGTCTCCAGGCGGATCTCGTCCACCTGCAGCGGGCCAGCGAGGACGAAGGCAGCTCCCAGAACGGGGTGGCCGGCGAAAGAAAGCTCGACCGCGGGCGTGAAGATGCGGAGCCTAGCGTGGCCTTGGCCCTGAGGCGGGAAGACGAACACCGTCTCCGAGAAGCCGATCTCGCGGGCGAGGGGAAGGAGCAGCTCCTCGGGAATGTCCCTGGCGTCGGTGAAGACGGCGAGCTGGTTTCCCGTCAGGGGACGATCGGCGAAGACATCGCAGAGGACGAAGCGAAAGCCGCGCACCCGGGGGCTAGGACACGCCGATTTGGGCAGCGAGCTGGCGCGAGACTGCCCGCTCCTTACCTCGGGCCAGCACCTTGAGCGGCCCACCGAAGGGTGCCGCCTCGACCAGCTGCACGGGCGCGCCCGGCACGAGGTCGAGGCTCCGCAGGTAGCGGAGGAGCTCGCTGTCCTCGTCTGGCACCCGTTGCACCGTGGCGCGCTCCCCCGGCTGGAGGTCGTCGAGCGATCGCAGCTGCTCGCTGGCCAGGTTGAGGTCTGCGTCAGGAATGGGATCGCCGTGGGGGTCGTGGGTAGGGAAGCCGAGCGTCCGATCGATGCGAGCCTCGAGCTCCTCCGACAAGGCGTGCTCCAACCGGTCGGCCTCGGCGTGCACCTCCTCGATAGCCATGCCCAGGGTCTCGGCGAGATAGCGCTCGAGCAGCCGGTGGTGGCGAATAACCTCTACCGCCGCCTTACGGCCGGCCTCGGTCAGAGTCACCCCTTTGTAGCGCTCGTGTCGGACGAGCTTGAGCGAGGCGAGCTTCTTGACCATGGCGGTGGCCGAGGGGGGGGAAACGCCCACCCGCTCGGCCAGGGCTGAGGTAGTGGCCCGGCCGTGCTCGACCTCGAGCTTGTAGATCTCCTTGAGGTAGTCCTCGGCGGTCTGGCTGAGCGGGGCTGGAGACATCAGCCTCTCAAATATAGACTTTCGCCATATCTAAACTGCCGCCGGGAAGGCAGCTCCTCGCTGCCGCGGCCATCGCGGAGAGCGAGCTGAAGCAACGGTCGTTCCTGCTCCGCTCCCCTCTCCCGCGTTGACAGGTAGTGTGGGTGCAGGTGCCGGACGCCGTAGCCGTCCGGCGATCCGCTGGCGATGGCGCTCGACCGACAAGGAGACGAGGTCGAGCGAGCGGAGACGGACCGCGAGTGGACGGCCTAGCAGGAGCTGGAGATCGTGCTCTCCGGATTGCGCGGCGACCGCAGGGCCCGCGAGGCCTGCCGGGAGCACGGGATCTCGGAGGCGCTTTTCTCCAGTTGGCGCGACCAGCTCCTCGAGGCGGGCAAGAAGCGCTTCGCGGGCACGAAGGAGCGGGCAGGCGGGCGCGAGCTTCGGCGCACGGTCGCCCAGCTGGAGCGGGCGCTCGGACGCACGACGTACGAGCTCGAGATCGCGGGGGACGCATTGCGAGGCTTAAAGACGAGCGAGCGCGTCGCCCGGTCTTGCGAGCTGGTCGCCACAGGTCTCGCCGTCGCGGCCGTGGCGCGCGTCATGCCGGCGAGCCGGCAGGGGCTCTTTGGGGTGCCTGCCCAGAAAGCGGAGAGGGCGGGACCTGCCCTCGCCGTCCGCGACCGGTCGAGCGAGCGATCGTCCAGGTCGCGAAGGTCAACCGGACGGACGGCTACCGGATGACGACGGCGCTCGAGGCGAGGCCGGGGGGAGGCGTGGCAGGCTACCTTCGTGCGTCTCTACCTCGTTCGCCATGCCGAGGCCGAGCCAAGGGATCCCG
>PSLH01000079.1:0-10255 GCA_040289505.1 Thermoleophilia bacterium | reverse complement strand
GCGCTCCTCGCGGCTCTGGGGGCGGTCGCCTTGCTGCTCGTGCTCCTCTTGGCAGCGTTCGGCTCCTCGACCCCATCCTTCCGTGCGTCCCTCTCCGACGAGGCTCTCCTCACCACCGGCCGACCGCTCCCCCAAGTGATCGCCTTCCGGGAGGGCTTACGCATCCAGCTCCCTGTCTCCCAGCTCGAGGTCACAGCCATCGGCTACCACGGGGCGGACGAGTACGCGCTGCCGCTCACGCCCATCGGTCGGCAAGCCAACGAGGGCATCTTCGCTCGAGCCTTCCGCCGCCTGCTCGGGGATACCGGATCCGGCGTCGTCTACTACCTCCTGGACGGGGGAAGCGGCCCCCGAACGGGAGCGCTCGACGTGGGGGCCCGGGCCGGGACCGACGTGTACGCGCCCGTGGACGGGACGGTGGTGAGTATCTCTCGCCTCGTGCTGGACGGTCGCCAGCGCGCCTCCCGAGTCGACATCCAGCCTTCCCAGGCCCCGTCCGTGATCGTCTCGGTGAGCCGGCTGCGCGTCGATCCGGCCCTGACCGTAGGCTCCCCGGTCACGGCCGCGACCTCCAAGATCGGGGTCGTGGTCGACCTCTCCCGCGTGGAGCGGCAAGCGCTCGCTGCCTACACCGGCGAGGCCGGAAACCACGTGACGATCGAGGTTCGCCCGGCAGCAGGCGTGGGCCTTCGCTAGCGAGATCGAGCGAGCTCGGGTGCGCATCCTGTTCGTCGCCGACGTATTCGGGGCCGTGGGCAGGCGGGCGGTGGAGCAGCGCCTGCCGGCGCTCCGCGAGGAGCTCTCGGTGGCTTTCTGCGTGGTCAACGGCGAGAACGCTGCCGACGGCAAGGGGATCACCCCGCGGCTGGCCGACCGCCTCCTTGGAGCCGGCGCCGACGTCGTCACCCTGGGAAACCACGTGTGGGCTCGCACCGACATCGGTCCCTACCTCGCCTCCTCGCGGCGAGTGATCCGGCCCGCCAACCTGGCCTCGGGGCTTCCCGGCCGCGGCTTGACCGTCGTTCCCGCTGCAGACGGAACTCCCGTGGCGGTCATCAACCTGCTCGGCTGGCTCTACCTCCAAGCTCCGATCTCCCCCTTCGAGGTCGTCGATCGCCTGGTCGAGGAAGCCCGCAGCCAGGCGAGGGTGGTGGTTGTCGACTTCCACGCCGAGGCGACAAGCGAGAAGGTGGCCCTGGCCCGCCTTCTGGACGGACGGGTGACAGCGGTGATCGGCACCCACACCCACGTGCAAACGAGCGACGCCCGCGTCGAGCCCAAGGGCACAGCCGCCATCACCGACGCTGGCATGACCGGCCCCCACGACTCCGTGATCGGGGTGGAGGCAGCGGCCGCCATCGAGCGCATGCGCACCGGCCTTCCCATCCGCTTCACGCCAGCGAGCGGAGACGTCCGCCTGGAAGGGGTTCTCGTCGAGTGCGACGAGGAGGGGCGGGCTCGTTCCTGCCAGCCTCTTCGGCTCCTCGTCAGCTGATCGGAGGACGCCGGCCGCTCCTGGGCGGCGCGAGGAGAGCAAGGGCAAGGAAGGGAAAGGCCCACGGAAGGTAGGCGTAGAACCAGTGGGTGAGGACGATCTGGAAGCCGACGAGGAGCGCCCCTGTCAGGGCAGCAAGCTCAAGCTCAGTCTTCGACCGAGGCCAAAGCGCGAGGACGAAGGCGCCCACCCCTAGAAGGACGGAGAGGGCGACCTGGACCAGCCGAAGATCAGGGAGACCGGCGTGGTACTGGCCCCAGTCCCAGAGCGAGAAGGGAGAGTGGCGCCCGACCTGGGTGGGGATCGTCCGCTCCCAGAACAGGGAGACCGCGCGCAGAGGGTCGGGCTCGAGCAGGAGCACAGAGAACACAGCCAGGGTGGCCGCCAGGAAGGAGGCCCCGAACCAAGCCGCCGCCCGCCTTCCTCCTCGCGGGTAGGAGAGCCAAAGCGGGGTCACGATCAAGGGAGCGAACTTCGTCCACGAGGCCAAGGCGAGAAGCGATCCCCGGGCCGAAGGCGAGGAGGCAAGGAGCAAGCCGACGAGGAGGAAGAACGGAGGCAGAGCGTCGTTGGTGCTCGAGCTGAGGGCGTAGAGGGTGAACGGGTAGGCGGCCCAGGAGAAGGCGAGCGTCGCCGCTGCCTGGCGACCTCCCCAGCGAGCCCCCACGAGAGCTAGGGCAGAGAGACAGAGGAGGTCGAAGAGAGACGAGGTAAAGCGAGCCGCGCTCAGGTCGTCCCCTTTGCCCTTCCAGCCGAAGATGGCGTAGCCAGGAAGGTAGGCCAGGTAGGCCATAGGCCCGTAGGTGTCCCCGCGCTCGTTGGCCGCCTCGCAGCGGCCGTTCGGTTGCACGCGGTACACGCTCCTTCCCTCGCGGTCGGGAGGAGCGCAGGGCCGCCCCTCCTCCCGAGGGAAGTGGCCGTAGGGAGCCTGGCCAGCGGCGATGCGCTGAGCGCCGATCACCCCCGAGTAGCCGACGTCGATCACGTTCGAGCTGGTGGCTACCACGCCCAGGCGAAAGCCGACCAAAAACACCGTGGCTAGGGCCAGCGCCCAGGCAGGCCGGGCGGCGAGGGGCGGAGGAGCGCCCCCCAGCCCCACGTAGAGAGAGCGGGCCAGGAGGTAGAGGAGAGGCGGGTAGACGAGGGACACGCTGGCGAAGATCCGTCCCTGGTTGAAGAACCAGAGCGACGCCGAGAAGGAAAGGAGCGCCACCAGATCGAGGTTGCGCAGGGAGAGGGGCCGCCGCAGGTCAGCGAGCCCGAGCACGAGCACCGCGCACAGAGAGAGCCACACAGCCGGGCTGTTCACGGTGCGACCGCCGAAAGCGCCCTCGATGCCTCGAGCCATCGTCCAGGCCACTTGCGGGCCCGTCCAGGCCTCCTTTACCTGCCCGCTCTCGTCGTCGACACGGCCCAGGGCGATCTCGCCCGCCTTGTCCCACCACACCCGCACTGTCCAGTCGCGGTAGCGGCGGTCGTACTCGGCCTGGGTCACCCTCCCCGCCCGCGGGTAGCGAGACACCCAATCCGACACCTTGCTTTCGGCCAGGAAGCGGGCGATCGCCGCCTGCTCGCTAAGCCGAGGCGCCGAGGGGAAGGCCGGCTGAGCCGGGGCGCTGCCGGGAAGCGCAAGCGCGAGCGCGGCGGCCAAAGCCTCGAGGCCCACGGCCTCAGGCTAGGCGGATGGCCTCGAGCGGCTGGGACGAGCGCGAAACGACCACAGCTTGTTGCCGAGGAAGTTGAGCGGAGTCACCAGGACGATGGCGACGGCCTGGGAGGCAACCTCGTCCACGCCTGCCGAGACCAGCCCCCGGAGGAAGAGGAGGTTCGCGCCCAGCGCGCACCAGGAGACGACGAAGAAGCGAAGCCCCTGGTAGTAGAGATGGCCACGCTGGGCTCGGAACGTCCACAGGCGGTTCCAGGTGTAGTTGTTCGTCACCGCCACCACGAACGAGCACACAGCAGCCGGCATGTAGTGGAGGCCAGCGCCACGCAGAAGCAGGACGTACGTGGCTAGGTTCACCGCGTACCCGCTGCCTCCCACGACACAGAACTTGAGGAGCTGGATCCAGTTGGCAGGACGGCGCAGGGCCTGCCCCGCCCGCGTGTCGCGAAGGATCAGCGCTCCAGCCGATCGCGCCCGTCCCACAGGCAGAGGGTACTCGCTGGGGAGACGACCGCTCAGCGGACCACGAACCCCTGCTCGCCGCGTGGCTCCTCCCAGCGGACCTCCACCGACTCCACCACCGCTCGCGACGGCCCCCGTTGGCACCAACGAAGGAGCGACTCGACCTGCTCCTCCGGCCCCTCGAGCACCGCCTCCACGCTTCCGTCCGGATTGTTCTGGATCCAGCCGTGAACGCCAAGGGCAAGGGCGCGCTCGCGCGTCTCGGCTCGGAAGAAGACGCCTTGCACCCTTCCCCGAATGAGCACGTGAGCCCGCCGCACGCCCACCTCGACCAGTCTAGTGCCCAGGCCAAACCAGATTGGCCCAACGTCCGTACCTCGAAGATGAGAGAACGATCGAGCGAGAGGGGGTGATCCACATGGCAGGACGAGCTGCCCTCGTTCTGGCGTCCTTCGCCTTCCCCGTCCTTGCCGTGGCAGGAGGCGGAGGAGGAACCGTCGTCCTTCAGGCCACCTTGTCGGGGAAGGCCGAGCGCCCCATGGGAGCTCCCCAGGGCCGAGGGACAGCCACCATCCGGGTGGGCGCGAGCAGGGTCTGCTGGACGCTCAAGGTGACAGGGACGGACATGCCCCAAGCAGCGCATATCCACAAGGGCGGCCCCGGCGTTGCCGGTCCGGTCGTCGTCGCCCTCGGCAAGACGTACGCGCGCGCAGGCTGCGTGGGCGCCGCTTTCGCGACGACCCGGGCGTTGGTCACGAGGCCAAGCGCGTACTACGTGGACGTGCACACGAGGAAGTACCCTGCTGGCGCCGTCCGGGGCCAGCTCAAAGGGTCGACGCCGGCCGCCTCAGGCGGGTACGGAAGCGGCGATACCTCGGGAGGATCCTCGGGCGGAGGGTACGGCGGCCACGGGGACTACGGAGACACAGGCCCGTAGAGGCCAGCGGCGGCCCAGCCAGCCTCTGCCTCAGCCGTCGAACCGGCGCATCACGACGCAGGCGTTGTGCCCGCCGAAGCCAAACGAGTTCGACATCGCCACACTGGCGTCTGCTCTCCGGGCCTGGTTCGGGATGTAGTCGAGATCGCACTCGGGATCGGGGGTCGTGTAGTTGATGGTGGGCGGCAGGATCCCGTGGTAAATGGCGAGCACGGAGAAGATCGCCTCCATCGCCCCAGCCGCGCCCAAGCAGTGACCGGTCGCGCCCTTAGTTGACGAGATGGGCACCCGCCGGGCCACCTCCTCGCCCAGGGCGAGCTTGATGACGCGGGTCTCGGCCGGGTCGCCCAGCGGAGTGGCCGTGCCGTGGGCGTTGATGTAGCCGACGTCCTCGGGAGCGACGCCAGCGTCGGCTAGGGCCATCCGCATCGCCCGAGCCGGGTTGTGCCCAGTGGGATCGGGCTCGGTGATGTGGGTGGCATCCGACGAGGCCCCGTAGCCGGCCAGCTCGGCGTAGATGTGCGCTCCCCGCGCCTGAGCGTGCTCGAGCTCCTCGAGGACGAGGGCCGCCCCTGCCTCGCCCATGACGAAGCCGTCCCGCTCCGCGTCGAAGGGGCGGCTGGCTCGCTGGGGGTCGTCGTTTCGCCGGGACAGAGCCCGCATAGCCGAGAAGCCGGCGATGCCGATGCTGGTGATGGAGGCCTCCGTCCCCCCGCAGATCATCACGTCGGCCCGGCCTAGCCGGATAGCGTCCAAGCCGTCGCCGATGGCCATGTTGGACGCGGCGCAGGCGGTGCACTCGGAGGCAAGCGGCCCTCGGGCGCCCAGCTCCATGGAGACCCAGGCGGCGCCCATGTTGGGGATGATCTCCGGGATAGAGAAGGGGTTGACGCGGTCTGGGCCTCGAGCCAGGAGCTCGTCGTAGCAGTCCTGGAAGGACTTGAGGCCGCCGATCCCGGTGCCCACGGATACGCCCACCCGCTCTCCCTCCTGCCGCACCTGAAGACGAGCGTCCTCCACCGCCTGGCGAGCGGCGGCCACGATCAGCTGCGCGAACCGGTCCATGCGCCGAGCCCGCTTGCGATCGATCCAGTCGGTGGGATCGAAGCCCTTGACCTCGCAGGCGAAGGTGACCGCGAACCCGCTCGCGTCGAACTGGGTGATGGGGCCGGCGCCCGAGCGGCCGGCGATCAGGTTCTCCCAAGTCGTCTGGACGTCGTTCCCAAGCGGAGTGACAGCCCCCAGGCCGGTGATCACCACCCGCCGCCGCATCCGCCGGGCTTGCTCGTCTCGCTCGCCCACCGTCACATCCCCAGGCCGCCGTCCACGAGGAGCACCGCCCCGGTGATGAACGAGGCCTCGTCCGAGCACAGGAAGCGAACCGCGGAGGCGACGTCCTCGGGCCGACCGACCCGCTGCAGAGGGGTCGAGGCCACCATCCGCCCCTTCGCTTCCTCCGGCAACGCCTCGGTGAGACGGGTCTCGATATACCCGGGAGCGACGACGTTGGCGCGCACGCCCCTTCCTCCCAGCTCGCGAGCGAGCGACTTGGTGAAGCCGACGATGCCTGCCTTGGCGGCGGCGTAGTTCGTCTGGCCGGGATTCCCGTGCAAGCCCACGATCGAGGACACGTTCACGATCGCCCCCGATCGCTTCCGCATCATGCCACGGCTGGCAACCCGACAGGTGTAGAAGACCGAGAACAGGTTGGTCTCGAGTACCGCCCGCCAGTCCTCGTCCGGCATCCGAGCCAACAGGCCGTCCCGAGTGATGCCGGCGTTGTTGACGAGGATGTCGAGATCGCCCGCCTCCTGAACGAGCCTCGCTGCCTGGCTGGGATCGGACACGTCGGCCTGAATAGCCCTGCCCCCGATCTCCTGGGCAAGCGCCTCTGCCTCCTCTCGGCCGGCCCGGTAGCCGAGCACGACCGCAGCGCCGGCCCTGGCCAGCTCGACCGCGATCGCGCGGCCGATCCCCCGCGACCCGCCCGTGACCAGCGCCAGCTTGCCCTGGAGCGTGCAGAACCCGCTCTCAGGCAGGGCCAAGCGCCTCCTCCACCTGCTCCAGCGCGCTCAGGCTGTTCACCGGGATTGCCTTCACGCTGCGATCGATCCGCTTGACGAGGCCAGAGAGGACGTTCCCCGGCCCTACCTCCACGAACGTGCGCACCCCTTCCCGGATAAGCGCCGACGCTGCTTGGGTGAAGCGGACGGGGGCGGTGAGCTGGTCAACCAGGAGGGGGCCGATCCGCTGGGCTGACTCCAGCCGAGCGGTAACGGTGGACATAAAGGGGGCCGCTGGCTCGGCGAAGCGGATCCGCTCCACCGCCGGCCGCAGCCGATCGGCTGCGCGGGCAACGAGAGGCGAGTGGAAGGCTCCCGAGACCTTGAGCTTGACCGTGCGCCGAGCCCCCTCCTCCTCTGCCCGGGCGCAGCACTCCTCGACAGCAGCCGTCTCTCCCGAGACCACGAGCTGACCGGGACAGTTGTAGTTGGCCGGCCATACCCCGAGGATGCGCCGGCACAGGCGCTCCACCACCTCGTCGTCCAAGCCCAAGATGGCGGCCATAGCTCCCGGCCGCTCCCGCGCTGCCTCCGCCATGGCCAGGCCCCGCTCCCGTACGAGCGCGATCGTCTCGGCCACGCCCAAGGAGGAGGCAGCCGCCAGCGCGGCCAGCTCCCCCACCGAGTGACCGATCACGTAGTCGGGCTCGATCCCCCGGGCCCGGAGAGCCGCGAGCACGGCCAGGCTGGTCGCCACCAACGCCGGCTGCTGCAGCTCCGTGTCCACCAGCCGCTCCAGCGGGCTCTCGAAGCAGAGCGCTCGCAGGTCGAGACCGGAGGCCTCGCTGGCGATGTCGAATACCGCCATCGCCTCGGGTATCGCCTCGGCGATGTCTCTCCCCATTCCCGGCTCCACCGATCCCTGGCCGGGGAAGCAAAAGGCGATCTTGACCTTGGGCTTCATCGCTCCGTCTCCTTCGTCCATTCCAGCACTCCCGATCCCCAGGTCAGCCCGGCTCCCATGCCCGTCATCAGCACGAGATCTCCTGGCCGCAGACGCCCATCGCGCGCGGCGTCGGCCAGGGCGAGCGGGATCGAGCCCGACGAGGTGTTTCCGTACCGATCCACGTTCACGACGATCTTCTCCTCCGGGATTCCCAGCTTGGCAGCTGCGTGCTGGATGATGCGGATGTTGGCCTGATGGGGAATGTAAAGGTCTACGTCGGCCACCGTCAGGCCGAGCATGGCGAGTAGGGCCTGGGCCGAGCTGACGAGGACGCGGGTGGCGAACTTGAATACCTCCCGGCCGTTCATGTGGACGTAGTGCTCGCCCAAAGCCACCGTCTCGGCGCTCGCCGGCCGCCTCGACCCTCCGGCGGGAAGGTAGAGGTCCTTGCCGCCGCTTCCGTCGGCGCCGAGCTCGAAGCCCAGGAAGCCTCCCTCCTCGACCTGCTCCAGCACGACTGCGCCCGCTCCGTCGCCGAAGAGGACGCAGGTCGCTCGGTCGCTCCAATCGACGATCTTGGACAGGACGTCCCCCCCCACGACGAGGGCTGTTCGGCACATGTCCGCCGCCAGCACAGCCTGGGCCTGGGCTAAGGCGTACACGAAGCCGGTACAGCCGGCCGAGAGATCGTAGGCAGCCGCCTTCCTCGCCCCCAGCGCCTCCGCCAGGAGGACGGCAGTGGAAGGGAAAGCCATGTCGGGGGTGACCGTGGCGCAGATGAGGAGCTCGATCTCCGACCCCTCGCGCCCCGCCTCCGCCAGCGCCGCCCTCGCCGCGGGCAAGGCGAGGTCGGAGAGAGCCTCCTCCGGCTCGGCTACCCGTCGCTGCCGAATGCCGGTGCGGGTCACGATCCACTCGTCCGAGGTGTCCACCATGCGGGCAAGCTGGTCGTTCGTCAGCACCCGAGCAGGCACGTGCGTGCCCAGGCCAGTGATAGACACGCGATGACCCCGGGCCTGCCCGATCACTCAGTAGCGAAGGTCAGCGTCCCGCGCACGGCCACGGCGTCCCCGACCCGGGCCAGCGCCCGCCCTCTCCCCACCGGCCCCCGGGCCATCTCAAGCTCGCAGGTCAGGAGAAGCTCCTCTCCCGGGACCACGACCCGCCGAAAGCGCAGGCCATCGATGCCCGCGAAGAGGACCATCTTGCCGCGGTTCTCGGGCACCGAGAGCACCGCCACCGCCCCCGCCTGGGCCAAGGCCTCGACCATGATGACGCCGGGCAGGATGGGCCGACCGGGGAAGTGGCCGGGGAAGAACCACTCGTCCCCGCGTACCTCCATACGGGCGACCACCCGCTGTCCTGGCTCGAGCTCGAGCACCTCGTCCAGGAACAGGAAGGGGTCGCGGTGGGGCAGGATGGCTTGGATCGTCTCTCGGCCAAAGGGTGCCTTCACGCCACCTCCCGATCCTGGAGCTGGGCCCGGAGCGCCGCTCGAGCCCGGTGGGCGTAGCACTTCGCGGTTCCTTCTGGGATGCCGGCGAGAGCGGAGATCTCGGCGAACGAGTAGTCGAGGCCGTCCTTGAGAACGAGGACGCAGGCCTGGGTAGGGGCGATCGTGCCGAGCCTGCGCCGAAGATCCTCCCGAAGCTCCAGGAGGGCAGCGTGACGGGCGGGGTCGGCATCAGCGGCCAGGCCCCGGTCCTCGGGAAGCGGCCCCCAGGCACGGTAGCGCTCCCGGTCGGCGACGTCTCGGCAGGTGTTCACCACTAGCCGGTGCAGCCAGGTCGAGAACCGTGACTCGCCGCGAAACTGGGAGAGCCGGCGGCAGAGCTTGACCAGCGCCTCCTGAGCAGCGTCCTGGGCGTCCTCGGGGTTCCTGAGGAGGTGAGTGCACAGGCGCTCGACCCGGGGAGCGTACCGCTCGCAGAGCTCCGCCAGCGCTCGCTCGTCGCCATCCTTTGCCCTCTTGACCAGAATCGGATCGCTCAGCCTCTCGTAGCGAAGCGGCGGGTGCTCCCGCAGCTTCTGCCTGATCTGACGCTCCGTGCCTTTCCTCGGTTGCACGATCGGCCAAGTCTACTTTCCCCACCCCCACCTCACAGCTCTAGGGCGGGAAGACGACGTCGAGGCTCGCGCTCTGGGATACGGAGGCGATCGTGTCGGTAGCGGTGACGACGACCTCGTACCGTCCCGGGCCCAGACGCCCAGTGGGCACGCTTCCGTCCCAGAGGAAGGCCTGCTGTCCAGGGCCGAGCACTCCCACGAAGAGGAGGGCTACGGCGGTGCCCTCTAAACGCACCTCGACCGCCACGCGCGCCTCCCTGGCCAAGGCGAACGAGATCGTCACCGTATCGTCCACGCCATCGCCATCTGGCGAGAACGAGGAAGGGGACACGGCCACGAACCCAAGCGTGCGCAGGACGACGAGGTCGGCGGCGGCCGAGGCCGTCCTCCCTGAATCGGCGCGAGCCGGTAGCGGCCATCGGGAAGGGCGTCCACCGGCCACGAGAACTGCTGCTTGCGGGCGCTTTGGCGCTGGTCTTGGAAGAGGGTGGCGACCACGACTCCGTCTTCGCTCGTCAGCGTCGCGCTCACGAGCGCCTTCTCAGAGAGGACGTAGCTGATGGTGGGGAGGTCGGCGTACCCGTCCCCGTTGGGAGAGACGACCGTCGGCGTCACCGTGAGAGCGGCAAGAAGGGCAGGAGGCGAAGGCGGGGGTGGCGGGAGAGCGGGCGGCGGCGCT
>PSLH01000078.1:6503-10363 GCA_040289505.1 Thermoleophilia bacterium | reverse complement strand
AGGCCGTCACGGCGAGGAGCTCCCGGCGAAGCTCCTTGATCTCGTCTCTCAGCTTGGCCGCGTACTCGAAGCGAAGCTCCTCGGCGGCGGCGAGCATCTCCTCCTCGAGCGTGACGACGAGCCGCTCGAGCTCCTCCCGGCTCATACCGGAGACCTCCGTGCGCCCCCGATGGCGGCGCGAGGCCGGGACGTGCGGGGACTCGAGGGCGAGCAGCTCGGCGATATCGGACACGCCTTTTTGGATCGTCTCCGGGGTGATCCCGTGCTCCTGGTTGTAGGCGAGCTGCTTTTGGCGGCGGCGCTCGGTCTCTTGGATCGCCTCCCTGATCGCCTCCGTCACCTTGTCCGCGTAGAGGAGGACCTTGCCGTTCGCGTTGCGGGCAGCCCGGCCGATCGTCTGGATCAAGGCCGTCTTCCCCCGCAGGAACCCCTCCTTGTCGGCGTCCAGGATCGCCACCAGGGACACCTCGGGAAGGTCGAGCCCCTCGCGAAGCAGGTTCACGCCGACCAGGACGTCGTACTCGCCCAGGCGTAGCTCGCGCACGATCCCGATCCGCTCCAACGTGTCGATCTCGGAGTGGAGGTAGCGGGCCTTCACCCCCGCCTCCAGCAGGTAGTCGGTCAGGTCCTCGGCCATCCGCTTCGTGAGCGTAGTCACGAGCACGCGCTCGCCCGCCTCCTCCCTCTTTCGGATCTCGCTCAGGAGATCGTCGATCTGGTTCGTAGTCGGGCGCACCTCCACCTCGGGATCGACGATCCCCGTGGGGCGGATGAGCTGCTCCGCCACCACCGCCGAGTGGCGAAGCTCGAACGGCCCCGGTGTCGCCGACACGAACACGATCTGCGGCACCTTGGCCAAGAACTCGTCGAAGCGGAGGGGCCGGTTGTCGAGGGCCGAGGGCAGGCGGAAGCCGTAGTCGACCAGCGTCTGCTTGCGAGAGCGGTCGCCCTCGTACATGCCCCCGAGCTGGGGCACCGTCTGGTGCGACTCGTCGATGAAGCAGACGAAGTCGTCGGGGAAGTAGTCGATCAGGGTGAAGGGGTGGGAGCCGGGCGGGCGACCCTCCAGGTGGCGCGAGTAGTTCTCGATGCCCGAGCAGAAGCCGAGCTCCTGCAGCATCTCCAGGTCGTACTCGGTGCGCTGGCGAAGCCGGTGGGCCTCGAGGAGCTTTCCCTGCGCCTCAAACAGGCGCACCTGCTCCTCCAGCTCGGCGCGGATGGCCTCCACCGCCCGCTCGATCGAGGGCGTCGAGGTCACGTACTCGGTGGCCGGCCAGATCACGAGGTTGTCGAGCTTGGCGTAGATCTCCCCGGTCAGCGGATCGAAGTGGGTGATCGCCTCCACCTCGTCGCCGAAGAAGGAGATCCGGTAGGCGGTCTCCGAGTTGGCCGGCTGCACCTCCAGGATGTCACCGCGCACCCGGAAGCGGCCGCGGCCGAGCACCGCGTCGTTGCGCACGTACTGGCTCTCGATCAGCTTGCGCAGGGCCTCGTCACGGTCCTGCGTCTCGCCCACGTGGAGCACGAGCACGCGCTCGCGCCACTCCTCCGGCGACCCGATGCCGTAGATGCAGGAGACGGAGGCGACGATCACCACGTCGCGCCGGGTCATGAGCGCCGAGGTTGCGGCCAGGCGCAGGCGGGCGATGTCGTCGTTTTGGGAGGAGTCCTTCTCGATGTAGAGGTCTGCCTGGGGAACGTAGGCCTCCGGCTGGTAGTAGTCGTAGTACGAGACGAAGTACTCGACCGCGTTGTCGGGGAAGAACTCGCGGAACTCGTTGCAAAGCTGGGCGGCCAGCGTCTTATTGTGGGCGATGACGAGGGCCGGCTTCTGCACCCGCTCGATCACCCAGGCCATGGTGGCCGTCTTGCCGGTGCCAGTGGCTCCGAGCAGGGTCTGGTAGCGGTTGCCGGCCAGGATGCTCTCGGCCAGCGTCTCGATGGCCTGCGGCTGGTCGCCGGTGGGGCGGTAGGCGGCGGCCGTCCGAAACAGGGGCATCGTCTCAAGCCTAGCCGCCCTCCGGGCGAAAAGGGGCGTGGTCGAGGGAAGCCTTAGGCAGCAGCTGCCTGGCGCAGGGCCCGCTGGAAGGCGGCCGCTGCCTGGCCGGGAGACCCATCCCCCACCGGTCGCCCGTCCACGCTCACCACCGGCATGATCTCCCGCACCGAGGAGGAGGTGAAGGCCTCCTCGGCCGAGAGCAGCTCCTCCAGGGGGAAGGCTCCCTCCCTAACCTCGTAGCCGAGCCCGGAAGCGGCCTCCATCACCACTGCCCGCGTCACGCCCGCCAAGATGCCGAGGTCGAGAGCGGGGGTGAAGAGGGTGCGGCCCCGGCGCCACCACACGTTGGTTGTCGGCCCCTCGAGCAGGATCCCGCCTAAGGCGAGGAATACGGCGTCGTCTGCCCCCCGGCGGCGAGCCTCGTCCAAAGCCAGCATGTTCACGGCGTAGCTCGTGGACTTGATCCCCCCCAAAGGCCACGTCCCCGGCTCCACCCCGAGCGCAACCGACGCCAGGCGAAGACCGCGCGAGCGCATCTGCTCCAGATCGGGAGGGAGAGAGGCAACGAGAGCCAGCGCCAGCGGAGTTCCGCTCCCTTCACGACCCGGGGTGAGGTAGACGCGGAGCATGGCCTCCCCCGCTCCTGCCGCCTCCACCGCCTGGGCGACGAGGTCCTGGAGCTCGGCCTTCTGGGGCTGTCTCAGGCCCAGCCGTTCTGCCGACTGGCTAAGCCGAGCCAGGTGGTCGTCCAGGCGGAAGGGACGGCCCCGGTACACGCGCACCGTCTCGAAGACCCCCCGGCCGCGCAGGAACCCCTCGTCGTCGGCGTGCACCACCGGCTGGTCGGGATCGACGAGCCCTCGCCCGAGCACTGCCACCGCAAGCAGGGTCACCGCTCCCGCTCCTCCCCCTCCCCCGGCTCCTTGTGTTGCACGCCACGAGCATGAACAAGCCGAACGTGCGGGCGTGGCAGTCGGACAGGGGAGGCGCTCATGTGCCCTGCAACACGAGGTCAGCGGGAACCGGCGAGCCAAGAGCGGCCAGGAGAGGCCTCGCCTTCACCCACGACTCTTCGATCTCCTCCTCGGGGTCGGAGTCCCAGACGACGCCGCCTCCGACCCACAGGTGGACTCGGCCTTCGCAGACGGCGAAGGTGCGGATGGTGAGAGCGAGGTCGAGATCGCCGCTTGGGTAGACCACGCCCAGGGCGCCCATCGACGCTCCCCTCCCCACCGGCTCCAGAGCAGCGATGTGGTCGATGGCCGACGCCTTAGGCGCTCCCGTCACCGAGCCGCCGGGAAAGACGGCGGCCAGAAGCTCGCTCAGGGTGACCCCCTCTCGGAGCGTCCCCTCGACGACGGAGACGAGATGCTCCACCCCGGCCAAAGAGCGAGGAGCCATGAGCTCGGGCCAGCGCACCGAGCCCGGCTGGCAGACCCGGGCGAGGTCGTTTCGCTCTAGGTCGACGATCATCACATGCTCGGCGGCGTCCTTCTCCGACTCGGCAAGACCGGCCTGGCCGCGCGGGCGCGTGCCCTTGATAGGCATCGTCCACACGCGCCGGCCGCGGCGAGCCAGGAAGAGCTCGGGGGAGGCAGAGACGACGGCCCAGCCTTCGCCTAGGAGCGGACGCGGCTGCAGAGGCCGCAGAGGAGCGAGCGCCCCGGCCAGCCCGGCAGGATCACCGCGGAAGGAGGCCGACAGGTGCTGGACGAGGTTCACCTGGTAGACGTCGCCTCGGGCGATCGCCTCCTTCACCGACTCGATGGCGCGGGCGTACTCGCTCCGGCTCCAGGTCGGCTCCCAGGGCCCGATGGAGAACGAGCCTCCCTCCGGAGGAGGCTAGTTGCAAGATCGGAAG
>PSLH01000078.1:6074-6425 GCA_040289505.1 Thermoleophilia bacterium | reverse complement strand
CGAGGTAGACGTCGGCCGCCCGGCCCTCCCCGCCTCCCTCGAAGAACCCCTCGGCCCGCAGCGCGGCCTCGACCTCGGCCAGGGAAGAGAGCTCGAGCATCCCCTCTACGCTACCGCCCTCGCCTACTCGTCCCGGCCCTGAGCCTCCTTGCCACCTCGGCCACGAAGGCGTCCAGCTCCTCCAGGGTGCCCTCGTTCAGGTACACGAAGTCGGCCCGGCGGGCCTTCTCCTCGTCGGGAATGAGCCGCCGGGAGCGCTCCTCGACCCATGCCCCCGCCCGCTGGCGGCGAACCTCCTCGGGCGCGGTGACGAGGACGACGGCGTCGAACAGCCGCTCGGCCCCTGTCTCG
>PSLH01000078.1:0-6034 GCA_040289505.1 Thermoleophilia bacterium | reverse complement strand
CCGCCTCCAGCCAGGCGAGGTACTCGCGGCGCACCCGGGGGTGGATCAGCCCCTCCAGCCAGGCCAGCTCGTCCGGGTCGGAGAAGACGATGGCGCCGATACGGCTCCGGTCGGTGGTGCCGTAGCGGGCAAGCAGGGCCTCGCGAACCTCTCGGTCGCAGGCGTACAGGCGGTGGACGATCTCGTCGGCAGAGAGAACGGCGGCCCCCTGACGGCGGAACGCGGCCAGGGCTTCGCTCTTGCCGGCGCCGATACCGCCGGTGACGGCGACCCTACGCGGCCTCGTGGCCAGGGTCGGTCGCCAGCGGCTCGGCCTCGGCCCCGGTCTCCACGACCGCCACCTCGGGCTCCGCCTGGGCGAGCGGAGCGCCGACCTCCTCGCTCGCCCCGCCCGCGCTCTCCCCCGGGGCGAGAGCAGCCGTGGCCGGCTCCTCGGCGAACACCTCCTCCGAGAGGGCCAAGGGCGGCGCCCCCTCCGGGCGCGGCCGCGGTACCTCGCCCTCGGCCACCCGCTTCAAGGACAGAGACAGCCGCCGCCGCTCGGCGTCCATCTCGATGATCTTGACGTGCACGACCTGGCCCTGCGAGACCACCTCTCGCGGGTTCTCCACGTGGTGAGGAGCGAGCTCGGAGATGTGGACGAGGCCCTCTACCCCCGGCAGGATCTCGACGAAGGCGCCGAAGGTCACTACCTTCGTCACCTTGCCCTGAACGACGTCTCCCACCGAGTAGCTGTCGAGCACTTGCTGCCAGGGGTCCGTCTGGGTCTGCTTGAGGCCCAAGGAGATGCGCTGCCGCTCCCGGTCGATGTCGAGCACCTTGACCTTCACCTTCTGGCCGATCTCCAGCACCTCGGAAGGGTGGTTGACGTGGCTCCACGAAAGCTCCGAGATGTGGATGAGCCCGTCCATGCCGTCCAGGTCGACGAAGGCGCCGAAGTCGACGATGTTGGAGATGACCCCCTCCACCACGTCGCCGGGGTTGAGGCGGTCGAGGATCGCCTGGCGCATCTCCTTGCGCTCGTCCTCGATCACCGCTCGCCGGGAGAGGACGACGTTGTTGCGGGAGCGGTTGAGCTCGATCACCTTGCAGCGGAGCTCTTGCCCCAGGAACTCGTCCAGGTCCTGCACCCGGCGGATGTCCACCAGGGAGGCGGGCAGGAAGCCGCGCACGCCCAGATCGAGGATGAGCCCGCCCTTGACCACCTCGATCACCCGCCCGGTAACAGGCTGGCCGGACTGGGCCGCTTGCTCGATCGACTTCCAGGCCAGCTCGAAGCGCGCTCTCTTCTTGGACAGGATGAGGCGACCGTCGGCGTCCTCCTTGGTGAGGACGAGAGCGTCGATCTCGTCCCCCACCTGCACCTCCTCCTCCGGGTTGACCGAGCGGCGGATGGAGAGCTCGGAGACCGGGATCACGCCCTCCGACTTGTAGCCGATGTCCACCAGGACCTCGTCCTTGTCCACGCGCACGACCTTGCCGTGCACCACCTCGCCCTCCTCGATGGTGGGGAAGGTGGACTCGTAGTCGGGGACGAGCTCGCCGTCGGGGCCGGGCACCCACACGCCCGGCTCGACCAGGTCTGCCTCTTTCTCCGCAGTGTCGTTCGTCATGAGAAGGCGGGTCAGTATAGCCAGGTGGCGACCGGAATCGGCCCTCTGCCCCCTCTAGGCCTTGGCCTCGTTCCAGTCGGAGCCCACGCCCACCTCCACGGCCAGAGGCGGGTCGAGCGGATAGGCGCCGACCATCTCCTCGCGAACGAGGTCCTTCACGGCGGCCACCTCGGCCTCCGGGGCCTCCAGCAGGAGCTCGTCGTGGACTTGGAGGACGAGGCGCGATGCTCGACCCTCCCCTCGCAGCCGGCGGTAAATGGCGACCATGGCCACCTTGATGATGTCCGCCGCCGTTCCCTGCATGACCGAGTTGACGGCAAGGCGCTCTCCCAGGGCTCGCGTCTGTCGGTTCTGGGCCCGGAGCTCGGGGATCGGTCGGCGGCGGCCAAGCAAGGTGGTCACGTAGCCGTCGCGCTCCGCCTGCTCGATCGTGCGCCGGATGAACTCTTGGACACGGGGGAAGCGAGCCAGGTAGGCGTCGATGTAGGCTTGGGCCTGCTCGCGGGAGATCTCCAGGTTCTCTGCCAGGCCGAAGGCGGAGATGCCGTAGATGATGCCGAAGTTGACCATCTTGGCCACGTTGCGCTCGTCCTTAGTGAGCTCGGCTTGGGGCTTGCCCAGCACCTCGGCGGCGGTGGCGGCGTGGATGTCCTCGCCCCGAGCGAAGGCCTCCTTGAGCTTGGGCTCGCCGGACACGTGGGCGAGGATGCGCAGCTCGACCTGGGAGTAGTCGGCAGAGACGAGCTTCCAGCCCTCCTCGGCGACGAAGGCGGAGCGGATCTCCCGGCCGAGCTCGGTGCGGATGGGGATGGCCTGGAGGTTGGGGTTGGAGGTAGAGAGGCGGCCGGTGGCGGCCACCGTCTGGTTGAAGGTCGTGTGGAGGCGACCGTCGGGGCCGATCATGCTGGGTAGCGGGTTGAGGTAGGTGTTGATGAGCTTGGTCAGCTCCCGCCACTCCTCGATCACGGCCACGATGGGGTGCTCGTGGCGGATAGCCCTAAGGACGCGGGTGTCGGTGGAGTAGCCGGTCTTGCCCTTGCGGCCCGGGGTCAGCTTCAGCTTCTCGAACAGGATGCGGGCTACCTGCTGGGCAGAGCCGAGCAGGAACTCCTCGCCGGCCAGCTCGTAGGCGCGGGCCTCCAGCTCCTCCACCCGCTCGGCAAGGCGAGCGGTGATCTCGCCCATGCGGTAGGTATCGATCTTCACGCCTACGTCCTCCATGGCCGCCAGCACCTCGGTGAGGGGGAGCTCCACCCTCTCGTACAGCTCCACCGAGCCCCTCTCTACGAGGCGAGAGCGCATGAGCGGGGCGAGGCGAAGGGGAAGGCAGGCGCGGCGAACGAGCGCTGCCGTGGGCTCGTCCGCCTCCGGGGCTGGCCTCACCTCGACACCGTACTCGGCGGCCAGCTCGTCCAGCTCGTAGGAGCCGCGGCCGGGCTCGATCAGGTAGGCGGCGATCATGGTGTCGTCGCGGGCGCGCACGCGCAGCGACTTGGCATCGTGGACGACCAGCTCCAGCCCCTCCCTGTCTAGGAACACGTCCCTACAGGGGTAGACGAGGCACTCGCCGGCCATGGCCAACGCGCAGCGCCCATCCTCGGCCGCGTACCCGACCTGACCCGAGATCCCGGCCGGGGGGGTCGCCTCCCGCCAGCGCACCTCCTCGCCCTCTGTCGCCGGCCGCTCGGCCGCAGGCAGCGCAGCATCGAGCTGCTCGACTCGCTGCAGGAGGTTGCGGAACTCCAGACGGCGGAACATCTCCTTTAGCCGGGAGCGGTCGGGCGGCCGCAGCACGAGGTCGGCTGGGTCGACCTCCAGGGGGAGGTCGCGGCGCATGGTGGCAAGGAGCTTGGAGGCCCGGGCCTGGTCGGCGTGCTCCCGGATGGCCCGCGCTCGGGCCGGCGACAGCTCGTCCACGTGCTCGAGCACCGCCTCCAGCGACCCGTATCGACAGATCAGCTCAGCCGCCGTCTTGTCGCCGATGCCAGGGATGCCGGGGATGTTGTCTGAGGGATCGCCTTTGAGGGCGATCAGGTCGGGCACCTTCTCCGGGGGCACCCCCAGCCGGGCCTGCACCCGCTCCGGCGTGTATACGTGCACGTCGGAGACGCCGCGGGGGGTCATCATGAGGCAGACGTTGGCCGACACGAGCTGGAAGGCGTCCCGGTCGGTGGAGACGACGCAGGTCTTGATTCCCGCCCGGTCGGCCCGGGTGGCCAAGGTGGCGATCACGTCGTCGGCCTCCCAGCCCTCGTACTCCAGGTTCTGGTAGCCGAAGGCCTCCACGAGGGGCCGGAAGTACGGAAACTGCTCCCGGAGGAGATCGGGCATGGGGGGCCGCTCGGCCTTGTACTCCTCCGAGATCGCCTCTCGGTGCGTAGGCCGGGTGTCCCAGGCCACCGCCACCCCCCGCGGCCGGTAGTCGGTGAGCAGCTTGAAGAGCATGTTGGCGAAGCCGAGTAGGGCGCCAGTGGGGAAGCCATCGCTCGTGGCTAGCTCCTCGGGCAGCGCGTAGTACGCCCGATAGGCAAGGTTGTTCCCGTCCACGAGGAAGAGCTCGCACTCGCGCGCGGGAGCGTCGTCGAGCTCGAGCTCCTCCCCGGTGACTGCCCGAGGGCTCATCCATGCCAACTCTACGCAGCCGCGAGCGAGCGCGTCCGGCAGGGAGCCTACGATCTGGGGGAGGAGGATCGAGGCCGACGTGCCCGCACGGCCTCGACGATACGACGCGCCACGGAAGAAGGATCGTGCTCGACCTCGAAGTCCCACACTCGAACGACCTGCCAGCCAGCGTTAGCCAAGGCCTCGTTCTGACGGGCGTCCCGCTCCATGTTCCTTCGGATCTTCGCGTCCAATAGCCAGAGAACCGGCCGGGCGCCCACTTGCTGGGATGGCCGTGCCAAAACGAGCCATCCACGAAGATCGCGATCTTGGCTCGCGTGAACGCGATGTCGATCCTTCCCCCCGGGCCTGGCCAGTGGCAGCGCCAGCCACGGGCGCCGAGCCTCCACAGGGCGCTCCGCAACAGCCGCTCCAGCCGGTGTCGGCGCCGCGAATGGCAGACATGATCCGCCTGCGACCCGGGGAGGAGGCAGGAGGAGAGCGGAGGTCGATATCGCTCGCCTGGGTGACGCTCTCCCTGTCCAAGGTGTAGACGACGACCACGTCGAGATGGCTGGCGTAGTGGCCGAACGGTCGCAGCATTCCCGGCCAGCGAAGCTCGGGCCACCGGAAGTAGGTGTTGCCGGTGTAGAGAGTGATCCTGCTTTGGGTACGCTTGCCTCCCGCCGCCCGCCGGGCGACCTTGATGTCCACCGCGTGGAAGGCGTCCCCGAGAGCTCGATATCGGGGTATCCTCGCTCGGCCCCCCGCGTCGCGACGGCACCCGCCAGCTCGGCTGCTTGGCGGAGGATGAAGCTGGCCACGGACACCTCCAGGATGTTGGCGAGAGCGGCTGGCTCCCGTGGCAGCGGCAGGAAGTGACCCCTCTCCTCGAGCTGTCGCTCCAGATCGAAAGACGAGCGCGCCACGAGGGGCCAGGACCGGTCTCCGCTCCGTCGATACAGCGCGACGACGTCCAGCTCGTACCCGGCGCAGGTCGACCGCACCCACCTCAGGACTGACGCCCTCGCCGCTGACTGCTCTTGGAAGCGAGGCTCCTGACCTCCACCGACCCTCACAGAGGGCGGCATAGATGACGAGTCTAACTAACGGCTCCCAGCCTCCGATCCGATACCGTCAGGCGCCGGTCGTGCGCGTCCCGCTCGTATCAGGCAGCCGTCTCCTTGTCGTCGAGGCTGACGACGACGCGGTCGTGCTTTTGCCGCCGCCGCCCACCTCGGAGCCCATCGTGGACGTTGGGGCAGCGGTGCGGGACGCGCTTCGTTTTCCCTTGGCTGGCCAGCCCCTCGATGTCCTCGTTCCCCGCGGCCCGGCCCGTGCTACCATCGTGGTGGAGCCGCCCACGCTTCCTCTCCCCGGCGCCCCCGTCGACTCCCGCAAGGAGGCCGTCGCCGCCACGGTAGCCGAGCTACGGCGGCTCGGCGTCCCCGACCGTCAGCAAACCATCCTCGTGGCCGCCGGGCTCGCCCGCCGCCCTGGCCGGCGCGAGCTGGAGCGTCTCTTCTCGCCCGCCTTCGCTCGTGCCTTCCGCGGCCGGGTGCGGGTCCACGACGTGGAGGACGAGTTGCTCGTGCGGCTGGGCGAGGCCGGCGGCATCCCCCTGCGGGCGGCACCAGAGCTGGTCGAGACCGACCTGGTCGTGACCGTGGGGGCGGCCGAGACCGTCCTCCACGGCGGGCCGGCTATTTTGCTCGCTGCCGGCGGGCCCGAGGCCCTGCGCGCGGCAGGGGCCGCCTCCCTCCTCGAGACGAGCGGCTCGAGGGGCTGGCAGCTTGCGCTGGAGCTCGAGCGCGCGCTCG
>PSLH01000077.1:8171-10462 GCA_040289505.1 Thermoleophilia bacterium | reverse complement strand
TCCCAGCCGCTCCACCGCCTGGGGCCAGGCTCGAGCCGTCCCCGTGGGGGCGACCAGGGTGAGGCCCTCCCGGCGGATCGCCTCCACGGCCGGAGGCCGGCCCACGCACACCACCCGATGCCCCGCCGCCGCCAGGCGCACGGCCAGCATGCCGCCCACCGCCCCCGGGCCCAGGATGGCGACCGTCCCGCTCATACCTGGCCGGGATCGGCGATGAGGCTCACGTACTTCCACTCTGAGTACACGTCCAGGGCCTCCACCCCTGCCTCCCGCCAGCCGGTACCGGACTGCTTGACTCCCCCGAAGCCCATGTGCGGCTCGGAGCCGTGGGTGCCGCCGTTCACCACCACCACGCCTGTCTGGACCTTCTCGGCGAACCGCAGCGCCCGGTGCAGGCTGGAGGTGTGGATGGCCGCGGTGAGCCCGTAAGGCGAGTCATTGACGAGGGCGAGCGCCTCGTCGAAGCTGGGGGCGCGGTAGAGGATGGTGACCGGCCCGAACAGCTCGACCCGGGAGATCTCGGCCTTGGGGGCGACTCCTTCCAATACCGTGGGAGCCAGGTACCAGCCCGGCCGGTCGAGGCGCTCGCCGCCCCAGAGGACGGCGGCGCCCTCAGCCCGCGCCCGCTCGAGCACAGCCAGGATTCGTTCCAGAGCTCGCTCGCTGATCACCGGGCCGACGTCGTCCAAGCACTGGGCCGCCTCGACGAAGCGCGAGCGGAACTCGTCGTACACCGCGTCGAAGACGACGATGCGGCTGGCCGAGGCGCAGCGCTGGCCGGCGTTGGAGAAGGCAGAGGCGCACGCCCAGCGCACGGCGTTGTCGAGATCGCTGTCGTCGCAGACGACCAGGGCGTTCTTGCCGCCCAGCTCGAGGCATACCTTGGCCAGCCGTCGGGCCGCCGTCTCGTTGACCCAGCGACCCGTCTCCGCCGAGCCGGTGAAGCTGACGAGATCGACGCCGGGGTGGCGGACGAGGGCCGCACCTGCCTCCGCCCCCAGCCCGTGGACGACGTTGAGCACTCCAGCTGGCAGCCCGGCCTCGGCGCAGGCCGTGGCGAAGAGGTAGGCGGAGGCGGGCGCCTCCTCGGAGGGCTTGAGCACGGCGGCGTTGCCGCAGAGAAGAGCTGGGAACGCCTTCCAGGCCACGTTGGGGAGCGGGGTGTTGAAGGAGACAATGAGCCCGGCCACGCCCACCGGCTGGCGCACGGCCATGACGGTGCGGTGCCGCATGCTGGAGGTGGTAGTGCGGCCGTAGTAGCGCCGGCCCTCGCCGGCCACGAACAAGCCCATCTCCACGGCCGCGTCCGTCTCCCCCCGAGCAAGAGCAAGCGGCTTTCCCGTCTCTTCCGCCACCACCTGGGAGAGCTCCTCCCGTCGCTCGCGCAGGAGGAGAGCGATCTCGCGTAGGATCTCGCCCCGCTCGACCGCCGTCCGCTCCGCCCATGCCTCCTGCGCGCGCCGGGCCGCCCGGACGGCTGCCTCCACGTCAGCCTCCCCCGAGCGGGGAAGGCGGCAGAAGAGCGTGCCGTCGCTGGGGCGAAGCTTGTCCAGCCACTGTTCGGACTGGGCAGGCTGCTCGTAGCCCCCGATCAGGTTAGACACGACCAGCGGCGCGCCGGGGAAAGGGGCGAAGCCAGCCTGAGGCGAGCCCATCGGCCTCGATGCTAGTCGGCCGGCCACCGCTCTGCTCGCCAGCGGACGGAGACAGACACAGGAGGCGCCCCGTCTACCAGGCCGACCAGCCGCCGTCCACGACCAGGTTGGCCCCGGTCACGTACGAGGAGGCATCGGAGGCCAAGAAGAGGAGGGCGCCCAGGGCCTCGCTGGCCTCGGCCATCCTGCCCATCGGCACCCGCGCGCAGTAGGCCTCCAGGAACGCGGGCGGCTGGTCGGCCCGCACCCCAGCCAGGGTCAGCGTGTTCACGCGCACGCCCGCCTTGGCCCAGTAGGTGGCAAGGTAGCGGGTGAGGTTGAGGAGGGCGGCCTTGGACACCGAGTAGGCGACCGGCTTGTAGAAGGGCTCGCCCTCCTGGTGGCGGAAGGCGTACACGTCCTGCTGGGGAGAGAGCATGCCGTAGACCGAGGAGACGTTGACGATCGAGCCCCGCCCTGCCTCGGCCATGCGGGCGCCGATCACCTGGCAGCAGAGAAGAGCGCCCTTCACGTTTACGTCCATCACCTGCTGGTAGGAGGACTCGGGGTAGGTCTCGAACGGGCCCGCGTCCTCCGGGGAAGCGTCAGGGGGCGAGTCGAGAGCGGCGTTGTTGACGAGCAGGTGCGGCACCCCCC
>PSLH01000077.1:3822-8161 GCA_040289505.1 Thermoleophilia bacterium | reverse complement strand
GCGGCCATCACCGCCTCCGTTGCCTCCTCGATCTCCCCGCGCCGGGTCACGTCCACCTGGTAGGCGCGGATCGCGCCCCCCTCGAGCCAGCGGGAGAGGTCGCGGGCCCCCTCCTTGGGCTCGCGGGCCAGGTCGAAGACGGCCACCCGCACGCCCCGCTCGGCCAGGCCCACCGCGTACTCGGCCCCAAGCTGCCCCATCCCTCCGGTGATCACCGCCACCCGCCCGGAGAGGTCGAACAGGGGGTCGCTCGCCCTCGCCGTCACCCTCGCCCCTCCGCCTGGCGCGCCCGCCACACCGCGTCGCAGAACTCCCGCACGCAGCCCCAGCCGCCCCGGCGAGAGAGCACCCAGAGCGCCAGCGGCCGCACCTCGGGCCAGGCATCGGCCGGGACCACGGGCATGCCCACCGCCCGCAGGCAGTCGGCGTCGTTCACGTCGTTGCCCACGTAGGCAGTCTCCTCGAGCGACACCCCCCGCCGAGCCGCCTGCTCCTCGACGACGACCAGCTTGTCCGTGGCTCCCTGCACGCACTCCACGCCCAGCTTGCGGGCCCGCACGCTCGCCACCGGCACCTCCTCGCTGGTCACGATCACGCAGGCGACTCCCGCCTGGGCGAGGCGACGGAGACCGAGGCCGTCGGCGCGGCAGCAGGCCACCCACTCTTCCCCGCGCTCGCTCACCCACACCCGGTTGTCGGTGAACACGCCGTCGAAGTCGAACACGGCCAGCCGCAGCGAGCGGAGCGCCTGCGTCAGGTCGTCGACCACGCCTACCCGGGAGAGAGGGCCTCGCTCGCCGCCGCCTCCGCCTCCAGCGGCTCCAGATCCTCGAAGGTGATCGCCTCCTCGTAGAGGAGCGGCCGAGCGAGCGTCCGGCCCACGAGCCGGTCGAGCTCGTAGGGTTTGAGGCCGCCGTCGGCCGGCGACTTGGCCTCGAGATCGCTGGCGGCGAGGACGTGGCCGGCGGGAAGGTCGCGGGCGGCGACGAGCTTCTTGCCCATCTTGCGCAGCGCCGGCTCCTCGCAGGGAAGCGGCCGCTTGACTCCGTCCCCCAAGGCCAGCGGCACCCGGCGCAGGTCGCGGACGAGCTTGCGCAGACCTTCGGGCATGAGCGAGAAGGCGTGGTCGGTGCCCTTCCAGGCGTGGTTCAAGGTGAAGTGCTTCTCGATCACCCGAGCGCCCAGCATGTACGCGACAAGGGCCATGGCGATCCCGTTCTGATGGTCGGAGAGGCCGACGACGAGGTCGGGGAACTCGTGGCGGAGGGTGACGATGGCCCGGAGGTTCAGGTCCTCCACCTCGGCCGGGTAGGCCGCCGTGCACTGGAGCAGGCAGAGGCTCCGGTTGAGAGGGAGGATCGCGTCCACCGCCCGGCGCACGTCCTCCAGCGTGGCTCCCCCAGTAGACAGAAGCACCGGCTTGCCCACCGAGGCCACGTGGCGAAGGAGGGGAGTGTTGTGGATGTCGCCGGAGGCGATCTTGAAGGCGGGCATGTCCAGCTCGGCGAGAAACTCGACGCTGGAGTGATCGAAGGCGGTGGCAAACAGGGTGATGCCGAGCTCGTCTGCGTAGCGCTTGAGCTCCAGGTACTCGTCGCGGCCGAGCTCGAGCGCCTCCCGATGGGCGCCGTAGGTGGGCCCGAAGCTGTTCTCGTGGTCGTAGGGAGCGTCGTACATCTCGCGCGTGTACAGGCGGCGGTTGTCCCGCTTTTGCAGCTTGACCGCGTTGGCACCGCACTCCTTGGCGGCTCGAATGAGATCCTTGGCCTTCTCCAGCGAGCCTTGGTGGTTGTGCCCGATCTCGGCCACGACGTAGCAGTCGTCCTCGTCGCTGATGCGGGTGCCGTCGATGACGAGCTCCCTCACGCGTCCTCCCGTGTTCGACTCGACTCCGCGATGGTACTCGTCCTGGGGAGCTCCCGACAGGAAGAGGGCCTATCCTTGAGGCTCACGGTGAGCGAGCCCAACCGCATCCAGGCCCGGCCTGGCACCGAGCGGGACCGTCCTCGCTCTGCAGAAGCCTGGCGGGTCGGGGTCGCCCGGTTGGGGGTAGCGCTGTGCGTGGCCGCGGCCGTCCTGGTCGCCCTCGTCTACTTTCCCCGCGCCCTCGACCGCCTCGATGCGAAGGCGAGCGAGAACGCCGCCCTCAACTTCGACGACCGCGAGGTCGGGGGCGGAAACGCCCTCTCCGTCGACAAGGACGTGCTCTACGAGGCCCGGGCGCTGATCCCGCCTAGGGCGAGCTACCGGTTTTTGACCGGGCCCCGTCTCCACAGCTCGAACCCGCTCACCGCCCCCCACATCGGGGAGTTCGCCCGCTTCTTCCTCATGCCGCGGAGGCCCGACGACGAGGCCCGCTGGATCATCTGCTACGGCTGCGACCTGGGGTCGCTGGGAGGGCGCTTCCACCTCCTCTGGCAAGGCCAGCCAGGCATGGCGGTGGGCAGGCTGGCCGGATGAGCCTCCGCTCTCTCTTTGGCCTCGCGCTCCTCAACGGCTTCGTCCTGGTTGTGGGGGTCTCGCTCCTCTACGGCCTGCGCGGCTACCGTTCGGCGGTCGAGCTTGCCCGCCTACTCGGGCTTTCCTACCTCGTCGGGCTGGCCGCCCTCGGTGTCTCCTTCACGCTCGAGCTCGTCGCCGCCGTCCCCTTCTCCTTGGCTACCATCCTCGCCACCGGCGGCCTCCTCGCCGTGGCCGGGGTCGCCCTGGGCCGAGCGCTCGGCCGCCCATGGTCGCTTCGGCTCGGTCCGCGCCCGCACCTGGGCCTCGTGGGGGCGATCGGCGCCGCCCTCGTTGTCGTCTACCTCGAGGCGCTCTTCCGAGCCGGCCGCCTCAACGCCCTCTCCGCCTGGGATGCCTGGGCCTTCTGGGTGCCCAAGGCCAAGGCCATCTACTTCTTCGGCGGGCTCGACGAGCAGTTCTTCCGCGAGCTTCCGGGGGCCACCTACCCGCCCATCGTGCCGGCGCTGGAGGCGACCGCCTTCCACTTCATGGGCTCGGCCGACGTGGTCACGCTCCACCTCCAGTTCTGGTTCTTTCTGGCCGGGTTCGTGGCGACGGTAGCGGGGGTGCTCGCTCCCTGCGTGCCCGAGCTTCTCCTCTGGCCTTCCCTCCTCCTCGTCCTGGTAGCGCCCCGCGTCGTCCTGCGCACGCTCGATCCCCAGGCCGACTTCCTACTCGACTACTTCTTCGTCGCCGCGGCGCTCCTCGTCGCGCTTTGGCTGCACGAGCGGGAGCGCTGGCAGCTCGTCTCGGCCTCCCTCTTTCTCGCCGCGGCCATGCTCACCAAGCGGGAGGGCCAGCTCCTCGCCGCCTGCATCGTCGCCGCCGCTTTGCTTGCCTCGGGGCGAGAGCGGCGCCGAGCCTGGCCGCCGCTTCTGGCAGGCGCCCTGGCGGCGGGAGCGCTGGCGGTTCCCTGGCGGATCTGGTTCACCTCCCGCCATCTCCAGGGCGAGTTTCCCCAGATCGGCCTCCTTGGCCTGTTTGATCACCGCGAGCGCGCTCTCCCCGCCCTGCGATCGGTGCTCTCGACCGTCGTCGACTACGACCTGTGGCTGATCGTGCTGCCCCTGCTTGGCGTGGCTATGGCCCTTGCCTTCGTGGCCGGCTCCCGCCTCCTTGCCTCCTACGTAGGGCTCCTCGTCGTGCTCATGGTGGCCGGCATGACCTGGGTCTTGTGGTCGTTCGTCGAGTTCCACCTCCCCTTCGTCCAGGACGAGAGGGTGAATCCCATCGTCCGCCTCACCGCCTCGCTCGTCCTCCTGGCCGCCGCGCTCCTCCCTCTCCTCCTGCAGGCTGCCCTGTCGGCGAGAGCAGAGAGGCTGCAGGCGACCGTCCTCTCTTCCTTCCTCCCCTCCCTGCGGGGATGGAGGATCAAGCCAGCGCCACCAGCGCTCCTCGTCGCGGTGGCCGCTCTCGCCTACCCTCTGGCCACGCTCGCGGGCGGAAGCCCGCGCTTTCCCGCCACCTCCGACTGCGCCCGCCCCGCCACGGAGAAGGGGGCGATCGAGGCTGTGTTCGGCTCCTTCCCGAGCGCCCGCCAGGCGGCTTCCTTGCTGGAGCGGGCGGTCGGAGCCGGGTTTCGAGGCCTCGTAGCCGAGCGGAACGCTTGCGGACAAGTAGAGGTGGTGCTACGCGGCATCCCCACCTTGGCCGTGGGACGAGAGCTCGCCCAGGAGGCACAAGCGGCTGGCTTCCACGTGAGGCTGGAGCAGCAAGGTTGAGAGGCGCTCAGCCCTGGGCCCGCCCAGCCACAGCCTCCTCGTAGGCAGCCAGGAGGGAGGCGGTGGCTCTCTCCCAGGAAAAGCGCTGGCGGGCACGCTGGCGGGCGGCTCGACCA
>PSLH01000077.1:0-3812 GCA_040289505.1 Thermoleophilia bacterium | reverse complement strand
CCCCCCAGCCGCTCGCGCAGGCCAGGGCTGCCCAGGAGTCGCTCCAGCGCCCTGCGCAGGGCCCGCACGTCGCCCGGAGGGACGAGGAGGCCGGTCACGTCGTGCTCGACGGCGTCCAGGAGGCCGCCCACGGCGGAGGCGACCACCGGCCGCCCGTACGCCATCGCCTCCCGGGCGACCACGCCGTACCCCTACCGTCGCGACGGGCAGCACACGACCGCCGCCCGCTCGTAGTAGGGCCCAAGCTGGCGCGGCGGGACGAAGCCGATCGCGTCGGGCACTACGCGTCGCAGCGGACCGTCCCCGACCACCACCCGAGGGAGCCCCTCGGTGGCGGCAGCGAGCTCCTCCACCCCCTTCTCCTCTGACAGCCTCCCTACGAAGAGGACGTGAGGCGGATCCTCGGGCTCGGCCACGCGCTCGGGAATGGCGACGCCGCTTCCCACAACCCGCACTTCGCGCGCTCCCAGCCAACGGGCCTCCTCGGCGAGAGCCCGCGACGGGCAGAGGACGAGCCGGGGCCGGCGAAGAAGAGGTCGCGACAGAGCCGGGACTCGGCGGACGATCTCGACGTCCGTCCCCCACAGCTGAACGACGTAGGGCTTGCCGGTGAGCGCCGCCACCAGCCCCGAGGGAAGCCAGTGGGCGTGGACGACGTCGGCAGATCGGGCCGCCCGCCGGGCCGCCCCGACGTAGGCAGCCAGGAAGGCGGGGAGGAGCGCAGCCCGAGCCGGGCGGCGGCGAAGGTTCTCGACTAGCCCGTAGCCGTAGGCGAGGTTGAAGTGGGGGAAGGTGGCCGGCGAGACTACCTCTACCTCAACCCCGGCCTCCCGCACCCGCTCCACCGCATCACGCACGAACACGCCGGCCACGTCGTCGCCATGGCGCGGGTAGGAGGTAGTGAGCACGACCACGCGCACGGATAAGCGTTCCCTACCGGCCAGTCGCTGGAAGCGGGCGCGGGGGAGCGAGAGGAGCCGGTCGTACGACCGAGGCCTGCGCCTCCGCCGGGCGACCGAACACGACTGGCAGGGCGAGGGCGAGCATGGCGAAGGCGAAGAAGTAGTAGAAGGACATCGTCAGGTAGAAGGCGTTCGCCACCATCGTCCCCACCAGGGCAGCGGTCATGCCGTAGGCGAGCGGGAGCACGCGGCGAGCGTCGGGATCGCCCGCTGCTGCAAGCGCCTTCCCCAGCCTGCGGGCGGAAGCCAGGCGGGCGAAGAGGTAGGCGAGGAAGACGGCGAAGAGCGCCGCTCCCACAAGTCCTGTCTCCACGATCAGCGCCACGTAGAAGGAGTGGGGGCCCCAGTTCGTCTTCCCCGTCACCTCCTCGTAGTAGACGGAGAAGGTGTTCAGGCCTAAGCCGAAGAGGGGCTCGCGATGGAGGATGTCGGGGATGAAGCTGTAGACGTCGAAGTGGGCGCTCGTCGAGCGGCCCCCTGTCTCTAGGCGCGAGGAGATGACCCGCTGGAAGTAGTCGAGGCGGGTGAGCACGACCAGGCCGAGAAGCGCGGCCACCCCCGCCAAGGGCGCCAAAAAGCTGCGCGTGGCCAGGTGACGCCGGTAGGGGAAGGCGAGGACGAGCGACCCCACGAGGATCCCAGCCAAGCCGCTCCGAGAGAGGGTGGCGAGCTCGGCCAAAAGAAGGAGGCCGAGAAGCACGGCCAAGCGCGGGCGCCAACGGCTGCCCCGCTCCCAACGCAGGTACAGGGGAGCGAGGACGAGCAGGGGCACGATCAGCATCACCCCCAGGTGGTTGGGATCGCCGGTGAGGGCGTTCATGCGGTATACGCTGGCCCCGTCCACGGCTCCGTAGATGTTGATGGAGCTGGCTCCGCCCGTGAGCGGCGACAGGACAGCTGCGTCCAGGTTCCCTCCCGAGCGAGCGACGAGAAGCTGAACGACCCCGTAGGCGGCGTTCACGGCCAGGCCGGCCGCGAACACTGCCAGCGTCTGGAGGTAGAAGCGCCGGGAGCGGCGGGTGAGGTAGGCGACGCCCAGGATGAGGAAGAGGAAGTGGATGGCGAACTTGATCAGGCCCTTCCAGAACTGGGCCTCCGCCTGAGAGGTGGCCAGGTCGAAGAAGCCGAGGAGGTAGACGAGGAGGAAGGCGCACAAAAAGCCGAGGACGACGAGCGACGTGCGGGGAAGCCGCCCGTCCCGGCGAGCGGCCCGCTCGGCGAGGTAGCCACAGAGGAAGCCCAGCGCGAGCAGGTCGGCCAAGTTGACCGTGCCTGCTACCTCCCACCGCACCTTCTCGAAGGTGACAGCGAAGACAGTGGCCAAGAAGAGAGAGCGCGTCAGCTTCACGGCAGGGAGGCGAGGAGGTCGGCGAGCTCGCGCGCTCGCGTCCTTCGGTCGAGCCGGGCGCGGAGCTCGGGGGAAAGCCGCATCGCGTCCAGGGTACCCGCCCGCCAGCGCTCTACCAAGCTCGTCAGCGCCTCCTGGAGCGCCTCCACGTCGTCGGGGGAGCAGACGATGCCGGCTCCGGCCTCGCGGATGAGGGCTGCGGCAGCCCCGTCGGGAGGGCAGGCAGCGAGGATGGGCCTCTCCGCGGCCAGGTACTCGAACACCTTGGCCGAGAGGACGCCCCGTCCCCTCCCTCCCGCCTCAGGGATGAGGAGGAGAAGAGCCTCGGAGTCGCGCTGGAGAGCAAGCGCGCGACGGTGGGGAGCGAAGGGGATGACGTGGAGGCGATCGCCCAGGCCCAGGCGCTGGGCGTACTCCCAGTCTCGGGCTCGGAAGTCGCCCACGAACCGGGCGACGACGTCTTCTAGGCCTGACTGGGCAAGCGCAGTCAGGAAGGGGCGGGGATCGCGCTGCCCGAAGAAGCTGCCCGTATGGGTGATCCGGAAACGCGGGGAGGGGCGGTACTCGAGGCCGGCCACGTCGTCGAAGTCGCAGCCGTTAGCGATGGTCACCACCCTGCCTCGGGGCTCGAGCGAGCGAGCCTCCTGGGCGATAGCCTCGGCAGCGCACACGATCGCGTCCGCCCGCCGAGCCACCAGCGCCGCCACCGCCCGGCACGTCCTCTCCTTGGCGCGAGCGGCCAGGGTATCGTCGCGACGGTGGGGGTGGGCAAGGAGGGAGTCGCGAAGGTCGGCCACCCAGCGGACGCCGGTCACGCTCCTGGCCACCGCCCCCACCAGGTGCACCGAGGGCGGGGGCGAGGTGGTAATGACGACGTCGATCCCCTCCTCGCGGATGATGCGCACGGCCGCCGGGATGGCGGTCACGTTCCAGCTCACGTTCTCGTCGGGGACGAGCAGACGGCGCCCGAGCAGGCGGGCGAGCCGCTCCAGGCCCTGCTTTCCGTACAGCTCCTCGGCAGGACGGCGCCCCTCCGGACCCAAGTAGCGCGCGCGGTGCACCCAGGCTTGGCTGGGCGGAGCCAGCTCCTCGTCGCGATGGAGCCAGCGGGGATCGTCGGGGCAAAGTACGTGCGTCTCTAGGCCGAAGGCGGGAAGGTGGGTAGCGAGCTTGAGCGGTCGCTGCACGCCGCCTCCGGCAGCAGGGGGGAAGTAGAGGGTGACGAGGAGCACCTTCACCGTAGCCGGTAGAGAACGTAGCGCCAATCGCGGTACAGCCGCGGGAGAGGGAGCTCCAGCCGGAAGCGAGAGCGATCGACGAGGACGAGGTCTGCGCGGTAGCGGCGGGGGATGGCGAGATCGCCGGTGCGGAAGAAGAGGCGGGCGTCTCGGCGACGGGCGTACGGCCGGTTCGCCTCCGTGTCGGCCACGTGCCCGGGCAGGGCCGAGGCCACGTACACGGGCGCCGCCGCCGCCAGCCAGTAGCTGGTCAGGTCGTCGGAG
>PSLH01000076.1:0-10749 GCA_040289505.1 Thermoleophilia bacterium | reverse complement strand
GGCGAGGTGGGCGCGTAGAGCGCGGCGTCACGGCGCAGGCGCACGGTGACCGTCGCCCGCGCGGGAAGCGCAGCGAGCGCCTTGCTCGCGTAGGCGGCGTCGGCCACAAGCTCGATCCGCCGGCCCGGGTGGCGGGCCTGGACGAGGTCTGCCAACTCGCGGGCCAGCTGCGGCCGCGAAGGGTGCTTCGCTCCTGGCCGGCTCGGCCGATAGAGGCGGAAGAGCACCGGCAGCTAGATCGCGCGCTGCGGCACCATCGGCAGGCGCACGAGCAGCCCCAGGCAGACCCAGCAGTTGCCGAAGCGGATTCCCCGCCCACCCGCCGGCGCGTGCGGATCGTGATGGAAGAAGCCGCCGAAGACCTTGCGGGCCCGAGCGGCCAGAGAGCGTGTCATCGACCGCAAGCCGCACGGACCCCATCCCTGGGCACGAACACGGCGACGAGGAAGTCGAGCAGGGAGAGCCCGAGCGCGTCGGGCGACCAGCGCGCCCTGGAGAAAAAGTCGTGTGCGCGCCAGTGGTGGACGACACCGGCGAGGCGCGCGGCCTGCCACATGCCCGTGACCGTGCGCTCGCCGACCCAGCCGAGGAAGCCGACAACGAGCGCGCAGAACGTCGCGAACGTGGGTGCCGTGAAGGCGGGGCGAAGCAGGGTAACAAGCGCGGTGAGCGAGCCAGGCAGCTCGGGCATCGGCGGTGACCTCCCTCAGGACGGTGGACACGCCCTGGTTCGGGGAAGCCGCCGATGCCCCTCCTCTACGCTCCCGTCGACGTCACCGCCCGATCTCCTTCAAACCCGGCACAAACCCCGGAAGTCGAGCACAATTACGTTCCTGCCGAGCTCCTGAGCTGCAAAGACACCGACGGGACGGGCACCGCGCCGGAGAGGCCCTTGTCTTCTCACCACCACGCGCTGGCCATGCCCACGGATACGAGCTGCCTAGAGCTAGAGGCGCCTTGGGACAGGATCGTGTGCTTGGGGCTTCCTCGTTAGGGTCGCCGACGAAAAAGCCGCTACCGAGGCAGCCGTGATTGACGAGCATCCTGGCAATCAGATCAGCCGTCCGCTGAGGAATATCCAGCGCCTATTTGACACGGTAATGATCTCTGACGGGTTAAGTCGCAGCAGGTCGCGGGCGCGGTTGTCGAGGCGGAGGGGTAGCAGTCTCGTCAGGTAAAGAGGGCGATGCGGCTGCTCCATTGGGCCTCAGGACGGACGATCGAACGACGCCGGACAGGAGGATCGAAGCAGGGATCGAGGATCGGATTCCCGCGGACGAAGCGCCAGGCGTTTCCGCCTGCGGATTCACCAGCGAGCCGGCCCGGCAAGAACCGGACGAGGGGTAACGACGCGATGGCCGGAGGCGAGCTTGCCGTCGGGGGCGAAGGTCTTCAAGACGTGAAGCCTGATCGGCTCCCGGCGCGGAGCCGTCGCCGCGTCGCTCGCGATCGAGTCGGCGAGGACCGTAGCGAGGGCCAGCGCGGCAGCAAGCCACAGCCCAGGTGGCATCCTGCGGAGAGCGAGTCTCCGGATCATGGCTCGTATCGCGAGCGAAAGGCTCTCGCGGGACGCGTAGTTCCTACTACCACGCTCAGGCTCTGTGCCAAGGCGTCTCCCCGCTGGTCGAGCCCACCCCGATCGACCACAACACATCCGGCCCCTGGCATCCGCTCCGGGCCTACCCTGGCCAGGACGGCCTAGGGCACCGAGAGCCCCACCCCGTAGCGACGGCGAGCCATCTCCACCAGGAACGAGGCGATCTCCTCGTCGTCGTCCTCAGGTACGCGAACCGGCTTCGCGCATAGGCCGATGGGGTAGGCGTACTCGGCCCGGTAGCCGTCCTCGTGCTTGAGGACACGGCCCCAGAGGGCGACCTCGCCCAAAACGACGATCCTCCCTCTCTTGATCATCGACACCCACCGCTCCACGGCCACCCGGGGATCCTTGAGGGCGTAGATGCCGCAGCCACACACGGGGCGACGGACTCCCTCCTCGACCCCGATCGGGGCGGGAGCGCTGTGGGGGTCCAACCAGGCGCTGAAACCGCGCCGCTTGATCGCCTCCACGCAGTGGGCGCGCATCGGTCTCCCCGCCGGCCAGTGCACCTCGTAGTAGCAGGAGTGCAGGGTCTGGGGCCCTTTGGGGCACCCGGGCACGAGCGACCACAGCCGCCACGCCCGGAGCGGCTCGCCGACGATGAGGCGAGCCTCTCGCTCCGTCACGCCGGAACGGGCTCCTCCGCCGGGTCCGGCTCCGTGGGGGCCGGCTCGGGCACCGGGATCTCCACCGGCAGGATCTCGATCTCGGGCTCCTCTGTGGGCTTCCCGATCTCGACCATCGCTTCTCTCCTAGACCTCGACGCCACCGCCTGGCCGGGCGGGCGAGCCCGTGGCGGCTACAGGCAGAGTAGCTGCTTCGTCTCGCGCTTCCAACTCGGTGCGCCCTGGCGGCGAGCGCCTCGCACGCGCGACCAGCCTGCCACGCGCCACAGGTCGAGCCCGGCTGCCAACCTCGGCAGCCCGCCACCGTCTAAAGACCCCAGTGCTATCCCGCTTTAAGGCAGAGAGCGCCGCGTCGTGGAACGACCCCTACCCGGCGCCTCGCTAGCGCCGTCTCCATCCTTCTTTCGGCAGCGTGGCTGGCCGGAGGAGACGCCAGTGGGTTGGGGCCGGAGGGAGGCGGGAGGCCGAAGGGTAGCGGCTCCCCTCCGCGGCCGAGCATCGTCGTCATGCTGACGGACGACCAGCGGGCGGACACGCTCTCTTCCATGCCGATCCTGCAGCGGGAGCTCGTCGTCTCAGGCATCACCTTCGCCAACGCCGTCGTCGCCACGCCGCTCCGCTGTCCCAGCCGAGCCACGCTCCTCACCGGCCGCTACGCCCACTCACGGCGTCTACCGCACCGGGGGCTCTACGGCGGCGTCGAGGCCTTCCCCGACGACGATACGCTGCCCGTCTGGCTGCAGCGAGCGGGCTCCACGACGGCGCTCGTGGGCAAGTACCTCAACGGCTACAAGGGCGCTCGCGTCCCCCCGGGCTGGGATCGGTGGCGCGCCTTCAGCTGGGGCTGGGGGTACTTCGACTACCGCCTGGTCGACGAGCGCGGACGCGTCCGCCGCTTTGGGTCGGGCCTGGAGGAGTACTCGACCCACGTCCTAGCCCGAGAGGCGGTGGACTTCATCCGCCGCGCCGCTCGGCCATTCTTCCTCCTGCTCGCGCCGGCAGCCCCGCACGAGCCGGCCCTACCGCGCCCAGGCGACCGCGGGCGGCTGGGCGACCTGCCTCCGCAGCGCCGCCCAGCTTGAACGAGGGGGACGTCTCCGACAAGCCGGCGTACGTCCAGGCCCGGGCCGGGCGGAGGCGCTTGGAGGCGGCCGCTCGCTACCGGTAATCTCAGCTCGAGAGTCTGCTCGCGGTCGATCGGGCGGTGGGCGCTATCGTGGCTGCCCTGCGCGAGCGCGGCGAGCTCGAGAGCACCGTCATCATCTATACCTCGGACAACGGCGTCAGCTGGGGCGAGCCCGGTCTGCCGGTTGGGCTGAAAGGCCTCCCCTACGAGGAGGCGATTCGGGTGCCGCTGGTCGTCCGCTGGGAGGCTCTCCCAGTCGCTGGCTACACCGAGTACGGGCTCGTTGCCAACGTCGACCCCGCTCCCACCATCGCTGCCATCGCCCGCGCCCTCACCCCGCCGCTTGACGGCCGCAACCTGCTGCCGTTGCTCGTGGCAGGCAAGCGGTCGCCGCGCGAGGTCGTTCTCGAGTACCTCCGAGGATCCTTGCCCAGCCTCGTCCCGAGCTACTGCGGCCTGCGCGGCCAGAGGCACACGTACGTCCTCTACGAGACGGGTGAGGAGGAGCTGTACGACCTCTCCACCGATCCCTACGAGCTCGACAACCTCGCCCGGCAGGAGCGGTATCTCCCGCTCCTTGGCTCTCTGCGGGCCCGGACAGCCCGAGCCTGCCTTCCCCCGCCTCCGAGCTTCGCCTTCCCGATCCTGGCGTATCGCCAGATCCCCCTCCCTCCTGCTCTCCCGCGGCGCTCTCTCCAGGGAGCGGCCTCGCAGGGGGACGCGATCGCCGCTCGGTAGACGCTCGCTCCCTCGGATCGCGATAGTACGCAGCCGTGGATGGCTTTTCCTTCTCGACCGACGTCGTCGTTCGCTTCGCCGAGACCGACGCCCAAGGGATCGCCCACAACGCTGCCTACCTCGTGTGGCTGGAGGTCGCCCGCGTCGAGTACCTCGCCCGCTACGCTGGCGGCTACCGCCGGATCCAGGAGGAGGGCTACGAGGCCTTGACCACGGAGGCTCACCTCCGCTACCTGAAGCCTGTCTACTTCGGCGACCGGGTGACCATCTACGCCCGCTGCCGCGATATTCGGGGGGCCCGTTTCCGGTACGACTACGCGCTTGCTCGGGACGGGGAGCTGGTCGCAGACGGATGGACGCAGCATGCTGTGGTGGACGCCTGCACGCTCCGCCCCCGCCGATTTCCTCCCTGGCTCGCCCAGGCGATCGCCCAGGCCGAGGGGCGCGGCTAGACTCCGCTCCCGCGGCGAGCTCCGGCCGGCGCGCCTTCGACCTCAGCCCTGGGCCGAGGCTTGGCCTTGGGCTTGGGCTTCGTCCCCACTCGCACGATCCGCTTCTCGCCCCGGTAGCTCGAGTACCAGACGTCGTCGTAGAGGAGCTTGCCCTCTCTCGTATAAACACGGCGGTGGACGCTCGTGGCCAGAGAGGGCGAGCCCGGCTCTACGACCACCTTCTCGCCCTTGGGCAGCGTGGGATCCTTGATCTCGACGAGCGGAGGCGGCCCGGTCACCCGGAGCGGCGATACCTCGCTTACCACCTTGCGCCCAGGATCGGTCCCATACAGGTTGACCGTGAGCGTGGAGGCGGACACGAAGGCGCGCAAGAGGAGCCAGCGCCCGGTGTCGTTCACGAACTTGAGGTCGAGGCCGGGGTAGTCGACGGTCGCGTCCCGTCCTTGGGGGTAGTGGCTGATGTAGAGCGCGTGGTTCGTGCGCTCCGTGATCTTGAGGCCAGCCTCGTAGGCCGCGTTGAAGACGGTGGTCGAGACCTGGCAGACACCGCCGCCGAGAGCGGTCTGAAGCTCGCCGTTGACGATCACCGGGGCCGACAGGAAGCCCTTCTCGGGCGTGCGCGCGCCCGTCGTCTGGTTGAACGAGAAGGTCTTCCCCGGAGGGATCAAGGTGTTGTCGATCAGGTCGGAGACGAGCTGGACGTTGTGGATGCGGTTGGGCACTCCCCCGTAGGTAGTCGTGTAGCTCCCCACCAGCTCCTTGATCCCCATCGCCCGCGCCCGCTCGGTGGTGAGCGCTGGCGGCTTGGCAACCACGACCATCTCGGCTACCCGGCGGCGGGGCGAGAGAGCGGCGGCAAGGAGCGCGGAGGCCGTGCGGGGAACGTCGAGGACGCGGCCGTCGACGTGAGGGACGACCTCGACCTTGCCCCCGGGGAGGACGCGGAACTGGGCGTCGCGGCTAGGCCTCGACACCTTCTTGTCCAGGGCCCGGAAGAAGGCGTCTGCCTGAGTGCCTCCGATCCTGAGGGCCCGCTCGCCGCCCGCCGGGAGGTCGAGCAAACGTGCTAGCCGGCTGGGCGAAACACGGTAGGAGGCTGGGCCCAAGGCGAGAACGACCGGGGCCGACAGCGCACGGCGCACACGGCGGGCCACGGGCAGGAGCGCTCGGGCAGAGACGCGCACCGGATCGACGCGGAGCGGCAGCACGAGAGGCTGGCGGTCGAGAGAGGCCAGGGCGGCCACGATCGCCTCTCCCGCCCGCCTGCGGTCGAGGACCCGCCCCGGCCGGCCAGGTACAATGCGCGGCTCAAGCCCGCGAAGCCGTAGGGAGGCGTCGCGGTGCGGGACGTCGACCGTCCTCGCCATCCGATCCAGCGTGGCTGAAAGCGCGCCCCGGTCGACCCGGGCGGTGGGCGTCACCTCCACCCCGAACAGGGAGATGAGCATGCGCCGGAAGCCGCGCAGAGGCCCGAAGCCGTCTGCTTGCTGGCGAGCCTCCTCTACTGCCGCTCGCCAGTCGATACGCAGGCCCACATCGCCTGGCCGCACCCTATACGAGCGATCGCCGGCCTTGACGACCAGGGGCCGCGAGGCCGAGGCGGCCTCCCTGAGCTTGAGCAGCCGACGCGCCTCGGCCACGCTCAGTCCCCCCACGTCGATGCCGGCGATGCGCTCGCCGTCAGCCAGGCGATCGGGGGAGCCGGCAAAGACGAGACCAGCGACGAGGACGCCGGTAGCCGCCGCGCTGCTGGCGAGGAGGGCGATCCTCTTGAGCATGCGCACGCGCGCCTGCCGGCGCCGTCTCAGGCATAGCGCGGCCAGCCTGGCCTGAACATCCCCGGCCTCCACCTGCAAGGGCGCCCATTTTACCCCGGAGCCCCCGGCACGGCGTCCTGGGGCCGCTCGCTCCCCGGCTCGGCTCCCCCGAGCGCCTTGCGCATGACCGTGAGGCCGCTTCCTGGTAGCTCCCGGACGGGCTGGGAGCCGCTCTTCTCGTACAGCGCCCGGGCCAGGGCGTTGGCCTCGTGCACGCCGAGCTCGATCGCCTGCGCCCGACCCCGGTACTCCTCCTCCAGCCTCTGCAGCACCTGCGCTCCGTAGCCGAGGCCGCGGCACTCCTCCTTCAGGAGGAGCGCGTGCAGGTGGAGGATCTCGCCCCGCTTCTCGATCCAGGCGAAGCCGGCGAGGCGGCCCCCGATCCAGAGCGCGAGCCCACGGCCTAGCCGCCAGGGGAGCTCCTGCATCTCCTCCCAGGTCAGGCCCACGGCGGCCAGCGCCTCCTCCCTGCGCCCTGCCATGCTCTCCTCCAGCAGTCGCAGAAGCTCCCCGTGCTCGCTCGTCGTGGCCGGCATGACGACCAGCTCAGAAGGTGAAGAGCTCGATGCCTCCGGAGACAATGAGGGCCACCCCCGTGATGTAGCCGGCGAGGTCGGAGCAGAGGAAGGCGATGGCGCTCGCTCCGTCCTCCGGATCGCCGGCCCGGCGTATGGCCGTGCGGGCGATCATGCGCTCTCGCATCTCGGGGTCGATGAAGCGGAAGGCCTTGGTGGCGATCACGCCCGGCACGATGGCGTTGACGGTGATGCCGTGACCGGCGCCCTCCAGGGCGAGCGTCCTCGTTAGGCCGAGGATGTCGGCCCTCGTGGTCGCGTAGCTGGCCTGGCCGAAGCCGCCCAGCGTCCTCGCCACCGAGGCTATGTTCACGATCCGCCCGAAGCCGCGCGCCACCATGTGCGGCCACGCCGCTTGGGCGCAGTTGAAGGCGCCAGTCAGGTGGACGCGCAGGTCGCGCTCCCAAAGCTCTGGCCCCTGCTCGGGGAAGCGGGCCACGTGGTCGAGAGTGGCCGCGTTTTGACCAGGGTGCTTACCGAGCCCAGCTCGCGGACGGCGCGGGCCACCGTCTCGTTTACCTGGGCCCGGTCGGTCACGTCGCACTTGACCGCGAAGGAGCGTCGGCCCAGGGCCCGGATCTCCTCGGCTGTGCGCTCGGCGTAGACGAGCCCCTGGGCGCCAGTCGGCTAACCGAGGACTCCGTAGCGCCGGGCGTCGGCCCGGCCCAGCCCCCTGAGCCGCCGGTAACGAGAGCGACGCGGCCGGAGAGGTCGATCTCGAGGCTCACGCTACTCGCGCGGCAAGAGGATCTCGCGGGCGATCACCAGGCGCTGGATCTGCGACGTCCCCTCGTAGATTTGGAAGAGCTTGGCGTCGCGCATGAGCTTCTCGACGGGGTACTCCCTCATGTAGCCGTAGCCGCCGAAGATCTGCACGGCATCGGTCGTCACCTCCATGCAGGTGTCGGCAGCGAAGCGCTTGGCCATCGAGGAGTAGAGCGTCGAGCGGCGGCCGTAGCCCTGGTCGAGCATCCAGGCCGCCTGCCAGCAGAGCAGCCGGGCCGCCTCGATCTTGGTGGCCATGTCGGCGATGAGGAAGTTGACGCCCTGGTTCATGGCGATCGGCTGGTCGAACTGGATCCGGGTCTTGGAGTACTCGCAGGCGTACTCGAAAGCAGCCCGAGCCACTCCCACGGCGCCGGCCGCCGTCGCCGGCCGCGTCCAGTCGAGCGTCGCCATGGCGATCTTGAACCCATCGCCTTCCTCGCCTAGGCGGTTGGCCACCGGCACCTTCACGTCCTGGAAGGCCACGGCTGAGGTGTCGGTCGCTCGCTGGCCCATCTTGTCCAGGTGCCTCTCCAGGACGACGCCGTCGCTATCGGCGGGGACGATGAAGACGCTGAGGCCTCTGTGCCGCCTCTCGCGGTCGGTGGATGCGAACACCGTGAGCCAGGCGGCGTGGCCGGCGTTGGTGATGAACATCTTGGAGCCGTTGATCACGTACTCGTTGCCGTGGCGCGCCGCCGTCGTCTGGATGGCCGACACGTCCGAGCCGGCGTTGGGCTCGGTGAGGCAGAAGGAGCAGAGAAGGGGCTCGGTCAAAAGCGGCGGAAGCCAGCGGCGCTTCTGCTCCTCGCTGCCAGCCACGATGAGCGGCCCAGCTGCCAGGCCGTTGGCCATGATGGCGGTGCCGATCCCCGAGCATCCCCAGCAGAGCTCCTCGTCGACCAGGCAGCCATCGAGGGCCCCCAAGCCTGGGCCGCCGTACTCGGGCGGGATGTGGAGGTTCATAAGGCCGAGCTCGTGGGCCTTGGCGATGATGTCGGCAGGGTGAGTCGAGCGACGGTCGTACTCGGCCGCCTTGGGTCGGATCTCCTTCTCGGCGAACTCGTGGGCGAGCTCGCGGAGTGCCCTCTGCTCGTCCGTCAGCGTGAAGGAGATGCCGGCGGCAAGAGCGCGTTCGGCTCGGGACATCGTACTCTCCCGGGTGTCGATTGACTAGTCAGTCAATGGTAGGCTGGCGCGAGGGCGCCCGTCAACTGCGGTAGCGGCGCCTCACTGGCGGCGGCCGCGGTAGGCTGCCGCCGTGGACTTCTCGCTGACGCCGGAGCAGGAGCTGATCCAGGAGACGGTGCGATCCTTCGTGGAGGAGCGCATCCTCCCCAAGGCCATCGAGAACGACATCGCCCACCGGCTCGACCTGAGCGTGATCGAGGGCATGGCCGAGCTTGGCCTGCTCGGCATCGTCATCCCAGAGGAATACGGCGGGGCGGGCCTCGACTTCGTGTCGGAGGCGCTCGTGTGCGAGGAGATCGAGCGGGGCGAGGCCGCCTTCCGCACGCTGATCTCGGTACACCTCGGGCTCAACTCGCTCTCGCTGCTTCGCTACGGCACGGAGGAGCAGAAGCGGAGGTTTTTGGTGCCGCAGGCACGGGGCGAGAAGATCGGCTGCTTCGGGCTGACCGAGCCGGCGGCGGGATCGGACGTGGCGGCGATGAAGACGACGGCGCGACGGGAGGGAGACGTCTACGTCCTGAACGGGCAGAAGAACTGGATCTCCTACGCCACCGTCGCCGATCACGCGCTCGTCTTCGCCAAGACCGACCCCCAGGCGAGGCACCGGGGGATCACCGCCTTCGTGGTCGAGAAGGGCATGAAGGGGTTCACGAGCGCAGAGACCGAGCACAAGCTGGGCGTCTGGGCCGGCTCGACGGGCGAGCTCTTCTTCGAGAACGTCGAGGTACCCGTGGAGAACCGGATCGGCGAGGAGGGGCAGGGGTTCGAGATCGCCATGTACTCGCTCGACCAGGGCCGGTTCACGGTGGCGGCCGGCGCCTGCGGCGTCATCCGCGCCTGCCTGGAGCGGTCGGTCGAGTACGCCAACCAGCGGGAGACGTTCGGCCAGCCGATCGGCCGCTACCAGTTCGTCCAGGACATGATCGCCAAGATGGTGCTCGGCTACGAGACGTCGAAGCTGCTCGTGATGCAGGCTGCCTGGATGAAGAACCAGGGCAAGCGCAACACCCGGGAGACCTCGCTTGCCAAGTGGCATGCCACCGAGTGCGCGTTCGAGGCGGCCCACATGGCAATCCAGATCTTCGGCTCCTACGGCTACGCCGCTGAGTACGGGATCGAGCGCTACTTCCGCAACGCCCGCGCCCCCATCATCTACGAGGGGACGACCCAGATCCACAAGATGATGCAGGCCGAGCACGCGCTCGGCTACCGACGCCTCAATGGACATCCGGGCGAGATGTCCCCCCTCGTCTCCTGGGTGCCGGCGGAGGCCGCGCTCGCCCGCTAGCGGCTAGGCCGGGCCGAAACCTCCTCCCACGGCCACTCGTCCTCCACTCGATCGTACAAGCCGACCCCCACGGGGTTGGCGAGCACGTACAGGCAGGTCGCCTGGAGATGGTCGTCGTCCGTGACGACGAAAGGTGCCTGCGGCGCCCGCGATGTCACGGCCGGGTGGTCGATCGAGGGAAGGTAAAGGGCGTAGCGCCCAGCCGCCGGCACCGCGCCGGCGACGGCGAGCAGCGTCTCCAGCTCGGTCTTGGTCGTGAGCCGGGCAGAGCGCCACGTCGGCGACCCGGCCCATCCCTGCAGGCGGCGCTTCAGCGCCCATAGGCTGAAAGGGGGCAAGCTCACCGATCACCACCCGCCCGCCCGGCCTCGTCACCCGGACGAGCTCGCGCGCGGCGAGAACGCGCTCCCCCGAAGCGAGAAAGCAGAAGACCGTAACCGCCAGCGTGAGCTCGAACGCCCGGTCGGCGAAGGGAAGGCGGGTGACCTCGCCTTCGACGAAACGCGCGCCTGGCGCCTTGCTCCGGGCGGCGGCGAGCATCTCCGGATCGCGATCGAGTCCCACCACCTCCAGG
>PSLH01000075.1:8912-11021 GCA_040289505.1 Thermoleophilia bacterium | reverse complement strand
TCCCAGCTCGCCTTCTTTGGCGGCGTCAACGCCTGCTCCTACGCAGCTTCCAAGGGCGGCGTCGTCCAGCTCGCCAAGGCTCTCTCCAACGAGCTGGCGGGAAGAGGAGTGCGCGTCAACGCCGTCGCTCCCGGCTGGATCGAGACGGACATGACGTCTGAAATCGAAGACTGGAAGCGGGTCGAGGTGGGTGCCCGCATCCCCATAGGCCACTGGGGCAGGCCCGAGGACGTGGCCGGGGCGGTCTCCTTCCTCCTTTCCGAGGACGCCCGCTACATCACCGGCGTCGTCCTGCCGGTGGATGGCGGCTACATGGCCCGGTAGCCTCGGCCCGTGATCGTGTCTCTGCACGTGGCGACCGGGGCGGCAGCGGGGGTTGCGCTTCGCTCCCGGGCGGGAGCCGTCCTGGCCGGCCTCGCTCTCCACGCAGCGGGGGACGCCATCCCCCACGGCGAGATCCGCTCCCGCCGGTTCGAGATCTGGTCAGGGGTCGTGCTCCTCTGCCTCCTCGCCCTGCGCCGGGGCCCGCTCGACCCGGCGGTGGTGGGCGCCGCCGCCTGCGCTGCCCCCGACGTCGAGCACGTGCTCCCCCTGCCCAAGCCCGGCGGGCGCGATCTCTTCCCCTCTCACCGCTTCCCCGGTTGGCACCGGGGGGGCGGGCTCTCCACCAGCGCGCAGCTTTTGGCCGCAGGCGTTATCGTCGGCTGGATACTGCGAGGGAAGGAGAATCGATGCCCTGGATCGAGGTCAAGCTGTTCGACCACCGCGTGACCGACGAGTCGGTGCCCAAGATCATCGAGAGCTTGACCAAGGCTCTGGCCGAGTCGAGCGGAGCCGCCCCCGAGCACATCCAGGTGATCGTGGAGGGCGTGTCGCCCAAGCGCTGGGGCATCGGCGGCAAGCCCCAAGCGTAGCCTCGAGCCACGGTAGGCTCAGCGCGTCCAGCGTTGTACGAGGAGAGGAGGCGCCGTGCCCTTGATCGAGGTCAAGCTGTTCGACTTCCGGGTCAACGAGGAGACGAGTCGGAGGCTCATCGCCGAGCTCACTGACGCCCTGTGTCGGGCGACGACCGAGAGCCTGCGCGAGCACACCTGGGTCATCGTGGAGGGCCACTCGCCCAAGAACTGGGGCGTCGGCGGCGTCCCCTGGCCGGCGGAGAAGACGCCGCCTGCGTAGCCCGGCGTAGGGCCGGTCGTCAGTCGTCCTCAGCGAGCGCGAGCTCGACGGCGGGCGCCCCTGGTACGACCGCCGCTGTCTCCCGGGCATGGAGCAAGGTCGTCTTTACGATCAGCTTGGCGCGAGCGAAGTTGTCGAGCATGGTCGGCACCGGACCCACCTCTCGGCCGAGGGCGTAGCCGGCGGCGTTGCGGCCGATGGCGCGGTAGGAGTCGAGCGAGTAGAGCGGCGACATGCCGAAGAGCTCCAGGTTGTCCAGAGGCTCGAGATCGGCCCGGTGGATGACAGCAGTCCCCTTGGACTGGAGGCCGACGGCCACCCCCGAGCCGGACAGCTTGGCCCCCTCGTGGCCGATGAAAGCGACGTCGGAGAACCGCCGCACCCGAACGAGCCGCGGCTCGGCCCCGCCCTCGCGCACGCCCTGGCAGAGCGCCCGCAGGACGTCGTCGTGAGCGAGCGCGTTGATGGTGCGGCGGATGGCGGTCCCGAACGCAGGGCCGACCGCGATCACCACCTCGTCCGCCCGCTCGCCTCTCTCAGCCACGTCCAGCTCCCGCACCGCTTCCGGGCCTGCCTCGCCTTCCTCCAGCGACCGGGGATCGAGTACCTGGGGAAGCGACTGGAGCTTCTGCCAGCGCTCCCCCTCGAGCGCGTAGCCCGTGCCCGGCCCTGCGTAGAGGTTAGGGTCGTTCACCGCCGACCGCACCCTCCAGTCGGGGCCGATCACGGCCGAGGTCTGCAAGTAGTCGGCCGACACCCGCTGGCGCAGCATGCCCAGAATAGCCTCGGCCACCTCGGGGAAGCCGCGCGCGTCGAGCGCCCGCGCCACCTCCAACGCGGATATCCGCTCGGCCAGCACCCGGTCGGCGGCAGCCACGTCGGCAGCTCGATCGCGGTCGGGAAGGTCGCGGCTGGAGTAGCCGTAAGCGGCAG
>PSLH01000075.1:6783-8902 GCA_040289505.1 Thermoleophilia bacterium | reverse complement strand
TCTCGGTCACCGGCGGGAAGCCGAAAGCGTCGAACACGGCCTGGATCGCCCGTGCGGCGCGCTCCCGCAGGCGTACCACCTCCTCCTCCGAGACAGGCTCGACGCCACCGTCCACCTGCCAGTCGCGCTGCACGGTCAGCCACTCGTCGAGGTCGTCGGCGTCGAAGTTCCCGCCTCCGAACACGTTGTCCTCACGGGGCATGACCGAGTAGCCGGAGGTGACGAAGTCAGTGCCGGGAAGAAGCTGTCCCATGAGCTTGGCCGTCTTACGAATCTCCGAGTGCGAGGCGATGGCGTCGTTGCCAGAAGCGACCTCCAAATCGAGCCAGGCGGCAAGCAGGTTCTCGGCCAGGATCTCGCGGCAACCCCCGGGCAGCGACAGAACGAGGGCGACGCAGGAGATGGAGCCATTCTGGACGCCCTGCGACCCCGCCGCCCGCACGCAGGCAAGGCAGCGCGCCTCCAGGTAGAGCATCGACTTCCCCTGGGCGTGCCCCATGAGCGCCTCCGAGCCGCCCCCGGAGGTGAAGCGCACCTTGACGCCGCGGGAGGCGTAGGCCGAGGCGAGGAAGGCCTTCGACCAGGGCGTGTCGTCGCCGTCCACGAACACGGGCTCGCTGCCGTAGACGGACAGGGTCTCGGCGTACGTGACGAGGCCCTGCATGGCGAGCTGGAGGTTGCGGCGCTCCTCGACTGCGCACTGGGTCATCACTCCCGGGCGACCCGCTTGCGAGCCGACGAGGAGGGCGATCGCGTTCAAGGGGGCGTAGCGGGACACCCCCACGGTCGTCTCCTGCTCGGCGAAGCCGCGCGCCGCCGCCTCGGCGGCGTCGGCGGCGAGGAGGGCAGGGTTCTCCTTGAGGTTGGTCACGTGGGCCTGGTTGGCGGGAGCCCGCCGCGCCCGCAGCTTCTTGAGCGCGAACATCATCTCCACCGGGTCGAGCCGGGACACGATCCGGGCGAGGCGGGCAGGGGTGAGCCCGCGCGAGAGCCGCACTAGCCGCTCGCGTCGGCAATCGACGTCGACGAGCGAGCGGGCGATCTCCTCGTCGGAGAGCGCGGCTGCCTCCGCTGCCGCCTCCAGGTCGATCCCGTAGCGGGCGAGGAAGTGGTCGATGACGTCGAAGTCCTCCTCCCGCCGGCCGTCGATCTCCACCACCCGCCCGTCCTCGACGACCAGGCTGGGCACGGGATCGGAGGGGCCGTCCATCGCCACCAGCCCCAGCTCAGGGTAGGGGGAGATGAGGAGCTCGCGGTGCAGGCCACGAGCCTCACGGGCCTGGAAGCGCCTAGACCGCCGCTCGCTCACCGGCTAGCAGCCCGCGCTCGGCGTAGACCTGAGCCGCCTCTCGAACGAAGGCGGCGCACTGGGGAGCCCCCCACTCTTGCTCCAGCCGACGGGCCCACTCCTCGAGCTCGCTCGCGGTCGAGCGGCGCGGCCTGAGCGCGGTGTAGATGTCGAGGATGGTGTCGGCGGGGATGGCGGCTAGCTCGGCCGCCCGCTCCAAGTTGCGAGCGAGCTGGCTACGCCCAGCCGCGAGGGCTACCGCTGCCTGTCGGCGCAGGGTCTCGGCGGTGGCCCGCAAGTCGTCTGGCGACAAGCGGCCTCTCCGCAGCGCCTCCAGCGTCACCTGGTCCAGGGGAAGGCCGGAAGGAGTGGTCACGAGGTCTGGGCGCCGCTCCCCCAGCGGGTAGTCGGTGACCGGATCGAAGCTCACGGCCACATATTAGAGTGCCGGCAAGCGAGGGACGGAGGTTGCAGGTATGACGCATGCGCGCCGAGGAGAGGATCGCTAGTGCCTAACCACTACGACTTCCAGGGACGGGTGGCTTTGGTAACTGGCGGGGCCAGCGGCATCGGCCGGGCGACGGTCGAGCGGCTGCGCCAGGGAGGGGCGACCGTGGTCGTCTTCGACCGCGACCCCTCAGCTGACATCCGGGGAGACATCGCCCGATCGGCCGACCTGGACGCTGCCGTGGCCGAGGTGGAGGCAAGGCACGGCCGGCTCGACATCCTCGTCAACTCGGCCGGCATCCCCGGTCGCTCCCTGCGCACGGTGGAGGTCACCGACGAGGAGTGGCAGCAGGTCATGGCCGTGAACGCCGGCGGCTCGTTCTA
>PSLH01000075.1:0-6773 GCA_040289505.1 Thermoleophilia bacterium | reverse complement strand
CGCCTGCCGGGCCGCCATTCCCGGCATGGTGGCCCGGGGCTACGGCCGCATCGTCCTCGTCGCCTCCATCGCTGGCAAGGAGGGAAACCCGATGGCCGCGGCCTACTCCGCCTCCAAGGCAGCCGTGATCGCCATGACCAAGTCGATCGGCAAGGATCTCGCCGGCACCGGCGTCCTCGTCAACTGCGTGGCCCCGGCCGTGATCGAGACCCCGATCCTGGCTGGCCTCTCGCAGGAGCACATCGACTACATGGTGGAGCGCATCCCGCTGGGCCGGATGGGAAAGGCCGAGGAGGTCGCCGCGCTCATCTGCTGGCTCGCCAGCGAGGACTGCTCCTTCTCTACCGGCGCCACCTTCGACATCTCGGGAGGGAGGGCCGTCTACTGAGGCGGATCGTCCGCTACCGAGGCCCGCAAGGCGTCGCCACCTGCGCCGTCGAGGAGCTCCCGGTGGCGCCCCTCGACGAGGAGACGCTGGAGCTTCCCCAGCCCTACGAGCTCCTCCTCCCGATCGAGCCGCCCGAGGTGTGGTGCGCCGGGGTGACCTACGAGCGAAGCCGGGACGCCCGCATCCAGGAGTCCCAGGTCAAGGACGTGTACGCGCTCGTGTACGAGGCTGACCGCCCCGAGCTCTTCTTGAAGGACGCCTGCTGCCGGCGCACGGTGGGCCCGGGACGGCCCATTCGGGTGCGGAGCGACTCGTGCTGGAACGTGCCCGAGCCGGAGGTGGCCGTGGTCCTGGGCGAGAACGGCGCCATCGTCGGGCTCACCATCGGCAACGACGTCTCCTCCCGCTCCATCGAGGGCGAGAACCCGCTCTACCTCCCTCAGGCCAAGATCTACGCCGGCGCCTGCGCCCTGGGGCCGGCCCTCCTCGTGGACGGCGACTGGGAGACCCCGTGGACGGTGGCGATGCGGATCCTGGACGAGGAGGGAGGCGTGCTCTTCCAGGGCGAGACCTCCACCGGCCGCATGCGCCGCTCCTTCTCAGAGCTGGTGGAGTGGCTTTTGCGCGACAACCCCGTCCCTCCCGGCTCGGCGCTCCTCACCGGCACCGGCCTCGTCCCTCCCGACGACTTCACCCTCCGTCCTGGCCACGTGGTCGAGATTCGCGTACCCGGCATCGGTACCTTGAGGAATCCTGTGGCAGGACAGAACCCAAGAGCTGCCCAGGGAAAGGAGCGCAAGAGATGACCGACGTCCTGGAAGCACCGGCGCGGCCCGCGTTCGCCAACTTCGTGGGAGGCGAGTGGCGGGCATCGCTTGCCGGCCGTACGTACGTCAAGCGAGGGCCCTGGCGGCCCTCCCAGCCCATCGGCGAGTTCCCGGCCTCCGACGCGGCCGACGTCGAGGCGGCAGTAGAGGCGGCCCAGGCAGCCTTCCCGGAGTGGGCCCGTACTCCTGCTGCCAGACGAGGCCAGATCCTGCTCCAGGCAGCGGACGCGGTCGAGCGGCGGGCCGAGCAGATCGCGAGGGACATGACCCTGGAGATGGGCAAGCCCGTCCGGGAGTCGCGCCTGGAGGCCCTGCGCATGGCCCAGGTGCTCCGCTTCTACGCCGGGGAGGGCCTGCGGCCGCTGGGCGAGCGGTTCGAGCAGGCGGCCACTGGCTCCGTCGTCTACACCATGCGCCGGCCGCTGGGGGTGGTGGGGCTGATCACCCCTTGGAACTTCCCCGCTGCCATCCCTGCCTGGAAGACAGCGCCGGCGCTCGCTTACGGCAACACGGTCGTGCTCAAGCTCGCCCAGGAGGCTCCCCTCACCGGCCTCCACCTGGCTGCCTGCCTCGCTGAGGCCGGCCTCCCCGCCGGCGTCCTCAACGTCGTCATCGGCCGTGGCTCGGAGGTAGGAATGCCGCTGGCTCGCCACCCCTCGGTCAAGGCCGTCTCCTTCACCGGCTCGGTGGCGGTCGGCCGCCAAGTGCGCGACGAGGCGACCGCGCTCGGCAAGCGCGTCCAGCTCGAGCTCGGCGGCCACAACCCGGTGGTGGTCATGGCCGACGCCGACCTCGACCGAGCGGTCGAGCTGTCCTACGCGGGCGCGTTCTGGTCGGCGGGCCAGAAGTGCACGGCGACCAGGCGCATCTACGTCCAGGACGAGGTGTACGACGAGTTCAAGCGCCGCTTGCTCGCCCGGATCGAGCGGGGAGTGGTGGGCGATCCCTCCGATCCTGACACCGAGGTAGGGCCGCTCGTGAACGAGGCGCAGCTCAACGAGGTGATGCGGGGGATCGAGCGCGGCAAAGCCGAGGGCGGGACGGTGCTGGCCGGAGGCGAGCGGATCCACGACGAGGCCTACCTGGTGGCGCCCACGCTGTTCGAGGGGCTGGCCGACGACGCCTTTCTCTCCTGTGTGGAGGTGTTCGGTCCCGTCACCACCCTCTACCGCTTCTCCGACCTCGAGGAGGCCCTGCGGCGAGCAAACGGCGTCGAGTACGGCCTCTCTGCTGCCATCTTCACCTCCAGCCTGGCCAGCGCTCGCGCCTTCGTCCAGGGCATCGAGGCGGGGATCGTGCGCGTCAACGGCCAGACCGCAGGGGTGGACGTCCACGTGCCCTTCGGCGGCATCAAGGGGTCGGGGTTCGGTCCGCACGAGCAAGGGCGAGCGGCCATGGACTTCTACACCGAGCTCATCACCGTCTACGAGGACGTGTGAGAGACGTGGGCCTGCGGTAGGGCGTGCCCGGCACCGTCCTCGTCACCGGCGTGCTCGGCTGTCTGGGCGCCTGGACGGCTCTCCTCGCCGCCCGCGACGGTTGGCGGGTGATCGGCTACGACCTCGGCCACGACGACCGCCGCCTCAAGGCCATCGCCAGCCCGAAGGAGCGAGAGGCGATCGAGATCGTCCGGGGCGACGTCACCGACCTCGACCAGCTGGCGCGGACTCTGGGCCGCTACGCGGTTACCCACGTCGTCCACCTGGCCGCTCTCCAGGTGCCCTTCTGCAGGGCTGACCCGCCTCTGGGCGCCCGCGTCAACGTGGTGGGCACCGTCAACGTCTTCGAGGCGGCCAAGCGACGGGGTCTCCAGACGACGGTCGCCTACGCGAGCTCGGCGGCGGTGTACGACGAGCAGGGCCGCATCCTCCCTCGCACCCTCTACGGGGTGTACAAGCTGGCGAACGAGGGGACGGCCCGGGTCTACTGGCAGGACGAGAGGGTCGCCAGCATCGGCCTTCGCCCCTTCTCGGTGTACGGGCCGGGACGCGATCAGGGGGTGACCGCCGACCCTACGCACGCTATGCGCGCCGCCGCTCGGAGGCAGCCTTACCGCATCGGCTTCGGCGGAAAGACCGAGCTTCACTACGCGCCCGACGTAGCCCACGCCTTCCTCCTCGCCGCCCAGGCCGAGCCGACGGGCGCCTTCGTCTACGACTTCCCCGGGGAGCCGGTGTCCATGGCCGAGGTGGTGGCGGCGATCGAGGCGGCGGCGCCGGAGGCGGCAGGCCTCGTCACCTTCGAGGAGCGAGCCCTCCCCTTCCCGGAGAGGCTCCCGGGCGAGCGGTTCCCCTGTCCCGTCACCCCTCTTGCCCAGGGCATCGAGGAGACGGTCGAGCACTTCCGGCGGGAGGCGGAGGACGGAGGCTGAGGCGGCAACTGAGCGGACGCTGGCGCCCGTCTCAGCGACCGCCCCCAGGAGCTCCTGGGGACTCCCGGCTTCGGCCTTCCGACCTATAGTTGCTCTCGTCCCAGACAGGCTCTCAGAGGGAGGGCATACATGGCCGAGATACGTGGCTGCGACCTCGTCGCCGAGTACTTGATCAAGGAGAAGGTGCCGTACCTCTTCGGCTACGCGGGTCACGGCGCCGTAGGTCTGCTCGACGGCGTCTACAACCACCAGGACGAGCTCAAGATCGTCTTCCCCCGCACCGAGAGCGCGGCTGGCTACATGGCCGACGCCTACTTCCGCGCCTCGGGGCAGCTCATCCCGGTGTACACGTCAACCGGTCCTGGCCCCATGCTGCTCACGGTGGCCATGGCCAACGCGTTCTACGACTCCTCCGCCTTCATCGCCCTGACCGGCCAGGTAGCGACGAGCCAGTACGACTCTGGCGCCCTGCAGGAGGAGTACCGCTTCTACCAGGCCGACTACCCGAGCATCGCCAAGGTCATCTCCAAGCGGAGCTTCCAGGCCCAGAGCGTCGAGGATCTGGCGAGGTTCCTGCCCAAGGCCTTCAAGCTCGCCCGCACCGGTCGGCCTGGCCCGGTGCACATCGACGTGCCCTACGACCTTTGGATCCGCACCGGGGACGTGGAGGTGCCCGAGCCGGCGGAGCGCTCGCTCCACCTCAACTGGCGTACGCCCGGATCGCCCGAGGCGGTAGCGAAGGCGCTCGAGATGCTGCTCGCCGCCCGTCGCCCCCTGATCCTGGCCGGAGGCGGGGTCGTCTTCTCCGACGCGGCCGAGGAGCTTCGAGCCTTCGCCGAGCTCGTCAACGTCCCCGTCTACTCGACGTTCATGGGCAAGGGCGTCCTTCCCTACGGGCACCCCCTGTACCTGGGCATCGCCGGCTGCTGGGGCGAGTACCCAGCCACGGAGGCGGCCCGCAACGCCGACCTCATCTTGGCCATCGGCTGCCGCTTCTCCGACATCCACTGCTCGTCCTGGGTGCCCGGCTATACCTACAACATCCCGCCCACCAAGCTCATCCACGTGGACATCGATCCCACCGAGATCGGGCGCAACTACCCCACCGAGCTCGGCATCGTGGGCGACGCTCGCGAGGTCCTCAGGCAGCTCCGCGACATGGCCGCCCGGCAAGGAGCGAAGCGGGAGCGCTCGGGCTGGGACGAGAGCATCGAGGCGTGGAAGATGGAGTGGGACAACTTCATCAAGCCGGAGATGGCCTCCGACGCCACGCCCATCGACCCCCGGCGGGTGATCGGGGAGCTGCGCAAGGCAGCTCCTCGGGACACGCTCATGATCACCGACACCGGCAACCACCAGACCTGGGTGGAGCAGTACTGGGAGGTGTACGAGCCGCGGACGGTGTTCACGCCGGGAGGCTTTGCAGGCATGGGCTTCGGCACCTGCGGCGTCCTCGGGGTCAAGCTCGCTCGCCCCGACCGGCCGGCGATCTGCGTGACGAGCGACGGCAGCTTCATGATGTTCCCCGGCTCGGTAGCCACCGCCGTGGAGCACGACATCCCGGTCGTGTGGGTGATCCTCAACAACTTCACGATCGGCGTCATCCGCGATCTGCAGCGGTTCTACATGGACAACCGGGAGATCGCCACCAGCTTCATGAAGCACAAGACGGGCGAGCTCTGGAACCCCGACTTCGCCCGCATGGCCGAGGCCATGGGGGCGGGCGGGATCTCGGTTGAGGCCCCCGGCGACCTAGCCGATGCCTTGGCCACCGCCTTGGGAAGCGGGAAGCCGTTCGTGGTCGACGTCAAGGTCAACCGGGACACGGCGGTGCCGCTGATCGGCACCTGGCAGTTCCCGCCCATCGTCCAGGCCGAGCCCACCTTCGGCAAGCGGCTGGTGATCACCGCGTGAGCCTCCGCTACTACCCGTTCACGGCCATCGTCGACCAGGAGCGCCTGAAGAAGGCGCTCCTGGTCAACGCCGTCAACCCAGCCGTGGGCGGCGTGCTCGTGAAGGGGCCGGCAGGGACGGGCAAGTCGACGGCCGCGCGCGGGCTGGCAGAGCTCCTCCCCGAGATCGAGGTGGTGGCCGATTGCCCCTTCAGCTGCGACCCCGCCGCCCCCTGCCCAGCGTGCTCCGACCGGCGCCAGCGAGGAGAGGAGCTCCCCGTCGCTCGCCGCCGCCGGCGCATCGTCGACCTGCCCCTCAACGCCACCGAGGATCGGGTGGCAGGGACGGTGGACATCGCGCGGGCGCTGCGCGAGGGCGAGCGGGCCCTCCAGCCGGGGCTTCTGGCCGAGGCCAACCGGGGCATCCTGTACGTGGACGAGATCAACCTCCTCGACGACCACCTGACCGACATCCTGCTCGACGCCGCCGCCCTAGGCGTGAACGTGGTGGAACGGGAAGGGATCTCCATCGCCCATCCCGCTCGCTTCATCCTCGTCGGCACCATGAACGAGGAGGAAGGAGAGCTGAGGCCCCAGATCGCCGATCGCATCGGCCTTCAGGTGGCGGTGGATGCCGTGTACGACCCGGAGGCCCGAGCCGAGATCGTACGCCGGCGGGAGGCCTTCACCGCCGACCCTGACGCCTTCCTCGCCTCGTGGGCCGAGGCTCAACAGGCGCTGGCGCGTTGCCTGGCCGAGGCGGAGCAGGCGCTTGGACGGATCCGCCTCCCCCGCCCCCTCTACGGGGCCATCGCCCGTCTGGTGGTGAAGGCTGGGGTGGCGAGCCACCGAGCCGACGTGACCATCGTGGAGTGCGCCAAGGCAATCGCTGCCCTGGCTGGACGGGAGCAGGTGGAGGACGAGGACGTGGTGGAGGCGGCGGCGCTCGCGCTCGGCCATCGGATGTCGGCCGATCCCTTTGGCCCTGCCCCCGCGGTGGACTCCCAGCTCGTCCGCCGCTTGCTCGAGGAGGCGCTGGACGCCGAGCTAGCAAAAAAAGCGGCACCGGAACGGGTGACCTAGGCCTCGAGATCGAGGCCAAGATCGAGGGTACCTTTGGCATTGCCCCCCTCGACGTGAACGCCCAGGCGGTGTTCCATGACCGGGAGCGCCGCGACCGCGCCGAGCGCGCGCGGCCAGGGCGACGGCTGCGGTCGCTTGCCTCCCACCGCAAGGGCAAGTACACGAGGCCACGGCTCGCGCCCCGGCTTCCCTCGGACGTGGCCGTGGATGCA
>PSLH01000074.1:9584-11068 GCA_040289505.1 Thermoleophilia bacterium | reverse complement strand
TAGGTGAGCGGCACCGCCGTGGCGATCTCCCTTGTGCTCCAATGCAAGACCTGACCCCGCCCGCGACCGCTAGGTCGCGGCCGCAGCTGGCTCGGCCGCTCTCGCCTTGCGGAAGACAAGCTCGCCGTTCTCGGCGTCGACGAGGACGGTGTCGCCGTCGGCAAGCTCGCGCTCCAGCAGCTTCCTCGCCAGCGGGTTCTCGATCAGGCGCTGGATCGCCCGCTTGAGCGGCCTGGCCCCGTAGGCGGGATCGAAACCCGCCTCGGCCACGAGCTCCTTGGCTCGGTCGGTGACCTCGATGTCCAAGCCGCGCTCGAGGAGCCGCTGGCGCAGCCGGCGGAGCTGGAGCTCGACGATCTCAGAGAGCTGCTCGCGCGTCAGCGGCCTGAACTCGATCACCTCGTCGATCCGGTTCAGAAACTCGGGCCGGAAGTGCTCCTTGAGCGCCTCCTTCGAGCGGATGTTCGAGGTCATGATGATCACCGTGTTCCGGAAGTCGACCGTGCGCCCGTGGCCGTCGGTCAGCCGCCCGTCGTCCAGGATCTGCAGGAGCAGGTCGAACACCTCCGGGTGGGCTTTCTCGATCTCGTCCAGGAGCACCACTGAGTAGGGGCGTCGCCTCACCGCCTCGGTCAGCTGGCCGCCCTCCTCGTAGCCGACGTAGCCGGGCGGGGCACCGATCAGGCGCGACACGGTGTGCCTCTCTTGGTACTCGGACATGTCTAGCCTGACCATGGCCCGCTCGTCGTCGAACATGAACTCGGCCAAGGCGCGAGCAAGCTCCGTCTTTCCCACCCCGGTCGGGCCCAGGAAGATGAACGAGCCGATGGGGCGGTTGGGATCCTGTAGACCTGAGCGGGCGCGGCGAAGCGCGTTCGCCACCGCCTCCACCGCCTCCTCCTGGTCGACCACCCGCTCGTGCAGGCGCTCCTCCATGTGGATCAGCTTCTCCGTCTCCCCCTCGAGAAGCCGCGTCACCGGGATCCCCGTCCAGCGGGAGACGACGGCGGCGATGTCGTCCTCGTCCACCTCCTCCTTCACCATAGGCTCGTGGTCGCGCGTCGCTGCCTCCCGCTCGGCCAGCTCCTTCTCCAGCGCCGGCAGCTCGCCGTAGCGGATCTCCGCCACCCGCTGCAGGTTGCCCTCGCGCTCTGCCCGCTCGGCCTCCATCTTGAGCTCGTCGATGCGGCGGGTGATCTCCTTCACGCGCTCCAAGGACTCCTTCTCCTTGGCCCAGCGGGCGGCCAGCTCGTCGCGGGCGGCCTTGGCCTCGGCGAGCTCCCGCTCCACGGGCTCCCGCACCTCCGGCGCCTCCTTGGCCATGGCCGCCAGCTCGATCTCAAGCTGGCGGACGCGCCGCTCGGCCTCGTCCAGCTCCAGCGGCACTGAGTCGATCTCCATGCGCACCCGCGAGGCGGCCTCGTCGACGAGGTCGATCGCCTTGTCGGGCAAAAAGCGGCCGGAGATGTAGCGGTCGGCGAGGA
>PSLH01000074.1:0-9537 GCA_040289505.1 Thermoleophilia bacterium | reverse complement strand
GGCCTCGTAGCGCTCCTTGAGCCCGCGCAGGATCGCGATGGTGTCGGCCACGGAGGGCTCGCCCACGAAGATCGGCTGGAAGCGCCGCTCCAGCGCTGGGTCCTTCTCGATGTGCTCGCGGTACTCGTCCAGCGTGGTCGCGCCGATGCAGCGAAGCTCGCCCCGGGCGAGCATGGGCTTGAGCATGTTGGCGGCGTCCACCGCCCCCTCGGCGGCGCCGGCGCCGACGATCGTGTGCAGCTCGTCGATGAACACGATGAGGTCGCCCTCGGCCGCCTTGATCTCCTGCAGCACAGCCTTCAGGCGCTCCTCGAACTCGCCCCGGTACTTGGTGCCGGCGACGAGGGCGCCGATGTCAAGGGCCCACACCCGCTTCCCCTTGAGGCCTTCCGGCACGTCGCCGGCGACGATGCGCTGAGCCAGGCCCTCGACGATCGCCGTCTTGCCCACGCCGGGGTCGCCGATGAGCACGGGATTGTTCTTCGTCCGCCGCGACAGGACTTGGATCACCCGCCGGATCTCCTCGTCGCGACCGATCACCGGGTCGAGCTTTCCCTGCTCGGCCAGGGCAGTGAGGTCGCGGCCGAACTTCTCCAGGGCTTGGTAGCTTCCCTCCGGATTCTCTGATGTAACCCGCTGGCTTCCCCGCACCTGGCGCAGGCGGGAAAGAAGCTCGTCTCTGGGGACGACGTCGAGCGCCAGGAGGAGGTGCTCCACCGACAGGTACTCGTCGTCCAACGAGCGCATCTCCTGCTCGGCCCGCTCGAAGACCTCCGACAACCGCCGGGACAGGGTCGGCTGCTGGGTGGCGCCGCTCACGGCGGGAAGCCGGGCGAGGCGCTCCTCCGCTTGACGCCTGACCGCCTCTGCCCGCTCGCCGAGCAGGGTGCGAGGGAGCTCCTGCTCGAGGAGGGAAAGAAGCAAGTGGTCGGGAGTGATCTCGGGGTTTCCTCGGCGGCGGGCAAGCTCCTGAGCGCCCGCCACCGCCTCGCGGCTCTTCACGGTCAGTCGGCCGAAGTCCATCTGTCTACACCTCGCTTGGTCGATCGTCGGGACAGGGAAGGGAGGCGGGCCAGCCGCTGCGCCTCCGAGTAGAGAACGATCTCCCGCCGGTACTGCCGGTGCACGCGGCCGATCTCCTCCTGCATCTCTCGCTCCAGGCGCTCCAGGCGGGCACGCAGGGCAGCGATCTCGTCCTCGAGAGCGAGCACGCGGCGGACGCCGGCCAAGTTCAGGCCAAGCTCGCCGGTGAGGCGCTGGATCTCGCGTAGCCGGTCGAGATCCCGCTCGGAGTAGAGGCGCGTCCCCCCGGGCGTCCGCCCCGGGCGTACCAGCCCTTTCTGCTCGTAGATGCGCAGGGTCTGGGGGTGCATGCCTACGAGCTCGGCTGCTACCGAGATCGTGTACCGAGGCCTATCGTCTCGCTCTTCCACCGCTCGTCAGCTCCTGAAGGCCTTCTCCCGCGGGCTCTCGCGCGAGATGCGCTGCAGCTCCTCGATGAGCTCGCGCTCGCGCTTGGTCAGCTTGGTAGGAACGGTCACCCGTAGTCGCGCGTACAGGTCGCCACGCCCGTGCCCGCCGAGCTTGGGCGCCCCTCGACCGCGCACCCGCAAGAGCTTCCCGTCCTGGGACCCGGCTGGGATCTTGAGCGAGATCGGCCCGTCGGGAGTCGGGACATCGACGGTGGCACCGAGAGCCGCCTCGGGGAAGGTGACGGGAACGTCGATCTCGAGATCGGCATCGCCTCGACGACGGAAGAGGGGCGAGGGCTGCACCCGAGTGACGACGTAGAGGTCGCCTGCTGGCCCTCCCTCGTAGCCGGCCTCGCCCTTGCCCCGCAGCCGAATGCGGGTACCGTCTTTCACTCCAGGCGGGATCTGTACTTTGAAGCGCCGGGTGCGACGCTCCCTACCCGTCCCTCGGCAGCGGGGGCAGGGATCCTCGACCACGGTGCCGTGCCCACGGCAGCGAGAGCAGGGGTGGGAGATGGCAAAGAGTCCTTGGCTCTCGGCCACCATGCCCCGCCCCTGGCACTGGGGGCACACGACCGGCGCCGTGCCCGGCCGTGACCCCGAGCCGCCGCACTGAGAGCAGGGGCTGTCCAGGCTGACGGGGATGGTGGTCTCCACGCCCCGCAGGGCATCCTCGAAGGAGAGCGTCACCTCCACCTCCACGTCGGCTCCTCGCCGCCCGCGCTGGCGGCGAGTCCCGGCGGTTGCTCGACCGCCGAAGAGACCGCCGAAGAGGTCGCCGAGGCCGCCCAGGCCGCCGAAGAGGTCGCCCAGGTCCTCGAAGATGAACGTCCCTTCCGGGCCCAGCCTGCCGTCGGGCGAGCCCACGGCGTCGTAGCGCTTGCGCTTCTCGGGATCGGAGAGGACGTCGTAGGCGGCCTGGATCTCCTTGAAGCGCTCCTCCGCCTCCGGGTTATCAGGGTTCTTGTCGGGGTGCCACTGGCGGGCGAGGCGCCGGTAGGCCTTCTTAATCTCCTCCTGCGTCGCCGTCTTGGGGACGCCGAGGACGTCGTAGAGGTTCTTAGCTGTCCGCGTTGCCACCGTCGCCCGTCGCCTCCTCCTTGGGGCCGGCTACGACGACCCGGGCCGGGCGGAGCACCCGGTCGCCGAGGCGGTAGCCCTTCTGCAGCACCTCGATCACGGATCCCTCCTCAGCCTCGGAGGGCTGCTGGAGGAGCGCCTCGTGGACGTGGGGATCGAACTGGCCGTCGGTGGCGATCTCGACCAGGCCCTCGCGAACGAGCACGTCCAGGAGCTCGCGGTGGACGAGGCGAACCCCCTCCTCCAGCTTGGCCTCCTCGTGCTCGGCCGCCGCTTGTAGGGCCCGCTCCAGGTCGTCGAGGACGGGCAGAAGAGCCTTGACCAGCCGCTCGTGGGCCCGCGCGACCAGGTTCTCCTGGTCGCGCGCGGCCCGCTTGCGGAAGTTGTCGAACTCCGCGGCGAGGCGCTTGAGGTCGTTCAGGTACTCGTCCCGCTTGGCCTCGGCCTCGGCCAGCCGCTGCTCGAGCTCCTCGACCCGCTGGGCCAACTCAGCCTTAGTGGGACTCTTCGCCGTCACGATGACTTCCCTTCGTCCACGACCTCGTACTCGGCCTCCTCGACCTCCTCCTCCTGGGAGGTGCCGTCGCCGGAGGCCTTGGCGCTGGCGGCCTGCTCGGCTGCAGCCTTGGCGTACACGGCCTCGGCCAGCTTGTGCGAGGCCTCGACCAGAGCGTCGGTCTTGGCCTTGATCTCGGCCAGGTCGTTCCCCTCCAGCGCCTGCTTGAGCTCCATGATCCGACCCTCGATGGTGGACGCCTCCGCCGCGCTCAGCCGATCGCGGTGCTCCTTGAGGCTCTTCTCGGTCTGGTAGACGAGGTTCTCGGCCGCGTTCTTGGCCTCGGCCAGCTCGCGCATCCTGCGCGCCTCCTCAGCGTGGGCCTCGGCCTCCTTCATCATCCGCTCCACCTCCTCCGGCTTGAGGCCGGAGCCGCCCTCGATCCGGATCTGCTGCTGGTTGCCGGTGCCCAGATCCTTGGCCGTGACGTGGAGGATGCCGTTCGCGTCGATGTCGAAGGTGACCTCGATCTGGGGCACCCCCCGCGGCGCCGGCGGGATGCCGACGAGCTGGAACTTGCCTAGCGTCTTGTTGAAGGCGGCCATCTCGGACTCCCCCTGCAGTACGTGGATCTCGACTGAGGGCTGGTTGTCCTCGGCGGTGGTGAAGATCTCCGACTTCCGGGTGGGGATGGTGGTATTGCGCTCGATCAGCTTGGTGAAGATGCCGCCCTTGGTCTCGATGCCCAGGGAGAGCGGCGTCACGTCCAACAGGAGGACGTCCTTGACCTCGCCCTTGAGCACGCCCGCCTGGATGGCGGCGCCCACGGCTACCACCTCGTCCGGGTTGACCCCCTTGTGCGGCTCCTTGCCGATCAGCTCCCGTACCTTGTCCTGCACGGCCGGCATGCGAGTCATGCCGCCCACCAGGACGACGTGGTCGATCTGCTCGGGTTTGAGGCCAGCATCGGCGAGCACCTGCTTCGTGGGCCCGACTACCCGCTCCAAGAGGTCGCGGGTGAGCTCGTTCAGCTTGGCCCGGGTGAGCTGCATGTCCAGGTGCTTGGGCCCCTCGGGGGTCGCCGTGATGAAGGGCAGGTTGATCTGGGTAGTCATGGTCGAGGACAGCTCCACCTTGGCCTTCTCGGCTGCCTCGTACAGCCGCTGCAGGGCCATCCGATCCTGGGAGAGATCGATGCCGTGGTCCTTCTTGAACTCGGCCACCATCCAGTCGACGATGGCCTTGTCCCAGTTGTCGCCGCCCAGATGGTTGTCCCCCGAGGTCGCCTTGACCTCGAACACGCCGTCGCCGATCTCCAGGATGGACACGTCGAAGGTCCCGCCGCCCAGGTCGAAGACGAGGATGGTCTGGTCAGCCTCCTTGTCGAGGCCGTAGGCGAGCGAGGCGGCGGTGGGCTCGTTGATGATGCGCAGCACGTTGAGCCCGGCGATCTTGCCCGCGTCCTTAGTCGCCTCCCGCTGGGCGTTGTTGAAGTAGGCGGGCACGGTGATAACCGCCTCCGTGACCTCCTCCCCCAGGTATGCCTCCGCGTCCTGCTTCAGCTTCTGGAGGATCATGGCGCTGATCTCGGGCGGCGCGTACTCCCTGCCGCCCACCTGGACGCGCACGTCGTCGTTCGGCCCCCTGACCACCTTGTAGGGGACGATCTTCATCTCCTCGGTGACCTCGTCGTACTTGCGGCCCATGAACCGCTTGATGGAGAAGATGGTGTTCTCCGGGTTGGTCACCTGCTGGCGCTTGGCCGGCGCCCCCACCAGCCGCTGCCCGTCCTTGGTGAACGCCACCACCGACGGCGTCGTGCGGCCGCCCTCGGCGTTGGGGATCACGGTGGGCTCGCCGCCCTCGATCACGGCCATGCAGGAGTTGGTCGTCCCGAGGTCGATACCGATAGCCTTACCCATGTCGATCAGCCTCCGTTGATGATTAGTATCTCTTCAAGAATAAAATCTAAGCCTTATTATGTCAAGTCCTGAGGCCGTTCCCCCAGGGGATGGGCGACTCCAGGCCTACGCTGCCCTCCTCGTCGAGCGCTGTCTTGACGTCCAGCCGGGTTGGCAGGTGCTCGTGTACAGCAGCCCTCTAGGACGGCCACTCGTGGAGGAGGCGACGCGCCGGATCGCCCGCCGGGGCGCCTACGCCCTTCCTCGGCTCAGCTTCTCCCGGGTCGATCCTGCCTGGACACGTAGAGCCCCTAGCGAGCTGCTCGCCCGCCTGCCCGCCATCGAGGCGTACGAGCTCGACCACGCCGACTGCCTCCTCGTCATCGAGGCCCCGGAGAACACCCGGGCTGGCTCGGAGGTCCCCGGGGAGCGGCTGACGCTCCGCCGCTCCGCCCAGCGCCCGCATGTGGAGCCGTTCTTCTCGGGAGAGAAGCCCTGGCTCGGCTGCCAGTTTCCCACCCACGCTCTGGCCCAAGACGCGGGCATGTCCCTCGCTGCCTTCAACGAGCTCCTCTACGGCGCTGTCCTCGTCGACTGGGACTCCCTGGCGAAGCGGATGCGCCGGATCGCCGACCGCTTCGACGCTGGCGACGAGGTGCGAATCGTGGCCGAGGGTACCGACCTCCGCTTCAGCCTCGCCGGGCGCCACGGCCAGGTGGACGCTCTGGGCGCCAACATGCCGGGCGGCGAGGTCTTCTACAGCCCGGTGGAGGACTCGGCCGAGGGAGTCATCACCTTCGCCGAGTACCCCGCCTGCTACGACGGGCGGGCAGTGGAGGGAGTGCGACTTCGCTTCCAGGGAGGACGGGTGGTAGAGGCATCCTCGCGCACCGACGAGGACTTCCTCCATGCCACCTTGGACGCGGACGAGGGAGCCCGCGTCCTGGGCGAGTTCGGCATCGGCTGCAACCCTGGCATCCAGCGACACCTCAAGAACACGTTGTTCGACGAGAAGATCGAAGGCACCGTCCACCTCGCCCTGGGGAACGGCTTTCCCTTCCTGGGCGGCACCAACGTCAGCGCCGTCCACTGGGACATGGTCAAGGACCTCCGCCGAGGAGGGCGCATCGAGCTCGACGGCCAGGTCGTTCAGGATGGGGGGACATGGCTCATCTAGCCGCCGATCCCCGTGTCGAGCAGTACGCCCGCCTCCTCGTCGAGCGCTGCCTCGACGTCCAGCCGAACTGGCAGGTGCTCGTGCGCTCGACTCCGCTTGCTCGGCCGCTGGTCGAGGCGGTGCAGGGAGCGATCGCCGAGCGGGGCGCCTACGCCGTCGTCCGGCTCAACTGGAGCCTGTGGCCGACCGACCTCGTGTGGGCGGCCGAGGCCCCGCTCGACCTCGTGGGCGAGCTTCCCGCGATCGACCGCGCTGCCTGCGAGCTCATGGACGCTCGCATCACCATCGAGGCGCCCGAGAACACGCGCCAAGGCTCCGACCTCGACCCCGAGCGGCGGGCGCTCGTCCGCCGGAGAGAGCGCGTCTTCTTCCGGCGAACGATGGCCATGGAGATCCCCTGGGTGAGCTGCCAGTTCCCCACCCAGGCGCTCGCTCAAGAGGCCGGCCTCACGCTGCCCCAGCTGGAGGAGATCCTGTACGCCGCCTGCCTCCGTGACTGGGACGCCGAGCGCGAGCGGCTCCTCCGCTACCTCCAGCTCTTCGACGCGGCCGAGGAGGTGCGCATCGTGGGCCCGGGTACCGACCTACGCCTGAGCCTGTCCGGCCGCAGGGGCGAGGTCGACGACGGGCGGACGAACATGCCGGGCGGGGAGATCTTCTACGCCCCCGTGGAGGACTCGGCCGAAGGCACCATCGTCTTCGGCGAGTGCCCGGCCGTCTACGACGGGCACGAGCTCCAGGGCGTTCGGCTCCGCTTCCGAGCCGGCCAGGTAGTGGAGGCGTCGGCCGCGACCGGCGAGCAGGCGCTGCTCGCGGCCCTCGAGCGCGACCCAGGAGCTCGCCGCCTCGGCGAGCTTGGGATCGGCCTCAACCCCGGCGTCGCTCGCCCGATGCGTAACGTGCTCTTCGACGAGAAGATGGAGGGCTCGATCCACCTCGCGCTCGGCCAGAGCTACTCCTTCCTGGGCGGCACCAACGTGAGCGCTATCCACTGGGATCTGGTCAAGGATCTCCGCCAGGGCGGCCGCCTCGTGCTGGACGGGAGGATCGTGCAAGCGGAGGGCCGCTGGCTCCTGTAGGGAGAGCTCTTTCGAGGGGCCTTCTGGCGAGATCACGGCCAGGGGGGCCGGAGGGGGCCGGGAGCGGTACGCTGATACCCGTGAGCGTTGCCGACACCTTGGGCCGTCCCCTGCGCGATCTTCGCATCTCGGTCACCGACCGCTGCAACTTCCGCTGCGTCTACTGCATGCCCAAGGAGGTGTTCGGGCGCGGCTACCGGTTCCTCGATCGTCGCGAGCTCCTCACCTTCGAGGAGATCGCCCGGCTCGCCCGTATCTTCGCCCGTCTTGGGGTGAGGAAAGTCCGTCTCACCGGCGGAGAGCCCCTGCTACGACGAGATCTGGACACGCTCGTCGCCTTGCTGGCCGAAATCGAGGGGCTCGATCTCGCCCTCACCACCAACGGCTCCCTCCTTGCCCGTCTTGCCCCCCGGCTCAAGCAGGCGGGGCTGCGGCGGGTCACGGTCAGCCTCGACTCGCTTGACGACGAGGTCTTCCGGGCCATGAACGACGTCGATTTCCCCGTGGCTCGGGTTCTCGAGGGGATCGAGGCGGCAGCGGCGGCAGGCCTTCCCGTGAAGATCAACATGGTGGTCAAGCGGGGCGTGAACGAGGACAGCATCCTCCCCATGGCCCGCTACTTCCACGGAAGCGGCCACATCCTCCGCTTCATCGAGTACATGGACGTGGGCCAGACGAACGGCTGGCGCTTGGACGACGTCGTCCCGGCGGCGGAGATCGTGGCCAAGATCGACGCCGAGCTGCCGCTCGAGCCGCTCGCTCCCAACTACCCAGGGGAGGTGGCCCGCCGCTACCGGTACCTGGATGGAGGGGGCGAGATCGGCATCGTTGCCTCTGTCACCCAGCCCTTCTGCGGCGGCTGCACTCGGGCCCGCTTATCCGCCGAGGGACGGCTCTACACCTGCCTCTTCGCCGCCCGCGGTCACGACCTGCGAGCCCTGGTCCGCTCGGGCGCCGGCGACGAGGAGATCGAGGCCGCCATCGCCCGGGCGTGGAGCGCCCGTACCGATCGCTACTCGGAGATCCGTACGGCCGAGACAGCGTCCCTTCCCAAGGTCGAGATGAGCTACATCGGCGGCTAGCGCCCTCCCCGGTGTCCCGGCGAGCGATCGTCCTCTCCCCCCTCCTCCTAACCGCGCTCGTCGCCGGCTGCGGGGGCTCTGCGCCGCTCGTGCTGGGCTCCGACTCCATCGCCTTCGTCCGCGTGCGGGGCGACTCAGAGGCGGTCTACGTCGTCAACGCCGATCGGGGCGGCGAGGAGCGGCTGAGCGAGCGCGCCGATCCCGGCCAGGGCCGGTTCGTCTCCAGCCCTGCCTGGTCGCCTGACGGCACGAAGATCGCCTTCGCCAGCAACACGGACGGGCCCTACCGCATCTACCTGATGGACGCGGCCACCGGATCGACCCGTGCTCTCACCGAGGGCACGAGCCCCGCGTGGTCGCCCGACGGGAGGAGAATCGCGTTCGAGCGGGGCACCAAGACGCAGGCCGACCTGTGGGTCATCGGCGTCGACGGCAAGGGCCTGCGGCGGCTAACTCGCGCCCCAGGGGTGGAGTACGGACCTGCTTGGTCGCCCGACGGCACGAAGATCGCCTTCGCCCGCAAGGCCAGCGAGATCGCGAGCATCATCATCGCCGACGCCCAGGGAGGGCGGGAGCGACGGCTCACCCACGGCGCCCTGGACGAGCTCGCCCCTGCCTGGTCGCCCGACGGGAAGGTCATCGCTTTCTCCGCTCGAGCGGAAAGCCAGTGGGATATCTACGTCGCTCGAGTCGACGGAAGCGGCCTTCGCGACCTCACCCGTAGCCCCGGCGACGAGTTCGATCCCTCCTGGTCGCCCGACGGCAAGCGGATCGCCTTCGCCAGCGACGGGGCCATCCTCGTCATGAACGCCGACGGGCGCGGCCGGCGCCAGGTCACCGAGGCCGACAACGACGTCGACCCCGCTTGGCGTCCCGCCTCCTGAGCAGCGCTAGGCGCGGGCGACGACCTCGAGCGTCCGCAGCTTCGGGTCGGCGCAGTAGGCAAGCCGAGTGCCCGCCGCTCGCGCCTCCCGCAGGGCCTCAAGGAGGGATGCGGAGACCACCTCCCCGGGGGCAAGCGCGGGGATGCCAGGCGGGTAGGGAGCCACCATCTCGGCGGCCACCCGGCCCGCTGCCCGCTCCACCGGGATTGCCTCCCGAGAGGAGAAGAACGCCTGCCTCGGCGACAGGGCAACCTCTGGCGCCACTGACCAGACGGCGCTCGCTCCCCCCGGCGAGCGGGGGGATCCTCGCCACCGCTCGAGCGAGCGGCCAAGGGCGGTCACGAGCCGGGCCACGCTCTCCTCGGT
>PSLH01000073.1:0-11161 GCA_040289505.1 Thermoleophilia bacterium | reverse complement strand
GCCGTCGGAGAGGCGCACCAGCACCCCCTCCACCGTCCGCTCCACCCGCTCGGCCGACGCGCCCAGACGAAGCTCGATGCCCTCCGTCTGGAAGGTCGCCTGCAGGATCTCCGCCGCCTGCGCATCGAGGCGGGGCAAAAGCCGGCGGCGCTGGACGATCGTCACCCGTGCGCCGAGACGGCAAAAGAGCTGGGCGAGCTCGCACCCGGCGACGCCACCGCCGAGCACGACCAGGCTCTCCGGCACCCCACGGGCGGCCGTCGCCTCGGCGGTCGTCCAGAAGTCCACCCCGTCCAGGCCGGGGATGTCGGGGATGGAGGGCGAGGAGCCGGTGGCCACCACCAGGTGCTCGAAGGCGATCCGCCTTCCCGCGACCTCGACCAGGCCGGGGGCGACCACCTGCCCCGGGCCGGGCTCGAGCTCGACGGACAGTCCGGCCAGCCAGTCGGCATGCGCGGTGTCATCCCAGCCGTCTACCACCTGATCGCGCCACCAAAACAGGCGCTCGACGTCGAGGCCGCCTCCCACCGCTTCCGCCGCTCCCGGCGCCAAGCGAGCGGCGGCCACGAGCTCGGGCGCACGGAGGAGCACCTTGGACGGCATGCAGGCCCAGTAAGAGCACTCCCCTCCCAGTAGGCGGCTCTCGACGACGGTGATCGGCCGCTCCCTGTCGAGTCGGCGCAGGGCCGCGCAGAAGGCTTCGCCTGCCGACCCGCCTCCCACGACGACGATCCGCCCGCTGGGCCGGCTTGCGCGCGATCCACCCATGGCTCTATGAAACACGATCCTTGTCGGGCCCATTCCAGCCCCTAGCATTCCTGAGGCACCCATGCCCTCCGTCCTCGTCGTCTGCCCCCAGGAGCGGGACCTGCGCGAGATCCGGCTCTCCGGCCTCGGTCGCTCCTTCTGTGTTTGCTACGAGGGAGCCGACCTCGACGCCATCGACGATCCCTTCGATCCAGAGGTCTTCCTCGCCCGCTGCCAGGCTCAGCCCGTGGACGGGGTGGTCGGCACCAAGGACCGCTCGGCCCTTCTTGCCTCTCTCGTCGCCGAGCGCCAGGGGCTGCCAGGACCCACCCCCCGGGCGCTTCTTGCCTGCCAGCACAAGCCGACCTCCCGCCGCCTCCAGCGGGAGGTAGCCCCCCAGGCGGTGCCCGCCTTCTCTCTCCTCGATGACCGCCTGTCTCTGCAGCGGGCGCCCTTTCCACCCCCCTTCTTCGTGAAGCCGGTGGTGGGACGACTGTCCGAGAATGCGCGCCGGATCGACGACGTGGCCCAGCTGGCCGTGCTTCACGAGGACGGCTACCCGGGCCGCTACGCGGCCATCGCCCGGCTAGCTGGGCTGGCGCCGGAGCAGGCCCACGGCTTTTTGGCCGAGGAGCTCCTGGACGGACAGGAGGTGACTCTGGAGGGCTACTGCTACCGAGGCAAGGTGACCGCTATCGGCATCACTGACTCGGTCAAGTACCCAGGCACGAACAGCTTCCAGCGCTTCGAGTATCCCACGAGTCTCCCCGAGGAGAGGCAGGCCGAGCTCATCGCCCTGGCGGAGCGGGTGGTGCCGGCCCTTGGCTTCGACCACGGCTTCTTCAACGTGGAGGCGTTCGTCCCCGACCGAGGGAGAATCGGCCTCATCGAGGTCAACGGCCGCATCGCCTCCCAGTTCGCCCCTTTGGTACGGGCGCTCCACGGGCGCTCGACCTACGAGGCGCTGTTCCAGCTCGCCTGCGGCCACGATCCCCGATGGCAGGCAGACCCGCCCCAGGGGGTGGCGGTCAGCTACTGCCTGCGGGTGTTCGCCGATGCATACGTCGAGCGCGTCCCCGAGCCGGAGGAAGATTTGGAGATCCTCGTTCGGCCCGGGCTTCGGCTTTCCGAGCAGGGGGTGAACGACGCGCAGAGCTTCCGCTTGGCCATCTTCTACGAGGCGGGGGACACGCGCGAGGAGGCCATCGCCCGCTGCCAGGCCCGCGCCCGCTCGCTCGGATTCAGGCTACGCCCGGTGTGAGCGCGGGCCCCACCTCGTCGGCGTACGTAATCGAGGTCCGCCTGAGGTCTCCTGCCTCGTCGATCTCGTAGTAGCCCATACGCCACAGAGCAGGCGAGTAGACGTGGATCGAGGTCGCGGGCTCGCCTCCGCCTGGGTGGCGGATGCGGTGGATGTAGGAGGCGTCGAAGTGGAAGATCGAGCCCGCCGGCCGCTCCCTGCTCGTCTCTCGAATCGCCGCGTCAGCGAGGTGGAAGCGGTCCTCGACGAGCGTCCCTTCGCACACGTACACGGCTCCTGATGAGAGGTCGTGGTCGTGGAAGCCGGTGTCCTGGGCATTCAGCCAGCAGATGAGCCACACGTCGACGTGAACGTCGCGGTAAAGCTGAGTGAAGTAGCGCTCGTTCGGGTCGTGGCGTACCAGGTGACGCCACAGGCTCGGTGCACGGCCGAGAGCGACGGCGAGCTCGGCCAGCTCTGACCGCGCGAGGTCGCGATCGACGGGAAGACGCTCGCAGATCCAGGCGGCGACCTCGCTCACAGCGCGAGCAGTCGACGGGGGTTCTCCTGGCACAGCATGCTCGTAACAGCATCGCCGAAACTCCCCACTGCGCGCAAGCCCATGCGAGGGTCGACCACCGGGAAGTCGCTCCCAAAGACGAGCGAGGCGACCCCAAACGTCGAGAACGAGAGCTCGAGCGCACGCCGGCCGTAGGACGCGGTGTCGAGGAAGAGGGTGGGCTGGAGGGCGGGTCGGAGGTCTCCTCCGCGACAGACAAGCCTCTCCAGCTGGAAGGGAGCTCCGCCTGCCAGGATGGCGAAGAGGACAGGCAAGCGAGGCCAGCGCCCAAGGCCTCCGGCAAGCCAGGCGAAGTAGGCCGCCTGCATCTGGGCGGTGTAGTCGACCACGGCTGGCCACCAGGGCGGCCTCTCAGGCGAGTGGGCAGGGCCCGGGTGGACGAAGAGAAAGCGTCCCTTGCGCTCCAGCTCGGCGGCTAACGGGGCAAGCCGGTCGAGATCGAGGAGGACCTCTGCCGGGACGGAGGAGCCGACGAAGCCCTCGCCAGCGACGCCCGCCGCCAAGGGCAGAATGCGGCCGTCCGCGGCCGCCGCCACCTCCACGATCCCCTCGTGGTAGGCGTCGACGAGATCGGGAGGAAGACTGAGGGTGGGGGGTAACGAGACGACCGCGATATCGATGCCGGCGGCGTCGAGCCTCTTCAGGCGAGCGTCCAGGGCGTGGTCGGCGGGATCGAGCGTCGACGGGGGTTCCCCGGGGAGATCGAGGCGGCGCCCGCGTAGCCGAGGTGGCGAGCGGCGGGCAGCGAGACCGGAGAGCACGTGCTCTGGCAGCAGGTGCTGGTGGAGGTCGTAGACGGACACGGATCTCCTCCTTCCTCTAGGCGACCTCAGGAGCGCGGATCGGGCGTCTGAACACGGCTAGGGTGGCCATCGCGGCTGCGGCGAAAAGCCCTCCTGCCAACGCAAGAAGGAGGGCGCGACCGCCGTCGACGTCGAGGAGGTAGCCACCAGCGAGGGTGGAAATTGCCATTGCTCCTGGCTCACGCAGGTTCCAAGAGACAGCAAGGAGGGAGCGCTCAGACGGCGACACCCGGGCAAGCGCACCGTCCACGCACACGGGCCAGGCGCCAGCGCCGAGGAAGATGGTGACGGCCAAAAGGGGAATGAAAAGCCAGACTCGGTCGACGGCGACCAAAAGCCACGCACAGGCGGCGCTCGCCGCCAGCATGCTCCCTACCGTACGGCGGTTGCCCAGGCGACGGACGAGCCGCGCTGCAGTCAGGCTCCCTGCCGCCTTGGCGGCTGCCGTGGCCGTAGCAGCCACAGCGACGAGGGAAGGGCTGAGGCGGAAGTCGTGGCGGAGGACGACCGGGGCCAAGGTTCCAAGCGCGCTCAGGCCTGCCACGAGCAGAAAGTCGGGGAGCTGGAGCAAGAAGCCGTGCAGGGGAAGAGGGAGAGACGCCCGGGAGGGCTGGGTCAAAGCCGGCCGCTCGCAGGCTCGAGCGAGAAGGGGCGCCAGCCCGGCTAGGGAGGAGACGGCGCCCACGAGGAAGCTCAGGCGGATACTCGCCTCTCCTCCTACCCCTGCGAGACGCAAGCTGCCGATGGCGGCGCCGGTGAGGATGGCGCCGGCGATGGTGCCGAGGATGTAGAGAGCGTACTGGCCGGCGAAGGCGGCGGCCGAGCCCGGCTCGCCTGCCCTCCGTCCAAGCGCAGACTGGGCTCCTACCCAGAAGAGGCCCATCCCAGCGCCTTGGGCGACGCCCCCTATAGCGGGGCCAGCCAGGCCCGGCCCCAGCCCGCATGCCAGCCCTCCGGCGGCTAGGGCCGCCATGGCGGCGGCAAGCGCTGCCTCCGGTCGGGGAGAGGCGAAGGCTAGGAGCGCCCCCAAGGAGTAGGCAAGGATGTTGGCGGCCAGGAGGAGGCCGGCCAGCGACGGTCGGCCTCCCCGAGCCAAGACGACCAGGGGCAGCGCCACCGTGAGGTTGGCGAAGGAGACCCCGGCCGCGAGGGCGGTGACGACGATGACGCCTCTTCTCGCCGTCACCTACTCGTTCTCTCGATCCTCTAGCGGCGTTGGTCGCTGACCGAGGAGAGCCAGGAGGCAAGCTCGGAGAGCGTGCGTCCGGCTTGGCGGAGGTCGGCCAGGATCGCCCGTCGGCGCTCGGGGCTCATGCGCGAAGTAGGGATGCAGGTGGTGAGGGCGGCCAGGGTGTCGCCAGCGGCGTTGACAACGGGAACCGAGGCACTGTAGAGGCCTACCGCCGTCTCGCCCCAGTTCTCGGCAAGTCCCTCAGCTCGCACCCGGTCGAGAATCTTCCCCAGCTCGGCCACCCCGTTCAGGCGGCGGCCCGCAGGCGTAACCAGCGGGCGCCCAGCGAACATGCGCTCCACGCGCTCGCGAGGCCAAGAGGCGAGCACGACCCGGCCGCTCGCAGAGGCGAACGCGGGCGTCTTCGTCCCTACGTGCGTTACCAGCCGCACGGGGTGCGAGGTCTCAGCGAGGGCCAGGAAGAGCGACTCGTCTCCTTCCACGACGGCCAAGGCGATGGTCTCGTCGTGCTTGGCCAAGAACTCGGCCGCCACGGTGCGAAAGGCGGTCACGATGGGAAGCTCGCTCGAGCGCGCTCCCAGTCGTAGAGCGCGGATGCCGAGCTCGTAGCGTCCCTCCCGGTCGCGGACGGCCCAAGCGCGCTCGACCAGGATGGAGCAGATGCGGTGCACGGTGCTCTTGGCGATGCCGAGCTCCCGGGCGAGCTCGGCCAAGGAGAGCGGCCCGTGGGCGGCTAGAAGATCGAGGATGCGCAGGGTGGCATGAACGCCGGCGGAGGTAGAGCGTGGACTCCGTCCCCGAGCGGTGGCATCCGTCTCCTTGGGGGCAACTCCCACGAGTTCTCAGCATAGACCCACCACCATCCTTTGTCGAGAACATAAATCCACATCGAGAACTCCGAGCCTTGACCTTCCCGGAACTCCGTGGCATAAATGGTCTATCTGATGGGATATCGATCCATCCGAAGAACGTTTCCGCCTGCAGCCGGACGGCTGTGTCGAGACCCGGGTCAGCGGGCGAGCGAGATCGGCGTGATCCAGCAAGCAACGCATGGAAGGGAGGGTGGAGCATGGACCGCGACGCCATGAGGCAGGTGGACGAGTTTCGCCGCACAGCAGGGCCGCTTCAGAGGACGGTGATCGACGAGCTCGTCGACGGCGAGATGGATCGGCGGACGTTCATCCAGCGAGCTTCCGTCGTCGGGCTGTCGGCAGCCACTATTGGGGCGGTGCTCCAGGCGTTTGGCCACGCTCCGCTCGCCCGTGCCAGCGGAGCGGTCAGGGTCGGCGGCCGCCTGCGGCTCGGCATCGTCCCTCCGCCGGCCAAGGGCCTCGACCCGCACACCTACGCCGACCAGGGCAGCCTCGAGGTCGGAGGCATCGCCGGCGAGTTTCTCACCCGGGCCACACAGAGCCTTACGCTGGTTCCCGAGCTGGCCACGAGCTGGAAGCCGAACAAGGACGCCACGGTATGGACGTTCAAGCTTCGTCGCGGCGTGAAGTTCCAAAACGGCCGCCCGTTCAGTGCCGACGACGTGGTGGCTACGTTCAAGCGTCTGGTCGACCCGAGCTCGGGCTCGCAAGCGCTGTCGGCGTTCAAGGGTGTGCTGTCCCCGGGCGGAGTCAAGAAGCTAGACGACTTTACAGTCGAGTTCCGGCTGGAGGCGCCCACGGCTAGCTTTCCTTACCTGACCAGCTCCACCACCTACCAGGCCATCATCCTTCCTGCCGACTATCGGCTCGGTACCTTCGAGAAGACCCCCCAGACGACTGGCGCCTTTAAGCTCGTGTCCTACACCCCCGGCGTGGGCGCGCGATACGAGCGGTTCGAAGGCTGGTGGGGTGGCCGGGCGCCGCTCGACGGCATCGATGTCACCTTCTACAACGACGACGCGGCTATCATCTCTGCCCTGCTCGGCGGCCAGATCGACCTCATCAACCAAATCCAGTTCGCCACCGGGCGGGCGCTGTTCAAGAACCCGAGCGTGCAGATCTTCTCTGCCAGGGGTGCCACCCACCGGCAGGTGCCGATGCGGGTCGATCTCAAGAACCCGCTCGCCGACGCGCGCGTGCGGCGGGCGATCGCGCTTACCCTCGACCGGCCGGCGATCATCAAGACGCTGTTCAACAACTACGCCGACCTCGGCAACGACTCTCCGTTCGCGCCGGTCTACCCTTCCACCGATAAGACGGTTCCGCAGCGGCACAAGGACCTCAAGCAGGCCAAGAGGCTCATGGCCGAGGCCGGCTACGCGCGCGGATTCGAGATCACGCTGACGACCGAGCAGGTGGGCGAGATCCCCCAGCTGGCGCAGATCATCCAGCGGTCGGTGAAAGCGATCGGTATCGACATGAAGCTGAAGATCCTGAGCGCCACCGCCTACTTCGCCGGCACCCAGACCGGCCCGCCCTCGGGTTGGGGCAACACCCCTTGGCTGAACACGCCTATGAACATCACCGACTGGGGCCATCGTCCCGTGCCCAACGTGTTCTTGACCTCGGCGCTCATGACGAAGGGAGTCTGGAACGCCGCCCACTATTCGAACAAGAAGTTCGACGCCTTGGCCAGAGCCTTCATCGCGGCTATCTCGCTCAAGGACCAGCGCCGTTATGCGCGGCAGATGCAGCTGATCCTGCTCCAGGATACGCCTGTGATCTTCCCCTACTTCTACAACTACCTCGCAGCAGGCTCGAAGAAGGTGAAGGGCTACAAGGCCGATGCGCTCGGCCAGGTCTACCTCAGCCGAACTTCGCTTGGCTAGTCGGGTGGTCGGCTGGGCCGCCGCCCATCGGCGCGGCGGCCCAGCGGCTGCCGGAGAGGACGCCAGATAGCCCGCTTCCTCTTCAAGCGTGTCGTGCTGGCGGTGGTCACCCTTGTTCTGTTGAGCGTGGTCGTGTTCTCGGCTGCTCAGCTTCTGCCCGGAAACATCGGCCGCAACGTGCTCGGTCCTTTCGCCAGCGAGCGGGACGTCGAGCTCTACAACAGAGCGCATGGCCTCGACAAGCCACCTGTCAGCCAGTACTGGGACTGGATACGTCGGCTTGCCCGGGGGGATCTCGGCCGATCGCTCCAGTACGACGTGCCTGTAGGGAGCCTGCTTGGCCCGGCGCTTCTCAACTCGCTCAAGCTGGCGGCGCTCGCCTTCCTGCTCGTCGTTCCGCTCTCGATCGTGGGCGGGACGATCGCCGCGCTGCGACGGGGACGACTGATCGACCGGGTCATCACTATCGCCGGGCTCTCGCTCACCTCGATCCCTGAGTTCGTGACCGCCATCGTGCTGATCGTCGTCTTTGGGGTGGCGCTCAATTGGCTTCCCGTCACCGCCGCCGCGCCGCCGGGGGCGGGCTTTCTCAGCCAGGTCGAGCACCTGCTCTTGCCCAGTCTGGCCCTGGTAGCGGTGCTGTTCGGGTACATCGCCCGCATCACGCGGGCAAGCGCGATCGAGGCGATCGACGCCGACTATACGCGTACCGCTCATCTCAAGGGTCTGCCGGCTCACCAGGTGCTCGTGCGGCACGTGCTGCGAAACTCGCTCCTTCCCACCATCGCAGTGATCGCCACGCAGACCGGGTACCTGATCGGCGGCCTGCTCGTTATCGAGCGGCTCTTCAACTACAACGGTATCGGCCAGCGGATCTACGTGGCCGCCCAGAACAAGGACTTCACGCTGCTGCAAAGCGGCGTGCTCATCGTCGGTCTCGTCTACCTGGCGGCAACGCTGGTCGCCGACATCCTGTACTCGCTCCTTAACCCCCGCATTCGCCTGGCGAGGGCCGCCGAATGAGCGTCGCCGCTTCCATCGTGAGACCGCCGGACGGAAACGGAGAAGCCCGAGTCCAATGGCGCCAAACCATCGGTCAGCTCGCCCGCTCGCGGACGTTCGCGATCGGCTTCCTCGTCGTCTCGTGGTGGGTGTTCTGGGCCGTCGTCGGCTCTCGTCTCACTCCCTACGACCCCCTCGCTCAGTCGGCCGACGTCCTGCAGGGGCTTGGTCCTCGCCACTGGCTGGGCACCGACCAGCTCGGCCGCGACGTTCTCTCGCGTGTACTCGCCGGGGCTTCTGACACCCTCAAGGTGGCGCCTCTGGCCACGCTCGTCGGAGTAGGGGGAGGGATGATCGTCGGCCTCGTCACCGGATACCTCGGCGGCCTTGTAGACGATGTCGTGAGTCGCATCATCGACGCCGTGCTGGCGCTGCCGCTGATCGTTATCGCCGTGACGGCGATCGTCGCTCTCGGCACCTCGACCGCGACGTTGATCGCGGTGATCGGTGTCGTCTTCACGCCCATCGTCTCCCGCACGGTGCGGGCGGCGGTGCTGGCGGAGCGGGAGCTCGAGTACGTCGCCGCCGCTCAGCTGCGTGGCGAGCGTGCCCCCTACATCATGTTCGTCGAGATCCTTCCCAACGTCATGGGGCCGATCATCGTGGAGGCCACGGTGCGCCTCGGCTACGCGATCTTCGCCGTCGCGGGGCTCACTTTCCTCGGGTTCGGGGTGCAGCCGCCCTCACCCGACTGGTCGCTGCAGATCGCCGACTCCTACACCCTGCTCACGACCGGGACGTACTGGTGGACGGTGCTCTTCCCCGCCCTTGCCATCGCCACGCTGGTCGTGGGCGTAAACCTGATCGCCGACGGTCTGCAGCAGGTGCTGGATCGATGACCGATGCGGCCGAGTGCCCGTTCGCCCTCGAGCTTTCCGATCTCGAGGTCGTCTACCGCGTGCGGGGGAGAGATCGAGAGGTGCTGCGCGGGGTGTCGCTTACCGTAGAGCGGGGAAGGGCCTACGGTCTCGTCGGCGAGTCGGGCTGCGGCAAGTCCACCGTCGCTCTCGCCGTCGTCCAGTACCTGCCGCGAAACGGACGGGTGCGGAAAGGGAGCATCCGCATCGCCGGCCGCGACGTGCTCTCCTTATCCAAGGCGGAGCTGCGGCACTTGCGGGCCAACGACGTGTCGATCGTCTACCAGGATCCAGCCGCCGCTCTCAACCCCTCCATGCGTGTCGGCGCGCAGGTGGCTGAGGTGTTCACCGTGCGGGGAGCCTCCCGGGCCGAGGCGCTTGAGCGCGCCCGGCGGGCGCTCGAGCTCGTCCAGATCGCCGATCCAGCTTCGGTGATGCGCCGTTACCCCCACCAGCTCTCGGGCGGCATGCAGCAGCGGGTGGTAATCGCTATGGCGCTTGGCAAGGATCCCTCGCTTCTCATCCTGGACGAGCCCACCACAGGGCTCGACGCGACCGTGGAGGCCGAGGTGCTCGACCTCGTAGCCGGCTTGCAGGCTGAGCTGCACACGTCGGTGCTCTTCATCAGTCACAACCTGGGCGTGATCGCCAAGATGTGCGATCGGGTCGGCGTCCTCTACGCTGGCCGACTGGTCGAGGAGGGGGCGGTGGAGCAGGTGCTTGACGATCCCCGCCACCCCTACACGGTCGGTCTTTTGCGTTGCATCCCCCGGAGCGGCGCTCGCAAGGACCGGGGCCGGCTGGACACGATCCCCGGCTTTCTTCCCCACCTCGGCGACCACCTTCCCGGCTGCGTGTTCGCGCCCCGCTGCGCCCTTGCCCGTCAGGTCTGCCACGAGGAGGAGCCGCCGCTGCACGATCTCGGCGGCGGGCACACGAGCCGCTGCCACTTCCACGACATCGCCCACACGTTGCCGCGCGAGAAGGAGACAAGCTTCCACCTTCCCGCGGTCGATCGGTCGAAGGAGCCGCTGCTTGCCTTCCACGACCTCAGCAAGGTGTACAAGCAGCACGGGCACGACATCCACGCCTTGACTGGCGTATCGGCCGCCATCTGGCCAGGCGAGACGCTGGGGCTGGTCGGCGAGTCGGGGAGCGGGAAAACGACGCTCGCTCGCGCCCTACTCGGCATCGTCTCGCCCACCACGGGGACGGCGACGCTCGAGGGCAGGATGCTCGCTTCTCGCCTCGGACGGCGCCGGAACGAGGACATCCGAGCGTTGCAGATCGTCTTTCAGAATCCCGACAACGCCCTCAACCGCCGCCACTCCGTGCGGCGCATTCTCCGCCGGGCGCTGCGCAAGCTGGCCGGCCTGGGCGGTAGGGCGGCCGAGGAGCGCCTGCTGGAGCTGATGCGCTCCGTGCGGTTGGCGGAGCGCTACGCAGGGGTGCGGCCGGGCCAGCTCTCGGGCGGGCTCAAGCAGCGGGTGGCCATCGCTCGGGCGTTCGCCGGCGACCCTAAGCTCGTCGTCTGCGACGAGCCGACATCGGCTTTGGACGTGTCCGTCCAGGCGGCCATCCTCAACCTCCTCGTCGAGCTCCAGGCCGAGCGGGGCGTCTCCTACCTCTTCATCTCCCACGATCTCGGTGTCGTCCGCTACGTGTCTGACCGCATCGCTGTCCTCTACCTGGGCCGGCTGATGGAGATCGGCCCGGCGGAGACGGTGTTCGGGGGTCCCCACCACCCATACACAGAGGCTTTACTCTCGGCGGTGCCGACCATCGACGGCGGCGGGCGCGAGCGTATCCGGCTTCAGGGGGAGATTCCCAGCGCCGCCGCGCCGCCGTCGGGCTGCGTCTTCCACACCCGCTGCCCGCGCAAGCTGGGGTCCGTCTGCGAGGAGGTGGAGCCGCCGCTC
>PSLH01000072.1:0-11198 GCA_040289505.1 Thermoleophilia bacterium | reverse complement strand
GCCGCCGATGCCGCCTTCCACCTCTACTCCCGAGGGGCTCGGGACTACCGCCCGTGATCCTGGTCTCTCCTCCCAGGCGGCGCCGCTGGCGGGCTCCCCGCCGCCTGGGTCTCGCTCTCGTCCGCCTCCTCGTCGTGGCTTGCCTGTTCGCGCTCGGCGTCGCCCTGGGCCAGGCCTTGGAGGACAACCCCGTTCCTGGTCCGAGCACGGAGCGGGTACGCACCCTGGTGCCGCTCCCTGCCACCCGCACCGTCACCGTCACTGCCCCCCGGCCCTGAGCGCGCTCGATCGGCAGGCGCTCCAGTGGGTGGTCGAGCACCGGACAGGCTGGCTCGACCCCGTCTTCGTCGCCCTCTCCCACGCCGGCAGCTACGGGGCGCTCTGGCTGAGCCTGGCCCTGGTCGCCGCTGCGCTCGGCCGCCGGCCAGCCGTGCTCCTCGCCACTGGAGGCTCGCTCCTTGTGGCCGAGCTTGTGGCCAGAGCCATGAAGGAGGCGGTGGGACGGGATCGGCCGCCCGAGCACGTGCCTGGGCTCGACCCCCTGGTGGCCGTCCCTGGTAGCCCCTCCTTCCCCTCCGGGCATGCAGCCACCAGCTTCGCGGCCGCCCTCATCCTCTCGCGCTTCTATCCCCGCCTGGCGGTCGGGCTCTTCCCCCTCGCCGCCGCGGTCGCCTACTCCCGCCTCTACGTCGGCGTCCACTACCCCCTGGACGCCGCCGCTGGGGCGGCTCTCGGCCTTGCCTGCGCTACAGCTCTTCTCCTGCTCGCAAAAGCCCGCAGCCGATCACGGCCAGGGCGGCGACCAGGGCTACCCACAAGCCGATAGCTCGCTCCCCGGTGCCGACGAGGGCGTCAGGGATGGAAATCGCGCGGACGAGGACGAGCGTCGTCGCCAGGGTACCCAGGGCGACCACAAGCACGCCCTCGGGCAGGGCGCGGGGAAGCTCGATGCCGAGGGATCGTAGGAGGGCGAGGCCGACCACGGCCAAGCCGGCCAGGAAGACGAGCTTGCCCAAAGCGCCCGTGTTCCAGCCCAGGACGGCGACGCTCGGCCCCTGCTCTGCCTGCCCCGAGTACCAGCCCATGAAGGGAGAGAGGCAGAGGACGAGCCCTGCTACCCAGCTCTGTCGACCGAGGAGGGTCCACAGGGTAGGCTCGCTCCCTCGCGGGTCGAGAGGGAAGCGGGGGATCGGCCCCGGCCTGGGAGGTGGCTGGGCGACAGGCGCGACCCGGTCAGCTGGTCGCGAGGGGAGGTCGGACGGCTCCACCGGCGGTCTCAGTCTAGTGCGATCTTCCTGCAAAGGGGCGAGCTGGCATCCCCTTTGGGCGACGGCGATACTGGAGACGTGCACCGCCTGCTCGATCGTCGACCCCTCGCCATCGGCCACCGAGGCGCGGCAGCGCTCGCTCCCGAGAACACGCTCCAGGCCATCGCCGCCGGGGTGGAGGCGGGCGCTGACCTGGTGGAGGTGGACGTGGTCGCCCTGGCCGACGGGACCATCGTCCTCCACCACGCGCGCGGCCCAGCTCGGGAGAACGGCTTCAGGCCTTCCCGCCCGGAGCGGCTACGGCTGGCCGAGCTCCGCCGCGTCGTCCCCGAGCTCGCCACCCTGGACGAGGCTCTGGCCTTCCTACGCGAGCGCTCGCCGCAGACCGGCATCCACCTCGACGTCAAGAAGCCGGGCTACGAGAGCGAGCTCGCCCACGTCATCCGCCGCCACCGCCTGCCCACGAGCGTCATCGTCTCCTCTTGCTCCGCCGCCAGCCTGCGCCGTCTGGGGCGGCTTGAGCCAGGGCTCACGCTGGCCCGAACCTACCCCTGCGACCGGTTAGGCCTCGTCGGCCGCTCTCCGCTCCGACCGGCGGCGGCAGGGGGAGCGGCTTTGGCCCGGCGGCTCCTTCCGCTCCGGGTGGAGTCGCTCCTGCGGGCGGCGCGAGCGCGGGTGGCCTGCCTCCACCACAGCGTCGTCTCGCCAGCAGTGGTGAGCCGCTGTCACGCCCAGGGAGTGGCCGTGCTCGCCTGGACGGTGAACGACGAGAGAACGCTGAAGCGAGTGCTGGGAGCCGGCGTCGATGGAGTCGTCATGGACGATCCCCGCCTGCTCAGGGGTACACTGGCGCCGTGAGGCGGGTCGCGCTGGGGGCGCTCGTGGCGATCGTGGGCCTGGGCGGCTTGCTGACCGCCTCGGGGCCGGCCGTGCCCGCCTCGGGAGGGGCGCCCCAATTCCTGCCGGTGCCGGCTCCTGCCTCCCGCCCGGGAGCGGTGGTGCTGGCCGACGGGGTCAGGATCGGCAGCCTGGACGTGGGCGGGCTGAGCCCAGAGGAGGCCGCTCGCTTCGTGCGTCTGGCCTTTCGAGCGCCGCTCGTCCTCTCTATCCAAGGCCGCCTCGTCGAGGTCTCCCCCCGTCGCCTGGGGGCGGTGGCCTACGTACGAGGAGCGGTGGGGCGCGCCCTCCGCGCCTCCCCAGGGTCGCGGGTCGCTCTTTTCGTGTCGGTTCGGGGGGCGCTCGTGCGCGTCCTCGTGGCCAAGCTCGCCCGCCGTGTCGACCGGCCGCCGACCGACGCCCGCGTCGTCCTCCGCCGCTTACAGCCGCGCGTGGTGGGGGGTCAGGAAGGTACCCGTCTCGACAGGGTGGCAGCGATGGCGGCCATCGTGCGGGCCTTGCGCGAGGATCGCCGCGGCCCCGTCGAGCTCCCGGTGCGGTCGGTGAAGCCCAAGCTGACCCGGGAGGAGATCGGCCCCGTCATCGTCATCCGGCGGGAGTCGAAGCGCCTCTACTACTACGAGAGAGAGCGGCTCGTGCGCGTCTTCCGCGTCGCCACCGGGCAGCCGGAGTACCCGACCCCGCTTGGCAGCTTTCGCATCGTCGTCAAGTGGCGAGGCCCGTGGTGGTACCCGCCCCCGTCGCCGTGGGCCCAGGGCCTGAAGCCGGTGCCGCCCGGCCCCGGGAACCCGCTCGGCACCCGCTGGATGGGCCTGAGCGTGCCCGCCGTCGGCATCCATGGGACGCCCGATGCCGCCTCGCTCGGCTACTCAGCCTCGCACGGGTGCATCCGCATGGCCATCCCCTCAGCCGAGTGGCTGTTCGAGCGGGTGGAGGTAGGGACGCCCGTGTTCATCGTCCCCCGCTGATGGCTGGAGGCCTCGCTCGAGGGCGGACGGTCGTGGCCCTCCTCGCCTTTGGCCTGGTGGCGGCGCTGGCCGCTTCCAGCCTCGCCTGGGCGAGCGAGGAGCAGCCGACGCTGGCTGAGCTGGAGACGGAGGTCATCTGCCCCACCTGCCACACCACCCTCGACCAGTCTTCCGCCCCCATCGCCGAGCGGATGCGCCAGTTCATCCGCTCCCGCATCGCCGCTGGCGACACGAAAAGCGAGATCAAGCGCAAGCTCGTGGCCCAGTTTGGCGACCAGGTGCTGGCCTCGCCTCCCAAGCGCGGCTTCAACCTGCTCGTCTGGGTGCTTCCCCCGGCCGGGGTCGTGCTGGGAGGGCTCCTCCTCGCCCTCCTCGCCCGGCGCTGGAGCCGAGGGCAGGGGAGAGACCCTGAGCCTGAGGAGCCCATCGATCCTGAGCTCGAGCGCCGAGTCGAGGAGGCGCTCGATCAGCTGGAGGCCTGATGGCGGAGAGGATCCCTATCGCCTTCCTGGCCGGCCTCGTCTCTGTCGTCACGCCCTGCGTCCTTCCCCTCCTTCCCGGCTACCTGTCAGCGGTCTCGGCGGTCGAGGCAGGGAGGCTGGGGGAGCGGGGGGTCGCCCGGCGGGTCATCCTCGCCAGCATCCCCTTCGTGCTTGGGTTCACGGCCGTGTTCGTGGCGTTGGGGGCCGGAGCAGCGGCGATCGGGGGCACCATCGATGCCAACCGGCGGGCCGAGCTGGCCGGGCTTGTGCTGGTGGTGCTTGGGCTCGTCTTCCTCGGCCTTCTTCCTTGGCCAGAGCGGGTGCTCGCCCCCGGACTGCTCGAGGGGGCCCGCCGCAGCGGATCCAGCGCGCTTTTGGGAGCCGCCTTCGCCGTGTGCGCTGCTCCCTGCATCGGCACCGTTCTCGCCTCCGTGCTCGTTCTCGCCTCCGACTCGAGCACGGTCGTGCGCGGCTCCATCCTCCTCGTCGCCTACTCGGCCGGTATCGCCTCCGCCTTCCTCGTCGCCGGCGTCGCCTTCGCCCGGGCTATGGGGGCGCTCCGCTGGCTCCGCGACCACTACGCCTGGATCCGCGGGGCGAGCGGGGCGACCCTGGTCGCTCTCGGCCTCCTCCTCTTCTTCCACCGCGACTGGTGGCTCCGCGTCCTTCTGAACCGCGCCCTGGAGGCGGTGGGCCTGGACCAGCTCTGAGGGGGTCAGGTCTTGCATTAGCGCATACGAGGACCCGCCGCGAGCCGTCGCGAGCGCTACGAGCGGAGTACCGCCAGCACCTCGTCTCGCTTCCGCTCCATCAGCTCCCGCGAGCGGGCCTCGAGGTTGAGGCGCAGGAGCGGCTCCGTGTTCGAGGGTCGCACGTTGAGCTTCCAGTCGCTCGCCTCCACGGAGATCCCGTCCAGGTGGGACACGCGCCCCTCTCTCCCGAAGCGCTCCTTGAGCTCCTGGATCTTCAGCGCTTGGTCGGCGACCTGGACATTGATCTCGCCTGTGATGAAGTAGCGCTCCCGGAAAGGACGGAGGATGGCGGACAGGCTCTCGCCCCGCCGCGACACGAGCTCGCACATGAGGAGGAAAGGAATGACTCCGGAGTCAGCTTGAAAGAAGTCGCGGAAGTAGTAGTGGCCGGAGACCTCCCCTGCGAAAGCGGCTCCTTCTGCCCGCATGCGGTGCTTGATGAAGGCGTGGCCGACGCGGCTGACGATCGGGATGCCCCCTAGTCGCTCGATCGTCTCAGGCACGGCCCAGCTCGCCCGCACGTCGTAGATGATCTTGGCCCCCGGCTCCTTGGCCAATATGAGCTCGGCGAAGAGAGCGGTAGCGAAGTCGCCGGGCACGAACTCGCCCGAGTCGTCCACGAAGAAGCAGCGGTCGGCGTCCCCGTCGAAGGCGACGCCGAAGTCGGCCCCCTCCTCGACCGTTCGCGCCACGATGAAGGCCCGATTCTCGGGCAAGAGAGGGTTCGGCTCGTGGTGGGGGAAGGAGCCGTCGGGCTCGAAGAAGCACCTCACCGCCTTGACCGGCAATCGCTCCAGGATGGGGGGCAGCATCGTCCCCGCCATCCCGTTGGCAGCGTCGATCACGACCGTGAGCGGTCGGATGGCAGAGACGTCTACGAAGGAGAGGACGCGCTCGACGTAGGCAGGCCAGATGTCGTACCGGGCGACCTGGCCCTTTCGGCCCGCGCGGGGGGACACTCCCTGGGGCATGGCCGCGATGGCCAGGGCTCGGTCGCGCACCTCCCGCAGCCCCGACTCCCCGCCCACAGGCAGCGCCCCCCGGCGCACGATCTTCATGCCTGTGTAGTCCTTGGGATTGTGGGAGGCAGTGACGGCGATACCGCCGTCGAGGGAGAGAGCGCCGACCGCGAAGTAGACCATCTCGGTGCCGACCATGCCCAGGTCGACCACGTCCGCTCCGGCGTCGGTCGCTCCTCGCATGGCCGCTTCCGCCATGGCCGGCGAGGACAGCCGCATGTCTCTGCCGACCGCGATCCGTCTCGGCTCGAAGTGCTCGACGTAGGCCCGGGCGACCGCGTAGGCGCCCTCCTCGTCCAGCTCCTGGGGGTAGATGCCGCGGACGTCGTAGGCCTTGAACGCCTTGGGATCGAGCACGCCCTGATGCTAGGGGAGAGAGGGAGCGCGCGTCCGGGGAGCGAGCAGGAAGACGGGGCTCCTCGGCGCCACGTCTCAGCCTCCCTGGGAATCAGCGGCCACTCGCGTTCCGGACGGAAGAGGGCCCGCCCGACGATCCGCTCGCTGCCTTCGCTCCCGCCTGCAGCGCCCGCCAGATCGCCTGGTTCGACTCGGGGTCGGGCGACTCTCCGATGACCGTGGCTGGTCGCGGGAACCGGGCCAGCGCCTGGCCCAAAGGCTCTGCTCGCAGCGAGCCCTGGCCGTAGGGGAGGTGCTTGGTCTCGTTGCGGTTGGCGAAGGCGATGTCGGAGAAGTGAATGTGGAAGGCAGCCTCCGGCTCGAGCACCTGGTCGACCGCAGACAGCGCGGAGGCGAACGCCTCGACGTCGGTGAAGGCGCCGTCGGAAGTCGCGTGCATGTGGGCGAAGTCGAGTACGGGCCGTACCCAGCCCGTGCGGCGGGCGATCTCCAGCACGTCCTCCAAGCTCCCAAGATCGCGAGCCCGGCCCATCACCTCGCAGCCGAAGGGCACCGCTCGGCCCTTGCCTTCCAGGCGGGCGCGCAGCTCGCCGAGTTGCTCGACCACCGCCTTGATTGCCTCCTGCCGGCTGCGGCCGAGGAGAAAGCCGGGATGGAAGACGACGAGCTCGGCTCCGCAGGCCTTGGCGATCCCGGCCGAGTGGTCGAGCATTCCCACCGCCATGTTCAGCTTCTTGCCCCGCTCGGCGTGACCCAGGAAGCCGGCGATGGGCGCGTGCACGGACAGGACGATCCCGGCCCGCCGAGCTAGTGCGCCCAGGCGGCGGGCGAACTCCCAGTCCATCCAGAACTTCCCCTCGAAGTCGATCTCGCAGGCGGTGTAGCCGGCCTCCAGAAGGAGGAGGACCGCCTCCTCGGGGCTGTCCCGGGAGGGAACCCGAGCGGGGCCGAAGCGGATGGCTGCCATGGCGCCTCACGGTACCGCAGCCCTGGGGCAGGAGCGCTACGGGGTCCGTCCGACCCGCTCTCTAGGGTACGGGCCATGGCGAGACGCCCAACTCGGCTCGACCTTCTCGAGCTCGACATCGACCTGCGCCTGGCCGATCTTTGGCGGGAAGCCGACGAGATCGCCGAGTGGAGCCTTGAGATCGTGGCGGCCTTCATGCGCGCTGCCTACGGCAAGGGCTACTGCGACGCTCTCAGCGAGGAGTCGCCGGGCGCGCTCTGCGTCGAGCACGGCTACCGGGTGCCCACCCGCGGCTCCACCCGGGCTCCCCGGAGCTGATCGACACGGAGCAGGCGCGGCGGGCTACAATCAGGCTCCGTGGCCCGCACGCGCAGCCCAGCGCGCTTGGTGGTGGCGCTCGGCGTCGCGGCGGCGCTCGCTGTCTTCCTCCTCTACACCTCGCTCGCGGGGGGCGGGACGCCCCAGCTCCAGCCTGGCGACCTGCGCGGCCGTACCGGCACGGTGCAGCTGACCGGGCGGGTGGTGGGGCCGGTACGCGGCGATGCCTACGCTGGCGGCCTCCGCTTCCGGCTACGGGACATCGCCGGCCCGGCCTCGGTGCCGGTCGTGTACACAGGCACGGTGCCCGACCTCTTCCGGGCCGGGCGGCACATCCTGATCGAGGGGCAGCTTCGGGACGGCGTGTTCGTGGCCAAGCCCGGCTCCATGATCACCAAGTGCCCCTCCAAGTACCGCCCGGCGTCCCAGGGCGCCGGGAGCTAGGCGCAGGGGAGTCGGCGGGTGGCCGAGCTCGGGCGAGCTGCTCTCGTCGTCTGCCTGGGCCTGTCTGCCTACGCCCTCCTGGCCGGCGTCCTCGCTGCCCGCCACGGTCGCCGCCGGCTCGCCCTCTCGGCCCGAAACGCCGTGGTGGCCTCGTTCCTGGCCGCGCTGGTTGCCTCCGGCGTGCTCCTGGCCGCTCTGCTCGGGCGCGATTTCTCCAACTCCTACGTGGCCTCCTACACGAGTACCAAGCTCCCCTTCCAGTACACCGTGTCTGCCTTCTGGGGGGGCCAGGAGGGATCGCTCCTCTTCTGGCTCCTCGTCCTCACCGGGTACTCGGCGTTCGCCGTCCTCCTCAACCGCCGCCATGAGGACGTGATCGCCTGGACGGTGCCCGTCCTGGCCGCCGTCCAGCTCTTCTTCTCCCTCCTCCTCGTAGCGGTGGCAAGCCCCTTTGCCACCCAGCCTCCTCCGCTCGAGGGACGGGGCCTGAACCCGAGTCTCCAGAACCCCTACATGGCCGCCCATCCTCCCTTCCTCTACCTCGGCTTCGTGGGCCTGACCGTGCCCTTCGCCTTCGCCGTGGGGGCGCTCCTGGCGAGGCGGGGGGACGAGCTGTGGATCGTCCTTACCCGCAGGTGGACGCTTGCCGCCTGGACGTTCCTCGGGGTGGGACAGCTCCTGGGGGCGAAGTGGGCCTACGAGGAGATCGGATGGGGCGGGTACTACGGCTGGGACCCGGTGGAGAACGCCGCCCTCATGCCTTGGCTGGCGGCTACCGCCTACCTGCACTCGGTGATGGTGCAGGAGAAGAAGGGGATGCTCAAGGTGTGGAACGTGTCCTTGGTGACGCTCGCCTTCGCTCTCTCCCTCTTCGGCACCTTCCTCACCCGCTCCGGGGTCGTCAACTCCATCCACTCGTTCACCCAGAGCTCGATCGGGAGCTGGTTTTTGGGGTTCATCGTCCTCGTCGTCGTCTTCTCGATCGGCCTCATCCTGCGCCGGCTTCCTCTCCTTCGGGCGCGGACGCGGCTAGAGTCGCCCGTCTCCCGGGAGGCTGCCTTCCTCTACAACAACCTGCTCCTGGTCGCTCTCACCCTCACCATCCTGTGGGGGGTCGTCTTCCCGCTCGTGTCCGAGGCAGCGCGGGGCGAGGCGGTCACCGTGGGCCGCCCTTACTACAACTTCTTCCTGCGCGTCTTTGGGCTTCCTCTGCTCCTCCTCATGGGGCTGGGGCCGCTCGTCGCCTGGCGGCGGGCCTCCCTCCGCTCGCTCGCTCGGGCGCTTGCCTGGCCGGGGGCGGCCGCCATAGCGACGGGGGCGCTCCTCGTCGCTTTGGGAGCCGGGTCGTACGTCCCCGGGCTCGTCGCCTACACCTTCTCGGCCTTCGTCCTGGCCTCCATCGCCGTCGAGGTTGTGAAAGGGACCCAGGCCCGCAGAGCCGTGAGCGGAGCAGGGTGGGGGCAGGCGCTGGTCGAGCTCGTGGGTCGCAACCGGCGCCGCTACGGCGGCTACGTTGTCCACGCGGCGGTGGTGCTATTGGCGATCGGCGTCGCCTCCTCGAGCGGCTACCAGACGGTGCGCGAGGGGAGGCTCAGGCCTGGCCAGTCGCTGGCTGTAGGTGGCTACGAGCTTCGCTACCAGGGCTTGACCAGGCGCTGGGTGGAGAACCGGCGCGAGGATCGAGTCCTCGTCGCAGCCAGCCGGGACGGGAAGGAGGTCGCCCTCCTGCGGCCGGGCAAGAACCGCTACCCGGTTGAGGCCTTCTTCTCCACCGAGGTGGCCATCCGCACCGACTGGCTGACCGGCGAGGACCTGTACGTGGTCGCCGACCAGATCGACGCCGACGGCACCGTGTACCTGAAGGTGTTCGTGATGCCGCTCGTGAGCCTCATCTGGCTCTCGGGCGCGGTCTTCGTCGCTGGCTCCCTCCTGGCCATGTGGCCCGATCGCCGAGAGGCGCGGAGGCTCGCCCAGCGCTACGTCCAGCCGGGAGCCCTGGCCCGGGCGTGACGGACGTCGACCTTGGCTCCCTGATCGGCGGCGCTCTGCTGGCGGCGGCGGCGGTGGTGCTCGTGGCCTTCCCCTTCCTGCGCGAGCCCGATCTTCCGCCCGAGCGGGACACCCTGGCCCACCTCACTCCTCTCGAGCGCCGACGCCTGGAGCTGGCGGAGCGGCGCGACCGCGCCCTGGCCGCTCTCAAGGAGCTCGAGCTCGACCACCGGGCGGGAAAGATCTCGGACGAGGACTACCGCTTCCTGGTCGGGCCCCTGCGGCAAGAGGCGGCAGCCGCGCTGCGGGCGCTAGAGGCCGAGGCTGGGCTGGGGAGGAAGGCAGGCGTCCCCGCCGCTCGCTAGGATCTCCCGATCGCTCGGCGAAGAAGGAAGGCGATGTCGGGGAGGCTGGCCCTCTTCACCCTGCTCGTCCTGGTCGTGGCCGCCCCTGCCGGCGCCGACTCCATCGCCGACAGGAAGCAGGCGGTCGACTCCCGCATCGCCGCTCTCAGAGAGCGCGTGGATCGGATGCGGGAGCAAGAGGAGGCGGTGCGGGCGGAGATCGAGGCCATAGCCAGCCGGATTCGGGCGCTCGAGGCGCAGGCCGGCGACGTGTCTACCCGCCTCGTCCTGCTGGAGGAGGAGCTCGCCCTGCGCACGAGGAAGATCGGGCGCCTGAGCGCGCTCCTCGCTCTCCAGCGAGACCGACTCAAGCTCGCCCGCCGCGAGTACGCGGTCGCCGTCGACCGGCTCAACGAGCGGCTTGTCGGCCTGTACGAGACGGAGGAGGCAGACGCCGTCAGCCTGCTCCTCTCTACGGCGAGCTTCAGCGAGCTCCTCGATGCCGTCGACTACCTGCGGGCGATCGGGGACCAGGACAAGCGCGTTGCTCAGGAGGTAGCAGAGCGCCGCCGTCAAGCTCGTCTAGCGCTCCTCGAGACACGGGCTGCTCGGGAGCGAGTGCGACAGGAGGCGAGGGTGATCGCCATCCGCGTGGAACAAACGCGGGCGCTGCGCCAACAGCTCCTCGTCGCCCGAGACGCTGTCGCGTCCCAGAAGGAGCGGCGAGAGCGGGCTCTGGCAACCCTCACGCAGAGCGAGCGAGCCGAGCTGGCCGAGATCGAGGCCCTCCAGCGCGCGAGCGCTGAGCTGGCGGCCCGCATCCGGGCTGCCCAGGCTGTCGCCCGCACGACCCCCGCCCCCTCCGCGCCGTCTGCGGCAGGCTTCGTCTGGCCCGTCTCGGGGCCGGTAACGAGCCCCTACGGGATGCGCTGGGGGCGGATGCACGAGGGTATCGACATCGCCGCCCCCATGGGAGCACCGGTGAGAGCAGCGGCAGCGGGGCAGGTCATCTACGCGGGCTGGATGGGTGGCTACGGGAACCTCGTCGTCATCGACCACGGCGGAGGCTTGGCCACCGCGTATGCCCACCTGTCCTCGATCTCCGTCTCTCTCGGGCAAGCGGTAGGCCAGGGAGACCTCGTAGGCGCGGTGGGGTCTACCGGGCACTCGTTCGGCCCCCATCTCCACTTCGAGGTGCGCGTCAACGGCGTCGCCGTCGACCCCTTGGGCTACCTGTAGAGCGGGGTCAGGTCTTGCATTAGCGCATACGCGGACCTACGACGAGCAGCGAGCGCTCGCGTATGCGCTAAGCTGGGTATCCGGTTCGCTCCCCTTCGCCTCGCATGTCACGAGGAGCGGCCTCCGACGATGGCGGTGAGGGGGACGTGGTCGA
>PSLH01000071.1:8745-11207 GCA_040289505.1 Thermoleophilia bacterium | reverse complement strand
GGCAGGTGGAGGAAGGTGCGCTCGCCGGCGCTATCCACCAACGCTACCGTGGCCGAGGTAGGTACGGCGGGATCGCGCAGCACGCCCCGTCGGTCGATCCCCCGCTCGTCGAGGAGCCCAAGCAGGAAGTCGCCCAGGGGATCGACCCCTACCTTGCCCGCCACCGCCGCCTCCAGGCCCAGGCGAGCGAGGCCGGTGGCCGTGTTCAGGGCGCAGCCGCCCCCGTGCAGCGAGACCTCCTCCATCAGGGCGACGGCGCCGCGCGGCAGCTCGCCGACCGGGCGCGCGACCACGTCGGCGACCAGGATCCCCAGGCAGACGACGTCGGGCACCGGCCGCCTCAGGCCATGTGGATCTGGACGTCGTCGGCCACGCCGCCGAGGATCGTGTAGTCGGTGGGCACCGTCTGCAGAAGCGACCCAGGCACGAACTCCGAGACCGGCCCGTGAGCGACCAGTCGGGCGATGAACCGCTGCCAGGACACCCCGCCGCCGATGTCTCCGTCCAGCCAGAAGCTGCGGTGCTTGGCGCCCAGGATCTCCCTGGGGCCGATAGTGGCCGCCTTGGGAGGCACCCACGACCAGTCGCCGCTGAAGGAGTGGAGGGCGTTCTGCATGATCGTCATCGGGTGCAGCTCGACCAGGCGGGCGCCCGCCTGCTTGTAGGTCTCGAGATCGCCAGCGAACTCATGGCCGAGGTGGGACTCCCAGAAGGCGACGTGCCCGCACCAGCCGATGCCGCCGTAGCAGCAGTCGGCCCCGCCTAGGTCCTCGAGGCGGGCGCTGTAGTCGGGCAGGACGTCGCTCGTGGGGAAGTGGATCTGGGTCTCGGGAGGGCGGAGCTCGGGGTCGATCAAGGAGAAGAAGCGCTCCCGCATCGCCCGCTGGAAGGAGCCAGGCCAGGAAGGAGGAGCGGTGACTCCCTCCTCGTTGGCGTACTCGTCCATGTTGAACGTGTGCACGTGGGCCAGCGACAGCCGCTCCTCGTTGATCATGCGAGCGGCGAGCTCGTACTGGGGCATGGGCCCCACCGGCAGGATGAGCACGAGCTGGCGGCCCTCGTCGCGGGCCTGGCGGATGCGGGTCACGATGTCCTCGGCGAAGGCGCGGTAGAAGGCGGCCGGCTCGTCGATGATCCGGATGCGGAAGTCGGGGTTGGGATGCCGGCTCAGATCCTCCCGGCGGATCCTCCGCGCTCGCTCGCACGCCTCCCGGTCTCGGAAGTCGATGAAGCGAGCGAGGTCGTAGGCAAACTGGCTTTCGACGCTCAAGGATCCTCCTCTCAGGGCAAAAGGCGGCGGGGAGCGGCGCGCAGCCAGGTCAGGCAGGGGACGAAGCCCTCGGCGTAGGCGACGCCGCACTGCTGGCCGCGGAACCTGGCCACGGTCCGCATCTGCTCCACGATGTCGACTCCGTCGTGGTCGCGGAGCCAGGCGAGCTGGCTTTGGTGAGCCTCCAGCATGGCCACCTTGGTCTCGATCACGTCGGAGATGTCCACGTACTCAGTGGGCTGGAAGCCTAGGCCCATGACCGTGTCCATGTAGGAGATCGGCGTCACTCGGTTGTGGTGGGGCCTTGCCGTCTCGAGCAAGGGGAGGGTGGCGTAGAAGCTGCACTCGAACACGAGCCGGGAGACCTCGTTGTGGTCGCCCATGTAGTCGCCCGGGGCGTGGGTGATGACGAGGTCGGGACGCACCTCCCGCACGAGATCGACGACCAGGCGGCGCTGCTCGGGGTCGGCAGCGCTCACCTCGGCATCGCTCAGGCCGAGCGTGCGGTACTCGGCCCCGCAGATGTCGGCCGCCCGGCGGGCCTCCTCGCCGCGGATGCGGGCGATCTCCTCGGCGCTGTGCACGTAGCTTCCCCGATCGCCTTTGGCGGCGTGGCACATGACCACCTCGTGGCCCTCGCGGACGAGGCGGGCCAGCGTGCCCCCGCAGAGGATCTCGAGGTCGTCCGGGTGGGCGCCGACGGCGAGGACCCTCACCGAATCTCCGCCGTGTCCAGCGCCAGCATGCGCGCCTCCACCTCCTGCAGGGCGAGGCGGACGGCGCCGAGCGCCACCGCCTCGTCGCCAAGGCTGGAGAGGACGACTTGGGGCGGCACGGGCACGAGCTCGCGGATGCGCCGCTCGAGCGGCTCGAGCAGCGCCGTGCCTGCTCTGGAGACGCCACCGCCCACGATGAGGACGGCTGGGTTGAGGACGACCACGGCGGCCGCGATCCCGCGGGCCAGCCGCCCGAGCAGCTCGTCCAGGATGGCGCGGGCTGCCGCGTCGCCCTGGGCGGCGGCTGCGAAGACGACCTCGGCGTCGATGGCGTCGGGATCGCCGCCCGCGATCTCAAGCAGCCTTGCTCCCTCCCCCTGCGCCACCGCCCGCCGGCCGAGCCGAGCGAAGGCGGTGCCGCCGGCGGCGTGCTCGAAGGGGCCCAGGCCCTCGCTCGGCTCCTCGTCGGCGAGGAG
>PSLH01000071.1:8238-8694 GCA_040289505.1 Thermoleophilia bacterium | reverse complement strand
GGCACCGCCGCCGATGCCGACCCCGATCTGGACGAGCAGGGCGTGGTCGATCCCCTTGGCTTTCCCCTGCCAGCGCTCGGCCAGGAGGGCCAGGCGCACCTCGTTGTCCACGAGGACGGGGCAGAGGAAGCGCTCCTCCAGGCGGCGACCGAGCTCGATCCCCTCCCAGCCCCCGAGCTGGGGGGCGAGGGTGACTCGGCCGGACACGGGATCGACGACCCCGGGCGTGCCCACCCCCGCTGCCTTCACCTGGTCGAGCCCGACCCCGGCCGCGGCCAGGGCCTGCTCGGCGCAGGTCGCCACGAGGCCGAGGAGCGCCTCCCGGTCGCGCCGCTCCTTCTGCCCCGTGCGGCGCCGCTCGGCCGCCTCTACCTCCCCGCTCAGGTCGGCGACGAAAGCGAGCACCTTGTTGGCGCCGATGTCGATGCCGAGCACGTATCCCAAGCGGCTGTTGAA
>PSLH01000071.1:4143-8216 GCA_040289505.1 Thermoleophilia bacterium | reverse complement strand
CGAGGGGGATGAGCCTGGGCGTCCCCGTCGCTCTCGATCACGTACCCCTCCTGGAGCAGCCGCTCCACCACCTCCCGCACGGTGGGCTTGGAGAGGCCGGTGGCGCGGGCGAGCTCGGCCCGCGAGATCGGCCCCTGGGCACGAATCGCCCGCAGCACCGCCGCCGAGTTGAGCCGGCGCAGGAGGCGGGGAGATCCAGTGGGGAGTCGACTGGGCATTGACGTGGGTTGGTCACGATGTTAGAAACCTTTCCTATCAGTTTTCAAGCCCCAGTGCCTCTCACGCCCTCAGTGATCCCCATCGATCGCTCGCAGTTCGACCACGTCGGCCTCGTCACCGACCAGCCGCGGGAGGGCGAGCGGTGGGTGGAGGCGACGCGCGTGTGGGTGACGAGCCCCCGCGGGCACCCCTTCAACGTGGAGTGGATCCGGTTCGAGCCCGACAGCCCCGTGACCGGCCCCCTCCGCACCCAGCCGCACGTGGCCTATCGGGTGCCAAACATCGAGGCCGCCCTCCGCGGCCACGTCGTGCTGGCCGAGCCCTTCGAGGTAGGGGACGGCTTCGCCACCGTGGCCTTCGTGGAGGTAGGAGGGGCGGTGGTCGAGCTCATGCAGTACGCCGACCCAAACGAGGAGGGGTGGTTTTGAGCTCCCAGGAGGCTGCCGTGAAGATCGCCATCCGGGGCGCCACCAAGATCTACCAGACGAAGAGCGGGCCCGTGCATGCCCTGGAGAGCTTCTCCGTGGACATCCACGAGGGAGAGCTCGTCTGCGTGCTCGGCCCCTCCGGTTGCGGGAAAACGACCCTGCTTTGGGCGCTGGGTGGCCTGCACGCGCTGACCCGGGGGGAGATCCTCCTCGACGGCAGGCCCGTCCACGGCCCCCGGCCGCACGAGATCGGCTTCATCTTCCAGGACGCGAACCTCTTGCCCTGGCGCACCCTGCGCCAGAACGTCGAGCTTCCCTTCGAGATCAAGCGCAAGCCGGTCGACCACGAGCGCGTCGCCCTGCTGCTCGAGCGGGTGGGCCTCTCCGGCTTCGATAACGCCTACCCGCGCGAGCTCTCGGGCGGCATGCAGCAGCGGGCCTCGATCGTGCGCGCCCTCGCTCAGGACCCGGCCGTCCTGCTCATGGACGAGCCTTTCGGCCAGCTCGACGCCTTCACCCGGGACGAGATGAACCTGCTCCTCCTCCGCCTGTGGGCAGAGAGCGGAAAGACGGTCGTCTTCGTCACCCACAACATCAGCGAGGCCATCTTCCTGGCAGACCGGGTGGTGGTGATGACCCCTCGACCCGGGCGGCTGGCCCGCATCTTCGACATCGACCTCCCCCGCCCACGCACCATCGAGATGACCTTCGAGCCCGACTTCATCGAGCAGATCCAGGAGATCAAGGCGGCGGTCGAGGCAGGCGGACGCCACGCCGTGGAGGTCGAGTGAAGCTTGACCTCCACGGCGTGGGGAAGGGCTGCGGGAAACCGGGAGGTTTCCCGCTCCGCCGGTCGCGCGCTTGGCGGGGCCGGCGAGAAGAAGGCGCGCGGGGGAAACAGGGTTTCCCCCGCGGGAGCGAGGCGAAGCCGAGCGACGCCCTGGAGGTGGAATGAGCGAGGTCCCGAGCGAGCTTCGCGACGAGATCCCGGGCTTCGAGGAGAGGCCGCCTCGCCGCGATCACGGGCCGATCGACTGGACGGCCCTGACCTCGATCCGCGGCGCCAGGAACGCGGTCGAGATCGCCACCGTGATCGCCATCGCCTTCGGCGTCTTCTTTGGCCTGGAGGGGATCTTGCGCTGGACAAACACCCCCGAGTACACGTTCCCCAAGCCGACGGCGATCGTCTCCACCCTCGTCTCCGACTTCGGGGAGCTCTACGCCCACCACCTGTGGGTGACGCTGCAGGAGTTCCTGATCGGGGTCGCCATCGGCTCCACGATCGGGCTCGTGCTGGCGGCGGTGATCACCCAGAAGCCGTTCGTGGAGAAGGTGGTCGCTCCCTACGTGATCATCCTGGTGACGACGCCAGCGCTCGCGCTCGTGCCGTTCTTGCGCGTGAGCCAGCTTCCGGTCGTGACCGGCGTGGGCAAGTGGCCGATCATCGTGGCCGTGGCCTTGGCGTCTGGCCCCATGGTCCTCATCAACGCCGCTACCGGCTTTCGCCGCACCGACCTGGCCAAGATCGCGCTCGCTCGCTCCTACGGAGCGAGCACGTCCCAGATCTTCCGCAAGATCCGCTTCCCGCTGGCCTTGCCGATGATCATCGTCGGCTACATGGTGGGCTCGATCTTCGGCCTGCTGACCGCGGTGGGGGGCGAGATGGTCGCGCCCAGCGAGGAGGGCGGATTGGGCCAGCGACTCATGTACTTCTCCTCGCTGATCCGGATGGCTGAGTTCGGGGCCGTGATCATGATCATCGCCGCCCTCGGCATCTCGATCTACGTCGTCTTCTACTTCATCGGCAAGCGCTGGGCGAGTTGGGAAGCGTAAGCCCGAGCAAGGAAGGGAGGTGCGATGGACACGATCGTCATCGAGGAGCTCAGCGAGGAGGGGCTCACCCGACGCGAGCTCCTGACCAAGGCGGCCGCTAGCGGCGTCGGCCTGTCGGCGGTGGGCTCGCTCTTGGTCGAGGAAGCCTCGGCCAGGACGAAGGGCCTGGACGTGGTGCGGTGGGTGTCTCCACGCGGCACCCTCGAGGTGATGGACGACTACAACCTGGTCGTCCCGATCAAGATGGGCTACTTCCGCAGGCTGGGGATCGACGCTCGCCTCAACGCCGGGCCGGGTCGCAACGAGATGCAGCTGATCGCGGCCAAGCAGATGGACATGGGCTACGCCTCGCCTGGGGTAATGACGGCGGCGATCGACGCCGGCGTGCCCGTGATCTCGGTGTGGGAGCAGTACCCGGCCCAGGTGTTCGACTTCGCCTTGCCGGCGGATAGCAAGATCACCCACCCGCGCCAGCTCAAGGGCAAGACGATCTCCGTCTTCACCATCGGCTGGAAGCCGATCGTCGACCCTATGCTGGCCGAGGTGGGGGTCGACCCCAGGTCGGTCAAGTACCGCGAGTTCGGCCCCCAGTGGATCCAGGCGGTGGCGCTCAAGCTGGTCGACGCTGGGCTTGCCTGGGAGGGGCTGAGAGCCCAGCTTCTCGGCATGGCCGGCGTGTTCGGCTCCGGCTTCAACCTCAAGTTCCTGGTTGGGACGCAGTGGGGCTCGAAGCTGCCCTCGAACAGCTACCAGGTGCGGCGGGCCGACCTCGACGACGCCAAGCGCCGCGACATCTACACGCGCTTTTTGGCCGGCGTGGTCATGGGCTTCGAGTTCTGCCGCGCCAACCCCAGGGCGGCGGCCCAGATCACCTACGAGCAGTACCCCGGCCTCCAGAAGCTGATCACGCCCCAGGTGGCGCTGGAGTCGATGATGCAGCTCGCCAGCGGGTACCACACCTCGCGCCGCAAGCCGCCCCACCTGTACGGCTGGCACTACGTCAACGACTGGAGGAAGTACCTGGACTTCATCTACAAGTTCAAGCAGATCAAGAAGCCCCTGACCGTGGACGACGTCCTCACCAACGACCTCGTCAGGCCGGCCAACGCCAAGGCGGACAAGGCGAGGGCGGCCACAGACGCCAGGGCCTTCAAGCTGAACCAGGCCTTCCAGAGGACGACCATCCCCAAGGGCCTGCCGCTGTAACGGTCGAGCGAGGAGGCGCCTCCTCGGCGGGGGCGCCTCCTCGAGACGAGGGGAGGGCGAATGGACAATCTGCTCGCCGGGCACACGAACACGTACCACACCTACGGCCTGGAGGAGGCCCTGGCTGGCATCGCCGAGGCGGGCTTTCGCTACGTCGAGCTCTCGGCCGTCCCCGGCTGGACGGAGCACGTCGACCTCGACGCCGACCCGGCCGAGCTACGGCGGAAGCTCGACCACTACGGCCTTGCCCCGGCCAGCCTCAGCGCCCACTCCGACCTGACCACCAGGGAGGGGCTCGCCCACGGCGTCAAGGCGGTGCGCTTCGCGGCTGGCTTCGGCATCCCCATCGTCAACACCGCCATCGGCGGGCACGCGAGCGTGGAGGAA
>PSLH01000071.1:0-4123 GCA_040289505.1 Thermoleophilia bacterium | reverse complement strand
CTCCTTCCTCGCCCACGTGGGTCAGCCGAGCGAGCCGGGGTCGTCGTCGCCCTCGAGATCCACGGCGACATCATGGCCTCGGGGGCAAAGACCCGGCCCCTGCTTGCGCGCATCGGCCGGGACTCGATCAAGGTCAACTACGACACCGCCAACGTCGAGTTCTACTCCGGGGAGCGGGCGGTGGATGACCTCCCGGCCATCGTCGACTACGTCGCCCACTGCCACCTCAAGGACACGACCGGAGGGAAGGGAAACTGGGACTTCCCGGCCCTAGGCACAGGCGTGGTCGACTTTCCCCGCGTGCTGGACATCTTCCGCCAGGCCGGCTACGCAGGCCCCTTCTCGGTCGAGCTCGAGTTCCAGGGCGAGCCCTGGCCACCGCTCGAGCAGGTGACGGAGGCGATGGGCGTCTCCTACCGGTACCTGCAGGGGCTGGGGCTCAGCTAGCCATGGGCAGCTCCCGCTACATGCCGGAGATGACCAACCTCCAGGTGCGCGAGTACCTGCAGGAGGGCGGCCGCATGGTCATCGTCCCCGTTGGCTCCACCGAGGACCACGGCGACCATGGCCCCCTGTGGACGGACGTCTACATCCCGCTCGAGGTGGCCAAGCGAGCGGCGCCCGAGCTCGGCGCCCTCGTCGGGCCGCCGATCCCGTTCGGGATCGCCCACGACCACCGGGGCGCGCCCGGGCTCGTCCACCTGCGGACGGATACGTTCTTCGAGCTCGTGCGCGACGTCTGCCTGTCGCTCACGGATGTCGGCTTCCGCCGCGTCGTCCTCCTGAACGGGCACTACTGCAACACGCACGCCCTCGAGCTGGCCGTGGCCCGGTTCCACGACGAGCTGCCCCAGGGGGCGCGCGTCTACCCCTTCCCCTACTGGGCCGGGCTCGCCCCCGAGCAGGCCGAGCGCTATTTGTCGGGGACGGTCGGTATCCACGCCAACGTGGGCGAGACCTCGGTCGTGCTCGCCATCGACGAGAAGCTGTGCGATATGGAGCGCGTGCGCGACTTCACGCCAGAGCTGCCCGAGCTGCGCACGAGCCTCCTCGCCCTCCTCGATCCGCTCTTCTTGGCCACGCCCGGCTCCTTCTCGTCCCTCCTCGAGGAGGGAGGAGGGGTGTGGGGCGCTCCCAGCGAGTCGACCGCGGAGAAGGGGGAGGAGTTCCTCGCCTGGTGCGTGGAGGCGGTGGTCAAGCTCGTCCAGGACCTGGAGGACGTCCACGACCGCCTGGAGGCCCGCTACCTCCGCACCCGGAGGCCCCGCGGTGGCGCTGGCTGAGCTGGGCGAGCGGCGGGTCTACTACCAGGAGCACGGCTCCGGCGAGACTGTCCTCCTGATCAGTGGCCTGGCCGCCGACCACGCCGCCTGGGCGCTGCAGACCGAGGACCTGGAGCGCCTCTTTCGCGTGATCGCCTTCGACAACCCGGGGGTGGGGCGGACGGAGGGGCCGCCAGGCCCGTACACGACCGCGCTCTTCGCCGACGTGGCCGCGGAGCTCCTTCGCCTCTTGGGTGTCGAGCGGGCGCACGTGGTCGGCGCCTCCGTGGGCGGCCTCGTCGCCCAAGAGCTCGCCGTCCGCCATCCTGAGCTCGTACGCTCGCTCGTCCTCTGCTGCCCCTGGTGGCGCATCGACCGCTACGCCCAGGCCCTGCTCCGAAGCTGGCAGGCCTTCGCCCGCGCCGCCGGCATGCTCGAGCTCTTCCGCCAGACCTGGCTGTGGGTGTTCACGCCGCGCTTCTTCGAGGAGCGGCCGGAGGCCTTGGCCGAGCTCGAGCGGCGCCTCCTCGAGGACCCCTATGCCCAGACGGTCGAGGCCTTCTGCGACCAGGCCGAGGCGTGTCTTCGGCACGAGGCGCTGGAGGAGGTGCGAGGGATCTCGGCGCCCACCCTGATCACCGTCGGCGAGGCGGACATCCTCACCCCGCCCGCCCACTCGAGGGCGCTCCACGAGCGCATCGCCGGCTCCCGCCTTCACGTCTGGCCGGAGATGGGCCACGCCCCCTTCTGGGAGATCCCGGACGCGTTCAACGCCCTCGTCCGCGGGTTCCTGGAGGCGCACTGATGGTCACCCTGTCCATTCTCGGCGCCGGCTTCATGGGCCAGGCCCACGCCGCCAACTACAGAGCCCTCGGCCAGCGCGTGCGGGTCAAGTGGGTGGCGTCGAGGACCCTCGAGCGGGCTGCGAAGGTGGCGGAGACGGTCGGCGCCCAGGCGACGACCGACCTCGACCTGGCGATCCGCGACCCCGAGGTCGACGCGGTCGACATCTGCCTCCCCACTCCCCTGCATCGGGAGCTCGCCGAGCGATCTCTCGATGAGCAAAAGCACGTGTTCTTAGAGAAGCCGCTCGCCCTCACCATCGAGGACGCCGACGCCATCCTGGCCGCCGCCGAGCGGGCGGGACGCATGCTCATGGTGGGGCTCGTCCTTCGCTTTTGGCCCGAGTACGTGGAGCTTCGCCGGCGGGTCGCGGGGGGCGAGCTGGGGCGCCCGCTTGCCGTCTCCACGCTGCGCCTCTCGCCGCCCGCCGACTGGAACCAGTGGATGGCCGACCGCGCCCAGTCGGGGGGCACCGCCGTCGACCTCATGATCCACGACTTCGACCAGATGAACTGGCTGCTGGGAAAGCCGCTCCGCGTCTTCGCCGGCGAGCCCGCCCCTGGCCACGTGCAGGCGCTGGTCGAGTACGAGGGGGCGGCCGGCGTGGCCGAGGGGAGCATGCGCATGCCCCGCTCCTACCCCTTCTCCAGCGCCATCCGCGTCCTCTGCGAGGCAGGCGTGGCCGAGTACCGCTTCACCGCCGCCCCCGCCGAGGGGGGAGGGAATATCGGCGCGGCCCAGGCGCCGCCCGGGCTTTGGCTCTGTCCGGAGGGGGGCGAGCCACGACTGGTCGAGGTGGCGAGCGCCGATCCCTGGGGGCCGGAGATCGAGGCCTTCGTCTCCTGCTTGGAGCAGGGCCTCCCGCCCGAGCAGGGAACGGGCGAGCAAGCCCGGCTGGCCCTGGCCGTGTCGCTCGCCGCCAACCGCTCGCTGGCGAGCGGCAGGCCCGAGCCGGTGCCGTGACCGGGACGGGCGAGCTTCTCGACCGGCTGTGGGCGCGGATCGAGGCCCGTCGGAAGGACGCGGTCGAGCTCCTCTGCGACCTCGTGCACGTGAACAGCGTCAACCCTGACTTCCCCGGCGTTAGCCGCGAGGAGGTGATCGGGGGCGAGACGCGGGTAAACGAGCTCCTGCGCGAGCGCTACGCGGAGGCGGGTCTTGAGACGCACTGGGTGGCGCCCGACCCAGAACGAAAGAACCTGGTCGGCGTGCGCAAGGGCCCGGGCGATGGCCGCTCGCTGGCCCTGAACGGCCACGTCGACACCGTCCCCCCGGTCGAGCCGGAGGCCTGGATTGCCGGCAGCCCCTGGAAGCCGGAGCTTCGCGACGGCCGTCTCTACGGTTTCGGCTCGACCGACATGACGGGCGCGGACACAGCCATGTGGCTCGTCGCCCAGGCGCTCGAGGACGTGGGGGTGGAGCTGGAAGGACCAGGTGCGGGTGATCCCCGCAGAGGGCGCCTACGACGGCGATCCCGCCCGCTTCCGGCTGGGCTTGGAGGCGCTGCGGCTGGCCCTCTCCTACGAGTACGACCCCCTACTTCTCGCTCTCCATCTCCCGGGTCGATCCCCTCCCCCACCAGATCGAGGCGGTGTACGACTTCATGGCTCCCCCTGCCCCGGATCCGCTTCCTCCTCGCCGACGACGCGGGGGCGGGAAAGACGATCATGGCCGACCTCCTCCTCCGCGAGCTGGAGCTACGCGGCCTGGTCGAGCGCACGCTGATCGTCACCCCGGCCCACCTCTGCTTCCAGTAGCAGCGCGAGCTTGCCGGCCGCTTCCGGGAGCGGTTCGAGATCGTGCGCGGCGTCGACCTCCGCAACGCCTACGGGACGAACCCCTGGCGGGACCGCTAGCAAGGTGATCACCTCCATCGACTGGCGAAGCGGGACGAGGTCGCGGAGAGCCTCTCCCGCGCCCACTGGGAGCTCGTGATCGTGGTCGAGCTGGTCGGGGTCGAGCAGGAGCTGGTGGTAGCGGCCACTGCCAAGTCCGGGGCCCTCCACCCGCAGCCGCTC
>PSLH01000070.1:6671-11281 GCA_040289505.1 Thermoleophilia bacterium | reverse complement strand
AGCGGCACGCCTACGCCATGGCCGAGGAGGAGCTGGCCTTGTTCGAGGAGGCGCTGGCCGCAGGCATCGGCGGCGGATAGGCGCGGATGGTCAATATTGCCTAGGAAAGCCCTGTAGCTCCGGTTTAGCCTCCGCACCCACGTGGGTGCGGAGGCCAAGACGATCGGGATCTTCTACCTCGTCCTCATCGTGTCGGGGGCGGTAGTCGCGCTGGCCGTGGCCTGGTCGACGCTCGGCCGTCGCCGCCTTCAAACCGACCCCAAGCGCCTGGCCGAGCGAGAGCGGTTGTGGATGGGGGCGGTGCTGGCCGCTCTCGCTGCCCTCCTCTTTGCCACCATCCTCGGCCCTTCGCCGCCCTCACCGCCGACCAGCCTGGGCACGCAGGTGCCGCCGACATCCTCCAGGCCAAGCCACCGACCCTCGTCCTCTCCCCGTTCGCCCTCGCCGGCCGTTACAAGACGAGCCGCGTTTTGGCGGTGGACGAGCGTCACTTCCGCATCCTGGGCACGCGTCAGGCAGAGGCGCTCACGATCCTGCCGGGGGACGCGTGACCGAAGGCGCGCTTTGCTGGCAATTGGGGCACCAGTAGACAGTGCGGCCGGCCTCGCCCTGTGGAGCCGAGCTCACCACCGTGCCGCAGCGCCGGCAGGGGCGGCCTGCCCGCCGGTAGACAGCAGGGCGCTCTCGCCCAGCTCGCATGGCTGCCGAGGTCGACGCAAGGAGGGAGGTCAGCTCCTCATCCAAAAGGTCGTGCAGGCGAAGCCAGGGGGAGAGGCGTGCGGAGTGGAGCGCTTCTGCCCGCCAGCGGTTGCCGATCCCGGCTACAAGCCGCTGGTCAAGGAGAGCCTCGCCCAAGAAGCGTCGCTGGTCTGTCGAGCGCAAGCGGGTGACCATCGCCTCAATGTCGGGCGGGTCGGCCATGATGTCCGGGCCAATCCGCCGCCGGATCGGCCCCTGGTCCAGCCCCAGGACGGGCCCGTTCCAGAGAATGGCCTGGTAGCTCCGGCCACGGAGGACAAGCCAGGGCCGACCGGGGACGGGGTCGCCGGCGGCGCGGACCTCCCAGCGCCCATGAAGGCGCAAGTGACTGCGCAACAGAAGGCCGCCCTGGAACACGAGGAAAAGGTTCTTGCCAACTGCGTCCACCTGATCCAGACGTCTCCGGTCAAGCCTAGTGGCGATCCCCAGCGCGACGGCGCGCGGGTGCACCGCCTCGACCTGAAGCACCTCGCCTTCGAGCAGGCGCAGGGCGTTCGCGGCGGCTCGGATCGTGTCTCCCTCGGGCACAGTCAGCCAAAGAGCGCGGCCAAAGCGAGCAGGGCCACAAGCCCCGCTGCCACCGCCGTCGCCCCAAGGCTGCGCGGCCAGCTCCACCGCTCCACCGTGCGCACGCCCACGAGGGCGAGCAGGAACGCCCACAGGACGAGCGCGGCGTCGATGCCGCGGAAGATGTCGCCGCTTGCGCCCTCGTCGGCCCCTCCGCTGCGGAAGAGGTCCTGGCCGAAAATGCCGATCCTGACCGGCCAGACGAGGACGAGCGAGAGGACGAAGGGCGCCGTCGAGAGCCCTACCACCTGGCGCGCCACCCGATAGCGAACGTCGGAGCCCAGGCCGCGAAGGCCGAGAAGGAGAGCGGCTCCGCCTAGCCAGTAGTTCTGGAGCGCGACGAGCGCCCCGGCCACGATTGCCTCCACGGCCACGAGGAGGGGATCGAAGCCTGCCTGGTCGTACAGTCGACCAGCTGTTCCCGTGGAGAGGAAGAGCGAGATCCCGGCCAGGAAGGCGACGGCGGTGACTGGCTCCTGGAGCCTATCCAGCGCCTCCTCGCCGCCGTCGCGCAGCGCGGAGAACACCGGCCCAGGCCGGATCGGAAGCAGGGCCACCCGCCGCCACCACTCCCGGTCGTCCGCCCGCAGCCTTTCTGCCTTCGTGGCGCTCACAGGGGGCAGCTTAATGCCAGCGTCCGGACACCGAGCCGCCCCCACATACCGAGGCGCGCCCAGATCAATGTCGCCGCCCGGCCGGCCCCGGCAGGCTGTCGTCTCGATGGCCAACGAATCCACCCCACGATTGTCATCACGACTCGCTACCAAGGCCTTTACGAGGGCCGGGGCCGGGTTGCGCTCGACTGCTCGTTCGAGCAGGTTCCGCTCGCAGCGATCGGCGACGAGCTCGAGCGCGCAAGGTCCTGAATCCAGACCGACGCGGGCGCATACGAGATCAGGGAGTCTGAGCCTGGCTCGAACCCCCGGCTGGGCCGCGGAAGTCGCGAGGCAGAACGCCGAGGCGGATGCTGAAGTCGGCACCGGCGATACGCCCGCTGCGGCTCTGGCGGCGCCTCGAACTCGACAGCCGGCCGCTCGCGAGAACCCGCACGGCAGCAGCCACGGCCCACCCGGCGTGGGCGTTCAGCTCCCGCCGCCCCCGGCGGAGGTAGGCACCGAGCGCGTTCTGTCTGTGCTCCTCGTCCGGGTCGCGGCAGTCGAGGGCCCAGGGCGGCACGTCGTCGGGCAGCGCCTCTAAGTCCTGAACGCGAAGCTCGCTCCCCGCAAGTAGCCGTGGCGACGTAATGCAGGGACAAAGCTGCGATCGACGGATGCCAAACTCTCGCCGGCGCGCCTCGCTGATGACGAAGAAGAGGTTAAAGCCGGTGGCGATCCCGCGCCGGATGCGGGCCACGTCTCCCTGGCGCATCCCCTTCCCCGCCTGTCGGCCAGCCGGCTCCACTTCGACCACTCGGCGAGCACGACCTCGGCGACCGAGAGCTGCCCGCAGCCCTCGAGTGCCGCCAACACGTCGGCCGGCGAGGGAAGGTCGCGGCCGAGGCGGACAACCCTGCTGAGGCCGCCCGGCCTCGCTTCGCGGCCGATGAGCCAGATCGCCGCCGGGGGGGACGCCGTCGAAGAAGACGTGTCTTGTCTCTAGGGGAACGATCGCCTCCCCGTGCGCCCGCTCGAGGAGGAAACGAAGCAGCTCTTGCAGGATCCGGCCGAGGCCGAGTCGGTGCTCGACGACTACGACCCCTACCAGGAGCTGCGCGAGGCCACCCGTCGGCTGACCCTGGAGTACGTGATTGACGAGGAGAAGACCTTCAGCGCCATCCTCGCCTTCGGCTCCGAGTCCGCCGCCCGTCGTACGCTGCGGCAGCGGTGGTGGAACGGCCAGCGCGGATGCGACGCGGCGTGAGGCACGCGGTCGGCGGGCACGCCCGCCACTACGCGGCCGCCGCCGCGAACGCGGGTAGCACCCGGCGCAGGTAGCGGCCGGTGTGCGACTCCTCGACGCAGGCGACCTCCTCTGGGGTGCCGCAGGCGACCACCTCGCCGCCTTGGTCGCCCCCCTCCGGGCCGAGGTCGATCACCCAGTCTGCCTGCTTGATCACGTCCAGGTTGTGCTCGATCACGAGCACCGTGTTGCCGGCGTCCACCAGCCGCTGGAGCACGTCCAAGAGCTTCTCCACGTCGGCGAAATGGAGGCCCGTGGTCGGCTCGTCCAGGATGTACAAGGTTCTTCCCGTCGCCACCTTGGAAAGCTCCTTGGCCAGCTTCACCCGTTGTGCCTCCCCGCCCGAGAGCGTCGTCGCCGGCTGGCCCAGCCTGATGTAGCCCAACCCCACGTCGAACAGGGTTTGCAACCGGCGGCGGATCTTAGGGATCTTGGCGAAAAAGTCGAGCGCCTCCTCCACCGACATGTCCAGGACGTCCGCGATCGAGCGCCCCTTGAAGCGCACCTCCAACGTCTCCCGGTTGTAGCGGCGGCCATGGCAGGTCTCGCAGGGCACATACACGTCGGGGAGAAAGTGCATCTCGATCGTGATCTGGCCGTCCCCCTTACACGCCTCGCAGCGACCGCCGCGCACGTTGAAGGAGAAGCGCCCCGGCCGGTAGCCGCGCACCTTCGCCTCCGGCGTGAGCGAGAAGAGCTCCCGAATGGGCGTGAACACGTCCGTATAGGTGGCCGGGTTCGATCTGGGCGTGCGGCCGATCGGCGACTGGTCGATGTCGATCACCTTGTCGAAGACCTCGATCCCCTCCACCGCCTCGTGCTCGCCCGGCTTCACCCGGAGGCGGTGGAGGCGGTTGGCGAGCGCCTTGTAGACGATCTCGTTGACCAGGGTGGACTTGCCCGACCCGGACACGCCGGTCACGCACACGAGCTTGCCCACCGGGAACTCGACGTCGATCCCCTTCAGGTTGTGCATGCGGGCGCCCCGCACCCAGAAGGAGCCGTTCTCGTGCGTCCGCCGCTCGGGCACGGCGATCGAGCGCCGCCCGGACAGGAACTGGCCCGTCACCGACTCCGCCACCTGCTCCACCGCCTCGGCCGGCCCCTCGGCCACCACGTACCCGCCGCGCTCGCCCGCCCCCGGCCCCATGTCCACCAGCCAGTCGGCGGCGCGCATCATCTGCTCGTCGTGCTCGACCACGAGCACCGTGTTCCCCAGGTCGCGCAGCCGCTCCAGCGTGGCGATCAGGCGGCCGTTGTCGCGCTGGTGGAGACCGATCGAGGGCTCGTCCAGGATGTAGAGGACACCGACGAGCTGCGACCCGATCTGCGTCGCCAGCCGCAGCCTTTGCGCCTCCCCGCCGGAGAGGGTGGCCGCCGGCCGG
>PSLH01000070.1:0-6600 GCA_040289505.1 Thermoleophilia bacterium | reverse complement strand
CAGCCGATCTGTCTCGGTCAGCTCCAAGCCGTCGAGGAAGGCGATCGCCTGGGTCACCGACATCTGCGTGAACTGGTGGATGTTCTTGCCGCCCACGGTCACCGCCAGCACCTCCGGCTTGAGCCGGGCGCCGTTACAGGCGGGGCAGGCCCGGAAGCTCATGTACTCCTCGATCCGCTCCCGCTGCTGCTGGGAGTCGGTCTCCCGGTAGCGGCGCTCCAGGCTCTTCACGATCCCCTCGAACGCGAGCATGGAGGCGCGGCGGCGGCCCATGCGGTTTCGGTAGGTGACGTAGATCCGCTCGCCGCCGGTGCCGTACAGGAAGAGGTTGCGCTGCTCCTCGGTCAGGTCCTGCCAGGGCGTGTCCAGGTCGATCTCGTAGCGCTCGGCAATGGCCTGGATGACCGACTCGTAGAAGCTCGAGTTGCTCACCGACCAAGGGACGAGCGCCCCCTCGCCGATGGAGAGGGTGGGGTCGGGCACGAGCAGGTCGGGGTCGATCTCGAGCTGGGCGCCGAGGCCGGTGCAGCGAGGGCAGGCCCCGTGGGGCGAGTTGAAGGAGAAGACCCGCGGCTCCAGCTCGGGCAGGGAGACACCGTGGTCGGGGCAGGCGAACCGCTCGGAGAAGAGCATCGTCTCGCCCGCGTCGACCAGGTCGATCGCGACCAGGCCCTCGGCCAGCGCTGCCGCGGTCTCGATCGACTGGGCAAGCCGGGGCCTGAGGTCAGGTTTCATCACCAGCCGGTCGACCACCACCTCGATCGTGTGCTTGAGCTTCTTGTCGAGGACGATCTCCTCCTCGAGCAGGCGCTGCTCGCCGTCCACCTTGACCCGGGTGAAGCCCTCGGCGCGCAGGCTTTCGAGAAGATCCTTGTACTCGCCCTTGCGGCCGCGCACCACGGGCGCGTTGACGATGAGGCGCGTCCCCTCGGGCAGCCGGAGCACCTGGTCGACGATCGCGTCCAGCGACTGGCCGGCGATGGGCCGCCCGCACACCGGGCAGTGGGGGCGGCCGATGCGGGCGTAGAGCAGCCGCAGGTAGTCGTAGATCTCGGTCACCGTACCCACCGTCGAGCGCGGGTTGCGCGAGGTCGTCTTCTGGTCGATGGAGATGGCCGGCGACAGGCCGTCGATCGAGTCGACGTTCGGCTTCTCCATCATCTGCAGGAACTGGCGGGCGTAGGCAGACAGCGACTCCACGTAGCGGCGCTGGCCCTCGGCGTAGATGGTGTCGAAGGCGAGGCTCGACTTGCCCGAGCCGGAGAGCCCGGTGATGCAGACGAGCTTGTTCCGGGGGAGCCGGACGGTTATGTTCTTCAGGTTGTGCTCGCGAGCGCCGCGAACGACGAGCTCTTCGGCCGCCATACGAGGCCAGTCTACCGAGCGGCGTCGGACGGGAACGCGCGTTCGTCTGCCAGGAAGGGCGACTCCAGGGCGCCGGTGCGCCTGAGCTTCTACGTCGGCGAAGCGGCGGGGAGCCCGAGCGCGCGCGCTCCCTCGGCCATCCGCCGGTCGTACGTCACTACCTGCTCGAGGTCGTCCCCCAAGGCGAGGGCCGTTGCCAGGTGGATCGCATCGAGCGTCCGCACGACGGAGGGCTCCAGAATCCCCGCGGCGTCGAGGATCCGGTCGTCCAGCCCGATCAGGTCGATGCGGCGGAGGGCCTCCCGTACAGCCCCGCGGGCGTCCGGACCGAGGTGCCGGACGGCGCGCAGGGCCTCGGCCCGCAGAAGCGCCGAGGAGACCCGGCGAGCCGGGCGCTGGGCGAGGTACGCGCGGAGAGCAGGGGAGCCCGGCTCGCCGACGACCGCCTTCACGAAGGCCGAGCTGTCGAGGTAGACCGCCTTCACTCGGCCCTTCCCCGCCCCACCGCCGCCGACGGCAGCTCGACGCCCGCGGGCAGCGGGACCGGGGGCAGATCGAGCAGGTCGGCCTCGGCGGGGCGCACCAGCCCCTCCTCCTCCAGCTTCTCCAGCCCTGCCCGCCTGAGCGGGAGCAGCACCGCCACCGGCCGACCGCGGTCGGTCACCTCGACGGTCTCGCCCGCCATCACCCGACGCAGCACGGCGCTGGCTTGTTGACGCAGCTCCCGGACGCCCACTCGCCCCATGTGCAACACCGTAGCACGTCGGCGCGGAAGGAGCTGCCGGGCGGCCCCCGGCTCGTCCTGCGCCGCCTGCACGAGGCTAGTCCCCGACGAGGCGCCAAGCCGGGAGGCGACGATCTACCCCCGTCGAGGAGCTCGGCGATGGCAGCGCCTCCGCCTCCCTGCCCACGAGCTCGCCCCCGCCCGCTGGCATGCGGAGATTATTGCCGGGAGCGCTCCGCTAGCCGGCCAGGCGCTCGAGGAGGTCGCGCACCCGGCGAGCCTGGGGCACGTAGTCGATCTCCAGCGGGCCGGCGACGAGCGTGCCGTAGCCGAGCAGGCGGCCGGCAAGCGTCTGCTCCAGGGCGACGACGCGAAGCGAGCGGAGCATCACCGCCGAGGCCCGCTTGCGCAGCGTCCCTTGCACGAGGAACACCTTCTCCGTGGTCACGACGAGGCGCGTTCGGTCCCAGCGCCAGACGGCGACCAGGGCCTGGAGGGCGCCGAGCGCCAGCAGCGCTGGCCCGGCCACGAGGAAGGGCCACGGAAGCGCGAGCAGGAGTACGCCGCCGGTCGCGAGCGCCAGCGCCCGGAGCAGCGGCCGCACGAGCACGACGCCGTGACGGCGCAAGTCGAAGCACACCCGCTCGTCCGCTCGGGCCATCGGCGTTCGGTTCGCCGGATCCGGGTCCGCCTCCTGCCTTGGCTGACCTTGACCGGTACGCGCCCGGTAGCGCACCATCAAATTTCACCGATGAAAGGAGCAGCCGTGAGACAAGACGCCGAGAGCCTCCGCGGGAGGTGCGCGAGGCGTACGCCGCTGCCGCCCGCGCCGCCACGGAGAGCGCATGGTGTTGCGGGCCCTCGTCCTGCTGCGGGGAGGCACCCTTCGGAGCCAGCCTCTACGGTGCCGAGACCGCCGAGCTTCCCCAGGAGGCGCTGGCCGCCAGCCTCGGCTGCGGCAACCCGACCGCCGTGGCCAAGCTACGACAGGGCGAGACCGTCCTCGACCTCGGCTCCGGCGGCGGCATCGACGTGCTCCTCGCCGCCCGGCGGGTCGGCCCAACCGGCTTCGTCTACGGCCTGGACATGACCGACAAGATGCTGACCCTCGCCCGGCGCAACGCCAAGACAGCCGGCGCGACCAACGTGGACGTTCTCAGGGGCGAGATCGAGGCGATCCCGCTCCCCAAGGCGAGCGTGGAGGTCGTCATCTCCCACTGTGCGATCGACCTGTCCGTGGACAAGCCGCGCGTGTTCCGGGAGATCGCCCGCGTCCTGCGCCCGGGCGGACGGGTGGGCGTCACCGACGTGGTGGCCGAGGACCGCCTCTCCTCCGCCGACCGGGCCGCGCGCGGAAGCTACGCCAGCTGCATCGCCGGCGCGCTCTCCGTCAGCGAGTACCAGCGGGGTCTCCACGAGGCGGGCCTAAACGAGGTCTCCATCGCATTCACCCACCAGGTGGCGGACGGCTTGCACGCGGCGATCGTCAAGGCGCGCAAGCCGATATGTAGACGCCCCCGGGATTCGCGCTCCAGGCGTGGAGCGTCGAGGGCGCCCGCCGGCCAAGCGCTCGAAGAGGCCGCGCACCGAGCAGCCTGGGGCACGTAGTCCATCTCGAGCGGGCCGGCGACAAGCGTACCGTAGCCGAGCACGTTCGACCCCAGCTCCAGACAGAGACCAGGTCCTGCGCGGGGCCGAGCGCGAGCAGCGCCGGCCCGGCCCCGAGGAGGGGCTAGCGCTGAGCGGTACGGGTGGCGGCGAGGTGCTCTCCCCTCCGCCTTGGCGAAAGCTGTACGAGCACGGCTTGGCTGCGTTTCCCGCTACCGTAGAGCACGACCACCTCCGCCGTGATCCGCCTCCTTCGCCATCCGCTCGGGCCCCGCCTGTACGTCCTCGGTCGCCGCGTCCACGAGTGGCAGGTCGGGGTCGTCATCCTGGTGGTGGCAGCCGCGTTCTGGCCGGCCGGGCTCATCGAGGATCTCTCCGCCACCTGCCTCGTTCTGGCCGGCGGCTGGCTCGTCGTCAAGGACTGGCGGGATCTGTTCCCCTCGTTGCGCGACACAGCAGCCTGGCGGCTTGGCATCCACCGGCGTGCCGCACGACTCCGACCACGCCGCCGCGGGGACTGGCTTCCGGCTGCCTCAGCAGCAGTGGTCGCCCTGGCGGGGCTGGTCAATGTCGTTTCCACCGTCACGCCGAACATCGCCGCCCGGGCCCACGTCCTCCGCAGCGTCGAGCCGGCGATGACGATTCCCGTCTTCCACGCGCTCGCGCTGCCCCTGAGCGCCGCTTTGGTTTTGACCTCCCTGTACCTCGTCCGACGACGGCGACGCGCCTGGCAGGTCGCCTTCTCGTTCCTCCTTCTCCTGGGAGCCCTCGACATCCTCAAGGGGCTCGACGCCGAGGAGGCGCTCCTCAGCTGGTTGGTGGCAGGCGTGCTTTGGTGGGGACGTGAGTCCTTCTCCGTGCGGCACGACCCCATCCGGTTGCGCTCCGCGCTCTGGAAGGTGCCCGTGGTCGCGGGAGCCGCGTTTGCTGTGGCGGCGTCCGTTGCGCTGATCGCAGCTCCCGGCTCCGGCCCGCTCGTCATCTCCCGCGAGGCGCTCGCCCTTCTCGCCTGGAGCTCGGGCCCCATCCCGCTCGGCGGCGAGATGTCCTGGCTTCCCGTCGGAGTCGGCCTCGTCAGCGCAGCCGCGCTTGTCACCGGTGCCTACCTCGTGTTCCGCCCGCTGGCTGCCCCCCGCAACCTCCCCGACCGTGAGCTTCGCCGCGCCGCCGGCGACCTGGTTCGTCGCCACGGCGATGACACGCTCGCCTACTTCAAGCTGCGGCGGGATGCGTGCTACCTCTTTTCCTCCGACCGCCGGGCCTTCGTCGGCTACCGGGTCGAGAGCGGAGTGCTCCTCGTGTCGGGCGATCCGGTCGGCCCCGATGATGCCCTCCCCGGGCTCGTGCGAGACCTCTGCGGCGTCGCAGAGGCGCATGGTCTGGAGCTCGCAGCTCTGGGCGCGAGCGCGCGCCTGCTGCCGCTCTGGCGCGACGCGGGCCTGCGCGCGCTCTACATCGGCGACGAGGCGATCATCGAGACGCGCCGCTTCACTTTGGAGGGTCGTGCGATCCGCAAGGTGCGGCAGTCAGTGACGCGGCTGGAGAAGGCGGGCTACCGTGCCGCGCTCGTTCCCGCCGACACGCTCGGCGCGAAGACCGTCGAGGAGCTCGAGCGGGTCTCGACCCTGTGGCGCGCAGGGAAGCCCGAGCGGGGCTTCACCATGGCCATGGACTCGCTGCTGGACGAGGGGCCAGGGGGAGCCGTGGTCGTGCTCGCCCAGGACAGAGGCGGAGCGGTGCGCGGCTTCCTCCACTTCGTGCCAGTACCCAGCCGCCCGGCCATGTCGCTGTCGTTCATGCGCCGCGAGCCTTCGACGCCCAACGGGCTGACCGAGTTCCTGGTGGCGCGCGCGGTCGAGCTTCTGCGCGAGCGCGGCGTGGAGGAGATCTCGCTCAACTTCGCCGCCTTCGCCCGCCTCCTGCACAGCCCGCGCAACCCCACCGAGCGCCTTCTCGGTCGACTGCTCTCGCTCGCCAACTCCCACTTCCAGATCGAGAGTCTCTACCGCTTCAATGCCAAGTTCTTCCCCCGCTGGGAGCCCCGCTACCTCGTCTTCGAGCGGACGCGGCGTCTGCCTCGAGTGGGCTTGGCGGCCATGTGGGTCGAGGGCCAGCTGCCAAAACCACAGCTGCCAAAGCCAGCCCTCCGCAGATCGCACAGCACGCCCGCGTAGCGTCGAGGCGCGGGCAGGGGTACGCTGCCCATCAGGCTTTGGCCTTGCGCCAGCGCCCGAAGACAAGGCCGCCGAGCGTGAAGCCGAGGCCGAAGGTTCCCAGGGCGAAGGCCCCCACGGCCAGCGCCTTTCGCCACGAGGACAGGCGCTGCCAGCGGCCGAGCGCTGCCTCCTCCTCGCTCGTCAAGGGCTCTCCCTTTCGCTGCTTGCGGAGAGCTCCTCCGGCCCGCAGACCAAGGTAGAGGTCGTCGAAGATCTCGATCGCCTCGTTTCCCACGACCTGAGTGTATAGCCTGCCGCGGCGATGCCGGCATGCCTGCTCCACATCTCCGACCTCCACGTCGGCACGTTTGAGGAGCCGGGCGTGGAGGCGAGCCTCCAGGCTCTCGTCGGTCAGCTACAGCCTGAGCTCGTGATCGCGACCGGTGACCTCACCCACCGCGGTCGGCCCTGGGAGCACGAGCGCGCAGCTCGATTCCTTCGCAGCCTAGGCCCGCCTGTCCTCGCCGTGCCAGGGAACCACGATATTCCCACCTTCCCCCCCGGTCGCTTCACCAAACCCTGGCGAGCGTTCGAGCACCAGTGGCAGACGACCGAGCCCGTGTACCGATCCCAGAGCCTGGTCGTGGTCGGCCTAAACTCGGTGCGACCCTGGCGCCACCAGTCGGGCGGCCTCAGCACCGCGGCTCTCCGCCGCGCCGCCGAGCGGCTGGCCGACACGCCCGAGAG
>PSLH01000069.1:0-11588 GCA_040289505.1 Thermoleophilia bacterium | reverse complement strand
CGGCCATTCAGGCCGCCGAGCCGGGACGCCGCCTTCCCGTCCCGCCGTCGCGCGACGAGATCGCCCGCCTGGGCGAGACCCTGAACTCCATGCTCGCCCGACTGGAGGCCGCGCTCGACCGGGAGCGCAGCCTCATCGCCGACGCGAGCCACGAGCTGCGGACGCCGCTTGCCCTGCTCAAGACCGAGCTCGAGCTGGCGCTGGCGCGACCGCGGCCGGCCGACGAGCTGGAGCGGGCGCTCCGCTCCGCCGCCGAGGAGACCGACCGCTTGAGCGAGCTTGCCGAGAGCCTCCTCTTGCTCGCCCGCGCCGATCAGCATGGTCTGGTTGTGCAGCCTTCCGTCCTCTCGGCGGCCGATCTTGTTGGGAGCGTCGCGTCGCGCTTCGCTGCCTTCGCCTCGCAGGTGGGACGGGAGATCGCTACCCGCGCCCCGGCTGACATCGAGCTTTGGGGCGATCGTGCGCGCCTCGATCAGGCCCTCGGCGCCCTCGTCGATAACGCCTTTCGCCACGGGAGGGGGGAGGTCCGCATCGAGGCCGTGGCTAACGGACGACGGGTCGAGTTGCACGTCCTAGACCAGGGGCCGGGCTTTCCGCCTCCGTTTCTCGAGCGAGCCTTCGAGCGCTTCAGCCGAGCCGACGGAGCGCGCTCGGGCACCGGCACCGGGCTCGGCCTCGCCATCGTGGCGGCCATCGCGCAGGCGCACGGAGGAACGGCGCATGCCGCCAACCGGCCCCAAGGTGGCGCCGACGTCTGGCTCTCGCTACCCGCACCGTGAAGAGGCTCCGTGCTCGCTAGCGCGGTGGCTCCACGATCAGCGTCAACCCATCCACGGCGCGCACGCGCACGCGCTCGCCAGCTGCTGCTCCCTGCTCGCAACGCGCGCGCCAGATCTCCCCGGCCACGCGCACGCGGCCGAGCGGGCGACAGGGCTCCACCACCTCGGCGCTCGCGCCGATCAGGCTCTCGACGCCGACCCGGGGTCGTCCCCGCCGTGAGTACCACACCCCTGCGAGAGCGGTGAGCGTCTCCCACACGGCGGCAGCTACCACCGCCACGCCGCTCCAAGGCCAAGGTAGGAGGAAAACGGCGAGCAGGATCGCAATGAGGAGCGCCATGACGAGCCTTTACCGGCCAGCGGGGCTGGTATCCGCTATACCTAGTACCAGGCCAATGGCCAAGACTGTCAAGCAGCTCGATCAGGTCACCATCCGCTTCGCGGGCGACTCGGGCGATGGGATGCAGCTCACTGGCTCCCAGTTCGCCAACGAGACAGCCCTCCTCGGCAACGACCTGTCGACGCTTCCGGACTTCCCCGCCGAGATCCGCGCTCCCGCTGGGTCGCTCCCGGGCGTGTCCGGGTTCCAGATCCACTTCGCCGACCACGACATCCTTACCCCCGGCGACCAGCCGGACGTGCTCGTGGCCATGAACCCGGCTGCTCTGCGCGCCAACATCAAGGATCTCCGCAAGGGCGGCACCGTCATCGTCAACCGAGACGCCTTCAACGAGAAGAACCTGCAGAAGGCTGGCTACGCTGCCAGCCCCCTGGAGGACGGCTCGCTCCAGGAGTACAACGTCCATGCCCTTCCCCTTACCTCGATGACCGTGGAGGCGCTCAAGGGGATCGAGGGGGTGACTCCGCGCGAGGCCGAGCGCTCCAAGAACTTCTTCGCCCTCGGGCTTATGTCCTGGCTCTATGGCCGGCCTATCGAGGCGACTCTGGAGTTCATCCGTGGCAAGTTCGCCAAGCGACCCGAGCTGGTAGAGGCAAACACCCGCGCCTTCAAGGCTGGATACCACTACGGCGAGACGAGCGAGGACTTCGTCGTCCAGTACGAGGTCAAGCCAGCCCGACTCAAGCCCGGGCTCTACCGCAACATCACCGGCAACCAGGCGTTGTCCCTGGGCCTGATCGCGGCCAGCGTGCGGTCCGGCCTACCGCTCTTCCTGGGGGCCTATCCGATCACGCCTGCCTCCTCGATTCTCGAGGAGCTGGCCCGCCACAAGGAGTTCGGCGTGAGGACGTTCCAGGCCGAGGACGAGATCGCGGCAGCCGGGGCAGCGCTCGGGGCCTCCTACGGCGGCTCGCTGGGCGTGTGCACCTCGGCCGGCCCTGGCGTCGTCCTCAAGTCGGAGACGGTGGGCCTCGCCGTCATGCTCGAGCTCCCGCTCGTCATCATCGACGTTCAGCGAGCCGGCCCGTCTACCGGCATGCCCACCAAGCCCGAGCAGGCCGATCTCCTCATGGTGCTGTTCGGCCGCAACGCCGAGTCGCCCGTCCCCGTGCTCGCTGCCTCTACGCCGGGAAACTGCTTCCACATGGCGCTCGAGGCCTGTCGTATCGCCCTCAAGTACCGCACGCCCGTGTACCTCCTCTCCGACGCCTACCTTGCCAACGGGGCAGAGCCGTGGCTCGTGCCCGACGTGGACGAGCTTCCCGACCTGAGCGTGGAGCGGGCCGTCCAGCCGAACGGCGAAGGGGGGCGCTTCCTCCCGTACCTCCGCGATCCCGAGACGCTCGCCCGCCCCTGGGCGATCCCCGGCACTCCCGGTCTCGAGCACCGTATCGGCGGCCTGGAGAAGGAGAACATGACCGGGAACGTCTCCTACGATCCCGAGAACCACGACACCATGGTGCGTCTGCGGGCCCAGAAGGTGGCCGGCATCGCCGCCGACATCCCCGACCTCGAGGTGGACGACCCCGGCCAGAACGCCAAGCTCCTCGTCCTGGGGTGGGGGGGAACCTACGGCTCCATCGCCGCTGCCGTGCGCAGGGTGCGCCGAGCCGGGTGCAAGGTGGCTCAGGCCCACCTCCACTACCTGAACCCCTTTCCGCGCAACACGGGAGACGTCCTGCGCCGCTACGAGCGCGTGCTCGTGCCCGAGATGAACCTGGGCCAGCTGCTCAAGCTCGTGCGGGCGGAGTTCTTGGTGGACGCCGTCGGCTACAACCGGGTGCGCGGCGTTCCCTTTAGCACGAGCGAGCTCGCCCAGGCGATCGAGGCTCTCCTGTGAGCGAGGGCAACGGCAGGATGAGCCTGACCGCCAAGGACTTCAAGTCTGATCAGGAGGTGCGCTGGTGCCCGGGGTGCGGCGACTACGCCATCCTCGCCTCGGTGCAGCAGGTCATGCCCGAGCTTGGTCTTCCCCGGGAGCGGATCGTCTTCATCTCCGGGATTGGCTGCGCTGCTCGCTTCCCCTACTACATGGAGACCTATGGCATGCACTCGATTCACGGTCGGGCCCCGGCTATCGCTACCGGCCTTGCCACCTCCCGGCCCGACCTCTCCGTGTGGGTGGTCACAGGCGACGGCGATGCTCTCTCCATCGGCGGCAACCACCTGATCCACGCCCTCCGTCGGAACGTCAACCTCAAGATCCTCCTTTTTAACAACCGGGTGTACGGCCTCACCAAGGGCCAGTACTCGCCTACCAGCCCCCGCGGCCAACGCACTGGATCTACTCCCATGGGCTCGATCGACCAGCCCTTCAATCCTCTCGGGGTGGCCATCGGAGCCGAGGCGACCTTCGTGGCCCGGGCCATCGACACCGACCGCAAGCACCTCATGGAGGTGTTGCGCCGAGCTGCTGCCCACCGAGGAGCTGCCTTCGTCGAGATCCTTCAGAACTGCAACATCTACAACGACGGCGCCTTCGACGCCGTGCGCGAGCACGAGGAGAGCCGCATCTACCTGCGCCATGGCCAGCCGGTCCGCTTCGGTCGTCAGGGCGAGCGGGGGGTACGCGTGCTCGACGACGGCTCGGCCGAGATCGTGGATGTCGCCGAGGTGGGGGAGGGGGCGCTCCTCGTCCACGACGAGCAGCACCGGGAGCCGAGCCTGGCCTTCGCCCTCAGCCGGCTGACCCTGGAGGCGAGCGGCGTCGCTCCGGTGGGGGTGTTCCGAGCGGTTCAGCAGCCGGTCTACGACGACCTGCTGACCGAGCAGATCGAGCAGGCGGTGTCCGAGCGGGGACCGGGCGACCTGGCGGCGCTGCTCCGCGCCGGTGACACCTGGACGGTGTCCTAACCAGTCTCCCTGGGGAGGACGGCGGCGACCACCGCCTGTCGCAGCGCTCCTGCCACCGGCTCCCCGGCGAGCACGAACGTGGCCACCGCTCGTCCGCCCGCATAGGAGACGGAGACGTAGTCCCCCAGCATGAGCCCCGAGGTGGTACGGGCGATCCAGGATAGGGGCATTGACTGGGCGCTCAGCCGTCGCGGGCTCGACCAAGACCGTCCCCCGTCGAGGGAGGAGACGTAGAAGACGTCGATACCGGGACACGAGGGCGAGGAGAGGCAGTCGCGAGGGAGAGCGTGGTAGACGAGGGAAAGGCGGCCGGTATCGCCGCCGGAGCGTGGATCCGCCCCCAGGCCCGGGAGGAATTGCTCGCTGGCGCCGGCTGGGGCCACCGCCCGCGGCGGCGACCAGGCGAGCCCATCCTGGGAGCTCGAGAAGAGGATGCGGCTCGCCTGGCACTGCTCGATGGGGAGGCAGCTCTGCCAGGCAGCCACCACTCGGCCTGAGCCGTCCACCTCCACCGAGGGGAGGGCGAAGGCCCGCACCGCCGGGATGGGGGCGAGGGCGAGCCGGGAGACGGTCACCGGCGGGGAGAAGCTCGCTCCCCCGTCCGTGGAGCGTACGGCTACGACCTCGCTGGCGAAGTCGGAGGGGGGATGGGCGAAGTCGGTGTAGACGACGACGAGGGTGCCGTCGGGCTGGACCGCCGGCTGGGCACCGTTCACGTCCAAGCCGCGGGGCGCGGTTGGGGAGGTAGGGACGGGAGCGCTCCAAGCGAGCCCGCCGTCGGCAGACCAGCGCGTGACGATCTGGCGGGGCCCGTCGTCCAGGTAGGAGAGGTAGCAGCGGCCCCGGAACCGGCTCTGGGGCCAGGTATCGCAGACGATCCACTCCTTGTCGAGCGACCCGGGGGCGCCCTCTGCCGCGGTCACGGGCATCTCCCAGACCACCCCGTCCCGAGAGCGACTGACGAGGAGCCGGAAGGCATCCCCGGCGATGGCGAGGGTGACGGCGAGCCAGACCCCGTGGGCGGCGTCGTAGGCGACCACTGGGTCGCTGGCGCGAGCGTGCGGGCCGGCAGGGGTCGTCTCGGCGGTAATCCCGGGCAGAAGGCCCGATCTCCAGGTGCGTCCCCCGTCCGGCGAGGAGGCAAAGCCGATGGCCGCCGCTCCTCCTCCCCCGATGCGCCCTACTTGGAACACGGTGACGACCGTCGAGCCCCAGGCGAAGCTATCCGGCTCGGCCTCGGTCTCGTGCTGGGCCTCCCGAGAGGCGGTGGTGTCACGGGAGAGCTGGCGGGCCACAAGCTCGCAGTCGGCAAGGACGCGGTCCTCGAGGCCGGCGTTGACGAGGTCGAGACCGGGGCCGCAGCGGACGGTGTCCGCGGCGCGGTCGAACAGGGCCACCAGGCGATCGCTCCCGCGGCCGCCATCGAGGAGATCGCGCCCGGCCCCGCCGGAGACGAGGTCTCGACCGGCCAGACCGATGATGGCGTCGTTTCCTCCCCGGCCGTCGAGGACGTCGGGGCCGGCAGTCCCCCGGAGGACGTCGGCGCGGTCGGTGCCGCGAATGGTGGCGGCGGAGGCAAGCCCGCCCAGCGCCAGCGCGACCAGGGACAGGGCAGCCAGGGAGCGCACCGACAGCACGGTAGCGAAACCTCAGGGAGCCAGAGTCTCCTCTACGAGCGACCGAGGAGCCCAGCCAGGTCGAGGCGGGGACGCTCCTCGCTGCGGGCCAGGGCGAGGAGACAGGCGACCAGGGTGACCGAGCCACCGACCCCGAACGCGAGCGCGGTGCCGCCGGTCGCGGCCAGGAAGCCGGCTAGCATCCCTCCCGCCGGCTGGGCTCCGTTGAAGGCGTAGTAGTAGAGGCTGACGATGCGTCCCCGGAGCGCGTCGGGGGCCTCCAGTTGGAGCGTGGCGTTGGCATTGGCGCTCCACAGCGTGAAGCTGAGGCCGGACGCGAAGAGGAGCGCTGCTGCCGCCGGCAACGACCGCTCGGGCGCGAGGAGGAGCTCGGCCAGGCCGAACGCTCCCGTCCCCAGCAGGAAGGTGCCTACGCTCGCTCGGGCCATGACGGCGGCCAGGAGAGCGCCCGCCAGCGCCCCGGCTCCGAAGCAGGAGGTGAGGATGCCGAAGACGGCCGCGCCCGAGCGCAGGGTGTCCTTGGCGAGGACGGGCAGAAGGACGTTGAAGTTGAAGGCGAAGGTGCTGGACACGAAGACGAGCCCGAGAACGAGGGGGACCCGAGGCGTTCGCCAGGCGTAGCCGAGAGCGGCCCATGTCCCGCGCAGCAGCGTGGGGGGCTCCCCGCCTCGCTCGAGCGAGAGGAGGTCCTGGTCACGCATGGCCGCGAGCCCTGCCAGCACGGCCAGGAAGCTGACGGCGTTGAGGGCGAAGCAGAGCCCAGGGCCGGCCACCGCCACCACCACGCCCCCCAAGGCCGGGCCCACCACCCGGGCTCCGTTGAAGAGACTCGAGTTCAAGGCCACCGCGTTGGGTAACTCCTTGGGCCCGACCATCTGGTAGGTGAGCGCTTGGCGGGCAGGGGCGTCGAAGACGAGCACGCTCCCGCGCAGGGCGGCGACGAGGTAGACCTGCCAGGGCTGTACGAGGCCGACCAGGGTGAGGGCTGCCAACGAGGAGGCAAGAACCATGGAGGCAGCCTGGGTGGCAGTGACAAGACGCCTGGCGTCAGCCCGGTCGACGAGGACGCCAGCGAAAAGGCCCAAGGCGGTGAAGGGCAGGAACTGACACAGGGCGAGCACCCCTACGGCTACCGGCGAGCCGGTCAGCTCCAGGACGAGCCAGGCGGTAGCGACGTTCTGCATCCACGTGCCGGTGACGGAGACCACCTGGCCGGCGAAGAAGAGGCGGTAGTTGCGGTAGCGGAGGCTGGCGAAGGCGCGGCGGTTGAGGCGAAGGAGAGCTCTTGTCACCGCTCCACCCCGAGGAGGGCGGCCAGCGGCGGGATGGCAGCGGCGATCGACTGGCGCTCCTCGGGGCTGAGCTGGCGCAGCCGGGAGGCGAGCCAGGCCGTCCGGCGGGAGCGGACGCGGCGCAGGACCCGCTCCCCCTCGGCGGTGACCTCGAGCCCCACTCGCCGGCGATCGCCGCTCCTCGCGGGAACCCGTCGAACAAGCCCCAAACGCTCCAGGCGGCGGACGTGCCGGGAGATCGCTGGCGCAGACGTGGCCTCCTGGACAGCGAGCTCGCCCACGCCGATGCCGGGGGCGCGGCGGATGGCCACGAGCAGCGACACCTGGCTGCCGGTCACGCCCAGCGGATGTACCTCCCGCCGCAGCTGGCGAGCGAGCTGGAGGAGAACCGGCCGCAGTCGGTTGGCCACGGCCACAGGATCGGCTGTGGTGGTCGTCAGGGCCATCTAGATCGTTAACGAGGTTAACAAATAGCCCAGGGCGGAGAGTGCTCCGGGCCTCGGCTTTAGGCCGAGGCCCGGGAGATCGGCTCAGCCGGAGCCGTTCGAGGCCTTGGGGCTTGGTGGCTGAGCGAGGCGGAAGTCCGCGCTATTGTCGTTCGTGTCCGTGCCGTCGGGGACACGGGCGATGCTTGCCCCAGGCGCCTCCACGGTGGGCGGGGCCGGCGCGGGAGCGGTCTCGACCAGGGTGTTCGTCGCCGTCCCGTACCCCACCGAGTCGACCAGGGTTCCGCTCGCGTCTCGGAGCCCCACGCCGCCGCCGGTGGCGGCCAAGCCGGTCGAGAACGACCGATCGGGGGTGGCCGAGCCGGCGTAGCCGGCCCCTGCGAGCAGGTAGAAGCCGCCAGGAGCGAGCACGGTGCCGTCGGGGATGGTGGCGAGGGTGACATCGGTCGTCCCCGTCGCCGAGCGGTAGACAAGCTTGAAGCCCGAAAGGTCGGCCGAGGCAGAGCCGGCGTTGACGAGCTCGACGAACTCGTTGGCGGCCGCGCCGGTCGAGCCGGTCATGAGCTCGTTGATCCGGACGATCGGCTCTCCGCCTCCGCCTCCGGTGCCACCTCCGCCGCCAGCGACAGCGCAGGTGAGAAGGACGTGGCCTTCTCCGTCATAGCTCAGGCTGATGGTGCCCGCTCCTGCCTGGCAGGAGAGCCCGCTCACGTCCTCGATCGCGTCGATGCCGGGCCCGGGCGGACCCTGGGGGCCTCGCTCTCCCTGGGGGCCGGGCGGGCCAAGCGGCCCTTCCGGCCCGGGCGGGCCCGCTGGGCCCTGCTCTCCTTGGGGGCCTTTCGGCCCGGCCGGGCCCGGCGGCCCTTCCGGCCCGGTCTCTCCTTTCTCTCCGGGCGGGCCAGGCGGCCCCTGCTTGCTCCACGAGACCACTCGCTCGCTAGGGCGACAGGCTTCCCCGCTGCCCACGACGCGGAGAAGCCCGCTACGCTTCTTGGCGCAGGCGGTAATAGCCTCGCTCTCGCCCAGAGCGCCGACTCCCGCCAGCGTCACTGCCGACAGGAGCCCTGCCGCTGCCAAGGCGAGAGCGGCTGCCTGCCACGGTCTTCCCGTTGTGCCTCTCATCGAGCTCCTCCTTTCCTTCGGGTGGACGAAAGCCACATCGGTAGCCGCTCGATCGCCCAAGCGGAAACGGGAGAGGGACAGTCGGCTCTCCATTGGCACAGGCGCGAAGCGAAGCGAGGCTATGGGCGCCAGGAGCGCGTCGACTCTGCGCCAAGACTGCGAGCAGGCCTTCTCCTCGGGCAGAGCGGCGCCTACCATACTCTCGTTGGCTCATTCGACAACGAAGAGGAGGGACTATGAGGCTCCGATCTTTCTGCTACCGAGGGGGCGCGCCGGCCGTGGGGCTCGTCGCCGGGGCTGGCGTCGCGTTGGCCGTCCTCGCTTTTGCCGGCGCCTCGTCAGGGGTGGGATCGACGACCCGCCAAAGCAGCGCCACCCCAGCTCGACTCGAGGTCAGCCACCTTCCCCCGCTCCTTCGTCTCCCCGGAGAGCGGGCCGAGCTTCGCTACGACATCTACTGCGTGCGGCCCGCCGAGGAGGACGTGGAGGGGGAGGCTCCTTGCGAGGCTGGCGGCACCGTCTTCGTACGGGCCGGCTCGAGCGGCCCGTTTCGGTCGGTGCCCCTCGAGCTCGACCCCGGAGCCAGCGAGGGGCGTTACCTCGCTCCCCTTCCTGCCGATATCGCCGCCTCGCCTGAGGGGTTCTCGTACTACGCGCTCCTCGAAGAGAAGGCCACGGGGGCAGCGGTGACCGTGCCCGCCGGCGGTAGCTCGGCCCCCCAGCGGAGCCTACGCCTCGATCGGTCGATCACGGTCGCTCTGGGCTCGCACCGGTTCGGGGCCACCCGTCAGGCCACGGCCCGGGTTGTCCAAGCCCGATGGGGCGAAGGGCCGGACGAGGTCGGGCTCGAGCCTGGCCCGTCCTCCCAAGCCCGATGGGGCGAAGAGCCCGACCTCCCAGCCGATCGGAGGCGCCTCGTTCGACGTCTCGTCCTTGGGAGCGGTGACGCTCCTGGACGAGGCCCACCGGCGGCTCCTTCGATGGCGACCTGGCTCCGGCCGTCCCCAGCCAGTCCCGCTGGCGATTAACGGGACGATCGCCGATCTCTCGGTAGGGGAGGACGGCTCCGTCTACGTACTGGAGACGACCAGCCTCGACGGAGGGCCTCCCGTCCTTCGGCGCTTCGCTCCCGACGGGAGGGAGATGGGCCTCGTCCGCCTGCGCGACCGTACCTCTTCCCAGCTACGGCTTGGTCCCGAGGGCCCGGTGGCGCTCCAGTACCCCTCTGCTCAGTGGATGCCGCTGGGCCGGGGCGGACACGAGCTCGGCCGGCTCGCCCAGGCGGCTGGGGGAAAGGCGGGGCGGCCGGCGGCGGGCGGGCGCGAGGTGGTCGTCTGGCACCAGGCCGACGAGGTGCGGGTGGCTCTGGTCGGCGCTCGGGGCGTGGCTCAGGCTTGGCGAGTCACGAGCGCGACGCCCCTGGGCGAGGTTCAGCTGGCCGAGCCCTACGGGGCCGGGCTGGTGGTCGTGCTCCGCGTATACGAGGAGGGTCGGGACGAGTTCGAGGTCCTTGTCCTCGACCGGCGGGGTCTTGTCGGTCGCTTCTCGCTCGACTCGGCCGACTGGGCGGAGACCGCCCCGCTCTCGCGCTTTCGTCTTGTGGGCTCGTCCCTGTACCAGCTTGGCTCGACTGCCGAGGGGCTGTTCGTCGATCGCTACGACCTGGAGGTGACTCGCTGATGATCTCGATCGATGCTCGCGGTAGTGTGCTCACCTTCGTCTTGGCCGCCGCCTTGGGAGGGTCGGGTGCGGCCTGGGCCTACCACACGAAGTTCGTGGCCCAGAACTGCAACACGAACCCTCCCCAGCCGACCTCGTACTTCACGCGGGACGGATCGATCACCGTGGCTCTGCGGGCTCGCTACGAGGGGTACCAGTGGGGCGGTGGCTGCTGGAACGACAACGACGTCGACGACTCCCCTGGAGACCCAGTCCAGGACCCGAATACGGGAGGCGAGGGCGGCGACTGCTCCGGCTTCACCTTCAAGGTCTGGCGGGAGTCCACCAACGAGAGCGACGCAGGCGCTTACCAGTGGAACATGCTCAGGTTCGTGCACGGGCCCTACTCGGCGTCGCGGTTCAAGGCTGGAGACGGGGCGCCCAACGTCACCTACCCCAAGTCCGGCCTCATCCGCATGGATGCCCTGGCCAGTACCTCCCACATCGGCATGATCTACGCCAAGAACCCCGACGGTACCGACCAGATCGTGGAGGCGAAGGGGGAGGCCTACGGCACCAACATCTGGGTGCGGACGTACCGGGGAGACTCCTCCTACAGCGGTGTTCGCCGGCTGGGCTGGAGTGCCTAGGAGACGCCCCCTGGCGCTCGCTGCCGCCGTGGCTTTGGCTGCGGCGGCAGCGAGCTGCGGAGGCGGGGTACGAGCGCCCGATCGTCTTGCCGATGGCGCTCCTCCTCCTCGGATGGAGGTGTCCCTGGAAGGCGTTAGGGGCAAGGTCGTGCTCACTCGCTGGCGCGCCCTTTCCCTGGGCGAGCCGAGTCTAGCGTCCTGTCTGCGGGCTCTCGGGGGAGCCTGGCAGCCCGCCGGGCTGGCGGTCGAGCGCGTAGGCACGAATGGCCTGACCATCACCTTTCGGGAGCGGGGCGGAAGGCGGATCCTGGGCTGCGATAGCGCTCCTGCCAGGAGCGGGAGGCGATCGTCCTGGTGCGGGCTCGCCGACGGGGAGCTGAGAGGCGGACGCCTTGTCGACCCTCGGCTCGGCATCGGCTGCCGATCGAGAGAGGGGCGGCCGCTCGGCTTCGCCTGGATCGAGCCTGGAGCGAGCGCCCGCTACGTCGCCGTCGAGAGACGGGGCTACGTCGAGGTATACCCAGCGGCGGAAGGGCTGCCGGCTCGGGTGGTGACCGAGGAGGTGGAGCCAGACGAGGCCCGCGCGGCTTTTCGGGTAGCCGAGCTCGATCGGCGGGGGAGGCTCCTGCGTCGGTACACCCTAGAGGCGGTCGTAGCCGGGTGACGCGTGGAGTCTCATGGGTAGCGGCGGGGAGCGGGCTCGTCTGGGACGAGGCGGCCGAGCAGCCCTCGGTGGCGGGCGACGAGAGA
>PSLH01000068.1:0-11650 GCA_040289505.1 Thermoleophilia bacterium | reverse complement strand
GCCCGCCGCCGACCGAGATCGTGGACTGCCAGCTCGCCCTGCGCGTATCGCCGAAGCAGAGCGTGAGGAGGACGGCGGGCAGCGGGCGCGGGCGCTCCCGCTCCTCGAGCAGCATCGCCGCCGGTAGGCAGCGGGCGATGCAGTACGGGCGGACGTTGACCCGCTCGCAGAAGGGCTCGCACGCCGCCTCCAGCTGGGCGACGCTCGCGCAGGCGGGGCGAGCCCGTAGTGGCGCAAGGCAGCGACGATCCTCGGGTTGCGGATCGCGATCCACACACGGGAGCGACGATCAGCGGGCGCCCGTCGTGAGCGAGCGCGGAGATCGGGACTCCGCCCGAGCGGCGCAGCGCCCGATCGAGGGCCAGGACCAGATGCTCGCCAGGGCGGGGGAAGTCCGGGACAGCGGCGACCGAAGCTCGCGGGAGCTGGTCGCCCGGCTGCGCTTCAGCGGCGCAAGGGAAGCGCACGCCCGCCGTCGGCGCTGCCTTGCTCGTCACGTCCCACAAGGCTCCGCCTCACAGCACTTTTTCCCCAGTCGTAAGCACTCGAAGCTCGCGTGGACTAAAACGTTCCCACAATACCCTGCTCTCGTGTTCAAGAACGCCACCCATGTAGTGCATGATATGTTCACGGACGTACGGTATCTGTAGCATATTAGCCGGGTTTATCCTTTTATCGGATAGCGAAAATACGACCGCATCTACGTCGCTCATCACGACGGCCCCTAGACACATCACGCAAGGCTCCAGTGTTGTGTAGAGAATAGACCCTTCATGAGCATGGGAGTCAAGGAAATGCGCTGCATCTAAGAGAGCGATGATCTCGGCGTGCGCGATCTGGCTTCGACGCTCTCGATGTTGGGCGCGTCCTCGACCAACAATCCGACCGTCATGAACGACGACTGCTCCTATCGGTCGTTCTCCTTTCGACAGAGCGTGCTCGGCCTCCCTGAGGGCTTCCCTCATGTAGTGCGCATGATCTATGCTTTCGAAATTCGGTACGATCACTGCTTATCTGTGTACGAAAGCAGCGGCTAACCGCCGACTTTTGGAAGAGCACAGCTGTGCGTTGGTAGCGTCAGAGCTAGCTCCAAGGCCCTGCTCGAGAGAGCGTAAACAGGTCGCGGGTTAGCGTCAACTTCCCGCTTTCTTGAGGCTGGCGCTCGATCGGTGGAGTTATGCCTGAGGGTGGCGAAGGACACCGGCTCGACTGCCCACAAAAACAGTCAGTTCGTGAGGAAGCTGGAGCAGCGAGAGGGCTCCGGTGGCCGAGCGCCACCTGAACGCTTGGGGCCCGGCGCACGCTACAGGCAAGGTTCCAAGGGTAACGAGTCCGGAGAGCGCGCTTTTCCACGAGAGCGAGCTCCTCACCAAGGGGGGAACGCGCCTTGTCGTCAAGCTCGCTGGTCGATCTCGAGAGCGCGACGGAAGAGCGCCGCTGCCAAGGTTTTCGTGCTCCGTGGAGGCACACATGGCTTTCTTGGGGGCGGGAGCGTCGATCACTTTCTCCCGGGGGCTGATTCTCGCGACCGGCAACGTTCGGAGCTTCTCTTGGGTCTCCCACCTTCCGGTGTAGAGCTGGTCGAGAAGCGTGATCGGCTCGGATCGGTCCTCGCGGTCCTTGTGGACCGAAGCCACGCTTCCGTGGCTCAGGGGGCGGAGGCGAGCTACCCAGCCGCGTCCAACGCCGCCCGTAGCGAGGCGACGTAGCGGCGAAGCGCGGCCGGGCCTTCCTCTGCCACCTCGAGGGCACGAGACCCCACGACGACCCCGTCGGCAAGCTCGGCCGCGGCCCGGGCCTGGTCCGGGGTGGCGATGCCGAAGCCGGCGTACAGGGGAACGTCGGTCAGCCGCCGGGCTCGCTCGACCAAGCCAGCGAGCTGGGGCGAGAGCGTCTGCCGTGGCCCGGTGGTGCCGGTGAGGGTGACGAGGTAGAGCCAGCCGTCTGTCCGCTCGGCAGCAAGGAGGATGCGCTCGTCGGTAGAGGTGGGAGCGACGAGCTGGACGCGGCGAAGATCGGGGCGCTCGTCTGCGGGAAGGTCGGCCACGATGAGGCTGGTGGCGCCGGCGGCGCGAGCGTCCCGCTCGAACTGCTCGTACCCGTAGGCCTCGAGGAGCGAAGCGTAGGTCATGGGCACGAGCGGCACCCGGACCCGCCTCCTCGTCTCGGCCAAGCACTCCAGGCAGGCCGTCGTGCGCATCCCGTCTCTGAGCGCTCGCTCGGCCGCTCGGCGGATGACCGGCCCGTCGGCCAGCGGATCGGAGAAGGGAAAGCCGATCTCGACCAGATCTGCGCCTCCCTCCACCGCCGCCTCTGCCAACGCCGGCGCCTCCGGCCCGGCCATAAGGTAGATGCAGAGCGCCTTCCGCGCCTCGCCTTGTGTTCTATCGTCACAAGCCATGGAGGTACCCGAGAGCCTCGTCCAAATCCTTGTCGCCGCGGCCTGAGAGGCAGACCACGATCACCTCCGCCTCGAGCTCGGCGGCCCGGGCGAGGGCGTGGGCTGGCTCCAGGGCCGGGATGATCCCCTCCGTCTCGGCCAGCCGCTGGAAGGCAGCGAGCGCCTCCTCGTCGTTGGCAGTGACGTACTCGGCCCGGCCCGAGTCGCGCAGAAAGGCGTGCTCCGGGCCTACCCCCGGGTAGTCGAGGCCGGCCGAGATCGAGCGCGCGTCCAAGATCTGCCCGTCCTCGTCGGCAAGGAGCGAGGAGCGAGCCCCGTGGAGGACGCCTGTCCTCCCCACGCCCAGGCTAGCCGCCCCCGCCGCCTCCACCCCCACCAGGCGCACGTCCTCGTCGGCGAGGAAGCCGTAGAAGATCCCGATCGCGTTCGAGCCCCCGCCCACGCAGGCGACAACGGCGTCGGGGAGCCTCCCTTGCGCCGCCAGCACCTGCTCCCGCGCCTCTCGGCCGATCACCGCCTGCAGGTCGCGCACGATCTCCGGGTAGGGGGAAGGCCCGACGCAGGAGCCGATCAGATAGTGGGTCGTCTCCACGTTGGTGATCCAGTCGCGGATGGCCTCGCTCGTCGCCTCCTTGAGCGTGCGGGTGCCGAAGTCGACTGGCCGTACCTCGGCTCCGAGCAGGCGCATGCGCTCGACGTTAGGCCGCTGGCGGCGCATGTCTTCCTCGCCCATGTAGACGACGCACTCGAGGCCGAAACGGGCGCACACCGTGGCTGTGGCCACGCCGTGCTGCCCCGCCCCCGTCTCGGCCACGATTCTCCGTTTGCCTAGGCGACGAGCGAGCACGGCCTGGCCCAAGGCGTTGTTCAGCTTGTGGGCGCCAGTGTGGAGGAGGTCCTCCCGCTTGAGGTAGATCCTTCTTCCCGGGGAGAAGCGCTGGGCGAGTGTGAGCGGGGTCGGCCGGCCAGCGTACTCGCGTCCGAGGGAGTCGAGCTCCTCCCAGAAGGCAGGGTCGTCCTGGGCCTGTCGCCAGCCTGCCTGGAGCTCCTCGAGAGCCGGGATGAGCGTCTCCGGCACGAACCGTCCCCCATAGGGGCCGAAGAAGCCGTCTGTCATCGGCAGGCCTCCACGAACGCCCGCACTCGGGCGTGGTCCTTGACTCCTGGCACGACTTCCAGGCTTCGGCTGGCGTCCACCGCCCAGGGCTGGACGGCTACGATCGCTTGCCGCACGTTCTCGGGGGAAAGACCGCCGGCAAGCACCACTCGGCCCTCAGCGTGCCGCGCCCGCTCGAGGTGACCGGGGTCTTCCTCCTCCCAGGGAAGGTCGAGTACCGCTGCCACTACCTTCCCGTTCCTGAGGAGGACACCGTCCCGGCCGCGCACCTTACCCTCCTCGCGCGGGTAGAGCTGGACGAGGTCGGCTCCCGCCTCCTCCGCCTCGCCTACGAACACGGCCACGGACAGGGCTGTCTCAGGCACGTCCATGACGGCCTCCGCCGCTCGGGGGCTATCGGGCACGAGCACGAAGCCGAGGAGATCGGCGCCTGCCTCTACCGCCGCGTCCACGTCCTCCTGGCGAGTCAGACCGCACACCTTGACAAGCGGCCGAGACAAGATCTCGGCCAGCTTGGCGGCCGGGTCGAAGGCGCGCATGAGAGCCGAGCCTACGAGCACCGCTTGGGCACCCGCCAGCTCCGCCGCCGCTGCTTGGGCTCGTGTCCACACCCCGCTCTCCGCCACCACCACCCGATCGCGGGGGGCCTGGGCTACCAGGTCGAGCTGGCGTCGCCGGTCGATAGCGAACGTGGCGAGGTCGCGAGCGTTGATGCCGATGGGATCGGCTCCCAGGGTCACGGCTCGGCGGAGCTCGGCGGCGTCGTGCGCCTCGACCAGGCAGTCGAGGCCGAGCTTCTCCGCTCGCTCCATGAGCGCGAGGCAGCGGCGGTCGTCGAGGTCGCGGAGGAGGAGGAGGCAGGCGTCGGCGCCCGCTCGTCGAAGCTCGTCCAGCTCCTCCTCTCGGCGGAAGAAGCCCTTGGCGAGGAGGGGAAGGGAGGATGCCCGGCTTGCTGCCTCCAGATCGGCGAGAGAGCCGCCGAAGCGCTCGTCCACGAGGATGGACACGGCCCCTGCCCCTGCTCGCTCGAAGGCGGCAGCGAGCGCGGCCGGGTCGGCGTCAGGGCGCAGGTCGCCAGCCGAGGGCGAGCGGCGCTTGACCTCGGCGATAGCGGCCAGGCCGGAACCAGCGAGCGCGTCGCGGAACGAGCCCACTACCTGCGAGCCTCCTTCTGGGAGAAGGCGACCAGCTCCTCCAGGCGGGCGATAGCAGCGCCGGAGTCGATCGTCTCGGCGGCCAGAGCGAGCCCTTCCCGGAGATCCTCGGCTCGGCCGCAGGCGACGAGGGCGCCGGCGGCGTTGAGGAGGACGGCGCTACGCCGACCGCTGCGGTCCTTCCCGGCCAGGACTGACCGCAGCGTGGCAGCGTTCTCCTGCGGCGATCCGCCGCGAAGCACCTCCGGCGAGCAGCGCTGCAGGCCGAGCTCGGCCGGATCGATCACCCGCTCGCGCACGGCCCCGGCCTCCACCTCGCAGACGAGATTGGGGCCGGCTGGCGAGAGCTCGTCGATGCCGCCCGCGCCGTGCACGACCAAAGCTCGGCGCGCTCCCAGCTGGGCGAGCACCTGGGCCAGGGTGGGCACGAGCTCGGGGCCGTACACGCCCACGATCTGGGAGCGGGCACCGGCAGGGTTGGCGAGGGGGCCGAGCAGGTTGAACACGGTCCGGACGCCGAGCTCCCGCCGCACTGGGGCAGCGTGGCGGAAGCCCGGGTGGAGGGCAGGGGCGAAGAGGAAGCCGAAGCCGAGCTCGTCGATCGAGCGGGCGACGCGCTCAGGCGGGAGCTCGAGGGCGAAGCCGAGAGCCTCTAGGACGTCGGCGGAGCCGCAGGCCGAGGAGACGGCCCGGTTTCCGTGCTTGGCCACCGCCGCCCCGGCCGCCGCCGCTACCAGCGCCGCCGCCGTGGACAAGTTAAGGGTGGCCTGGCCGTCGCCCCCGGTCCCGGCCGTGTCCACCAGGTCCTCCCGCCTCGGTCGCACCGGGAGCGCGTGTGCCCGCAAGGCCTCGGCGCAGCCGGCGATCTCCTCTGCCGTCTCGCCCTTGGCTCGGAGGGCGACGAGGAAGGCGGCGATTTGAGCCTGGGTCGCCTCCCCGGCCATGACCGTGTCCATGACCGCTCGGGCTTCCTCCCGGCGCAAGGAGCGCCCGTCGAGGAGGCGGGAGAGCGCCTGCTGGATCACCGGCTCCCCTCCAAGAAGTTGCGCAGAAGATCGCGGCCCAGGGGCAGGGTGAGGACCGACTCAGGGTGGAACTGGACACCGTCGACCGGGAGCTCCCGGTGACGGACGGCCATGATCTCTCCGTCCTCGCTTCGGGCCGACACCTCGAGCGCCTCCGGCACTCGGTGAGCGGCCAGGGAGTGGTACCGGCCGGCCTTGAACCCCTGGGGAAGGCCGCGGAAGATGCCCTTCCCGTCGTGGTGGATCTCGCTCGCCTTGCCGTGGAGCAGGCGCTTGGCCTGACCGATCTCTCCCCCAAAGACCTCGACGATCGCCTGGTGGCCGAGACAGACCCCGAGCGTGGGAGTGGTGGGGGCGAGGTGGCGAATGACCTCGAGGGTGACGCCCGAGTCGCGAGGTCGTCCTGGCCCGGGCGAGACGACGAGGTAGGCAGGACGAAGAGCCACTGCCTCCTTCACCGTGATCTCGTCGTTGCGGCGCACGATCACCTCCTCGCCCAGCTCCTGGAGCAGGTGGACGAGGTTGTAGGTGAAGGAGTCGTAGTTGTCGACGAGGAGGATCATCGGACTCCCTCCGCCAGCGTGATCGCGGTCTCAAGCGCCGCCAGCTTGCGCAGGCACTCCTCGTGCTCGGAGGCAGGGTCGGAGTCGGTCACGATACCCGCTCCCGCCTGGAGGTGAGCCACCCCCTGGGCCAGGATGATGGTGCGGATGGCGATGCAGGTATCGAGGGAGCCGTCAGGGAAGGCGTAGCCGACGGCGCCAGCGTAGGGCCCTCGCCGGTAGCCCTCGAGCTCGGAGATGATCTGCATGGCTCGCACCTTAGGCGCTCCGGACACGGTGCCAGCCGGGAAGCAGGCCCGCAGGAGGTCGAATGGCTGGACGTCGTCCCGGAGCTCGCCTGCGACCTCGGAGACGAGGTGGGTGAGGTGGGAGAAGCGCTCCAGCTCGAGGAACCGCTCTACCCGAACAGTTCCTGCCCGCGAGACGCGGGAGAGGTCGTTTCGGCCCAGGTCGACGAGCATCACGTGCTCGGCTCGGTCCTTCTCGGAGGCGAGGAGCGCCTCCTCGGCTCGTTCTCCTCGACCGGCGGTGCCGGCGATGGGGTTGAGGCTCGCTCGCCTTCCCTCCAGCTTGACGAGGGTCTCCGGGGAGGAGCCGACGAGCGCCAGGTCCGCGAGCTCGAGCAGGAAGTTGTAGGGGGAGGGGTTGATGCGGCGCAAAGCCCGGTAGATGGCGATGGCGGTGGCCGAGGTGGGCCGGAGCGCCCGCTGGGAGAGAACGATCTGGTAGGCATCACCGGCCCGGATGTACTCCTTGGCCTTGATCACGGCTCGCTCGTACTCGTGGCGAGAGGGGAAGCGGCGCGTCTGTCCGGACGGTCCCGGCCCTGCCGGGGGCGGGAGCTCGGGTGGACCCTTGAGGAGCGCCGCTAGCTCGCTTGCGTCGCCGCGGAGGACGTCGGCGAAGCCGTGGGCGTGGTCGAAGCGAACGAGCGTCTCTGCGACCACGAACAGGCTCTCTGGGAATGGCGGTCCCTCCCTTGGGAGCGGCACGCTGGGCTCCAGCTTCGCCACGTAGTCGTAGCCGAGGAAGCCCACCACCGGCTCTCCCGAGCGCTCCGCCTCGGCCAGGTCGACTAGGCGAGACCCGCATCCCACGAAGGAGTAGCGCCCTAGCCTACCCTGCTCCACTGACTCGAGCAGGAAGGCCCCTTGGCCCTGGCTCCGCAAGCGGAGGTAGGCCCCGAGCGGGGTGACGAGGTCTGTGGGGATGACGGTGGTCGGGTTCATGTCCTCCAACACAAAAAAGGCCTTCCCGGGGAAGGCCTGCGAGCGAGACGGGTGGTAGGTCGACTAGGCGACGCTCCCGCCTCGCTCGCGGCGCCACCAGGCCCACCACGTGCAAGCCGGGAGAGTCATCGACTGAGAGAGTAGGCGCTCGGGGCGCCGTTCGTCAAGCCACAACCTGCTCCGCCAAGCTGAGGGCGGCTGAGAGAGAGAGCGAGCCGCTCCAGAGGGCGGTGCCGAGCACGGCCCCTTCGCAGCCGAGCGCCTTGAGGCGTCGGAGGTCGTCGAGCGAGGCGATTCCTCCGGCGGCGATCACGGGAAGCCCCGAGGCCGCAAGCACGCTGTCGAGGAGGGCGAGGTCGGGGCCGGCGAGGGAGCCGTCCCTCGTCGTGCTCGTCACCAGGAGGCGCCTGACTCCGGCCTCGGCGCAGGCCCGGGCGAGATCGGGGGCAGGCACGTCCGAGGTCTGCCGCCACCCCGCCACTGCCACCCGCCCGTCTCGGGCATCGACCGCGGCCACCAGCCGCTCGCCGAAGCGGGAGGCGGCCTCCTTGAGGAACCAGGGCGAGAGCGCGGCCGTCCCCACCACTACCCGCGCGGCACCAGCGGCGAGGGCGCGCTCTACCGCCTCCAGGGTGCGGTAGCCTCCTCCTACCTGCACCGGCGTCGATCCAGCGGCCGCCGCTACGCGCTCGACCAGCCCGGGGGTGGGCACCCCGGAGAATGCTCCCTCCAGGTCGACGAGGTGGAGGTAGGGCGCTCCCTGGGCGACGAAGCGAGCTGCCGCCTCCTCGGGGTCGCCCCCCTCTATGGTCACCTGAGTGGGATCGCCGCCGGCCAGGCGGACACAGCGGCCACCGAGGACGTCTAGCGCGGGAAGGACGAGGAATGGGGATGCTCTCACGGCGCGGCCTTGGATAGCGTGCTAACATGCTAGCACGATGCAAAGGGCTGAGGAGCCTCCGGCAGCGAGGGCGGGCGCGAGCCCCGGGGGGCCAGGCGAGCAGTCGCCGGCGGACGCGAGCGAGGAAGGCGCTCGCCCGGCCGCAGCCTACGTGGTCGAGGACGTGCCCGGGCTCGACCAGCTCGCTGATGCCTTCCTGGGCCTGCGGACGCGCGAGGAGTGTCGGCGGTTCCTGCGCGACCTGTGCACGCTAGCCGAGCTTCAGGCTCTGGCCCACCGCTGGCAGATCGCCCGCCTGGTCGACCAGGGGCTTCCCTACCTCGACATCGCGGCTCGGGTGGGAGCGAGCACGGCCACCGTCACCCGTGTCGCCCAGTGGGTGCGCCACGGCGCAGGTGGCTACCGGCTGGCACTGGAGCGGGAGAAGACGAGGACGTAGGTGGCTGGAGCCCGGTTCGCGAGAGCCGGCGAGGACGGCCGGCTGGCGGTGGCGATCCCCTCCAAGGGGCGAATGATGCAGCCCGCTCTCGACCTGTGCGCGGCAGCCGGCCTCGCCTTCGAGGCCACCGATCGGGCGCTCCTCGTTCCCTGTGCCAACGCTCCCGTCGATCTCCTGCTCGTGCGACCCCACGACATCCCCGAGTACGTGCAAGACGGGGTGGTCCACGCTGGCATCACCGGCGCCAACCTGGTGGTGGAAAGCGGAGCCGAGGTGGCAACCTTGGCCGAGCTTGGATTCGCCCGCTGCACCCTGGAAGCGGCCGTGCCCGTGGACGCGCCCCAGCGTTCGCTCCAGGACCTGGCCGGGCTGCGGGTCGCTACCTCCTACCCTCGCTCGACCGCCCAGTGCCTGTCCACTCTGGGTATCGACGTCGAGCTCGTGCCCGTATCTGGCTCGGTCGAGGCAGCGCCCCGCCTGGGGCTCGCTGACGCCATCGTCGACCTCGTCTCCACTGGGTCCACGGTGGAGGTGAACGGGCTGCGGCGAATCGGTCGGCTATTGGAGTCGCAGGCGGTCCTCATTGCCAGCCCGCGGGCGAGCGAGGAGGAACAGGAGCTCGTCGATCGGTTGCGGCTGATGCTGAGCGCGGTCGCCGCAGCCCGCCGCCGCCGCTACTTGATGATGAACGCGCCAGCCTGGGCGCTGGAGGCGATTCGGGCTGTCCTCCCCAGCATGGGCGCTCCCTCCGTCCTGGAGCTGGCGGAGCCGGGGCAGATCGCCATCCACGCGGCCGTGGACGTGGACGCGGTGTGGGATCTCCTGCCCCCGCTCAAGGAGGCGGGCGCGTCCTCGATCCTAATCGTGCCCCTGGAGCGACTGGTTCCGTGACCCGAGCGGAGGTAGCAGAAGTCCTCCCCCGGGTGGCGGAGATCGTGGCCGACGTGCGTGCTCGCGGTGACGCTGCCCTCGTCGAGTGGAGCGAGCGGCTCGACGGGGAGCGGCCGCGGTGGCTACGGGTGCCCAGGGAGGAGATCGAGCACGCCGAGGCAGATACCGCCTTCCTCGATGCCATTCGTCGCCTAGCCGCTGCTGTGGACGCGTTCCACCGGCCGCAGCGGCCGCCTGACACGAGCGTCTCCCCGGTAGAGGGCGTCCAGGCGGAGCGGCGCTTCCTCCCTGTGGGCTCGGTAGGAGTCTACGTTCCCGGCGGTCGTGCCTCGTACCCGAGCTCGCTGGTCATGACGGTCGTGCCCGCCCACGTTGCAGGGGTGGAGCGGGTGTGCGTGTGCTCTCCCCGGCCATCAGCCTCGCTCTTGGCCACGGCGCGGGAGCTGGGCGTAGACGAGGTGTACGCGGTGGGGGGGGCCCAGGCGGTGGCCGCGCTCGCCTACGGCACGGAGACGATCCCGCGGGTGGACAAGGTGGTGGGCCCGGGCAACGTGTTCGTCCAGGCTGCCAAGCTGCTCGTCTCCGGGGTGGTCGGCATCGATCTGCCCGCGGGGCCCAGCGAGGTCGTGATCGTGGCCGACGAGACGGCCGATCCAGCTTTGTGCGCCGCCGATCTCGTGGCTCAGGCCGAGCATGGGCCCGACTCCGAGTGCCTGCTTTTGACCTCGAGCCTCCGTCTTGCCACTGAGGTGGCTCGCCGGGTGGAGGGATGGAGCCAAGTGCGGGTCGAGGTGGTGAGCACGCTGGAGGAGGCTCTAGCTCGTGCCGAGGCCTACGCTCCCGAGCACCTGGAGCTGCACGTTGCGGCTCCCGAGGCGGTCGCCAGCCGGGTGAGGAACGCCGGCTCGGTCTTCCTGGGGAAGGCCGCTCCCGCTGTCTTGGGAGACTACGCTTCCGGCGCCAACCACGTCCTCCCCACTGGCGGGCTCGCTCGGGGAGCGGGCGGGCTGGGCCTGGAGAGCTTCCTCAAGCCCGTGCAGTACGTCAGCGCCACTCTCGACGGGCTCGCCCGCGTCAGAGAGACGGTGGCTGCGCTGGCCAAGGCAGAGGGGCTTCCCCTCCACGCGGCCGCGGTCGACGCCCGATTCGGGGAGGGAGGCTGATGCCGCGTCCCCGCCCTTTACCCGAGGGGTTTCAGCCCTATGTCTGGGCGCAAACGGCAGACGAGGTAGCCCGCCGGCGAGGTCTTCCTGCGGCTTGCGTGCTTCGCTTCGACGCCAACGTGCCACCCCTGCCGGGCGTCCCTGCCATTCCCCTGGGCGAGACCTTCTCCTCCTTGAACGAGTACCCGGAGGGCACGTACCGGGAGCTGCGCGAGGCAGCTGCTGCCTACGCCGGAGTCGACCCCGAGCAGGTGGTGGTAGGAGCAGGCGCTGACGACCTCATCCACCTCGTAGCCCGCACCTACCTCGCTCCTGGGCGGCGAGCGGCGATCGAGTCTCCGACCTACCCCCTCTATCGGATTGCCACTCACCTCGAGGGGGCAGAGGTGGTCGAGCTGGGGCAGGAAGCGGACGTGATCTGGATCTGCAACCCTGCCAACCCAACCGGGGCGCTCCGCCAGGCAGAGGAGCTGGTCGCGCTGGCTCGCCGCTTCCCTCGAGCGCTGGTGGCCGTGGACGAGGCCTACTTCGAGTACGCCGGGGTGACGGTCTGCCCCCTCATCGCCGATGTGCCCAACCTGCTCGCCATTCGCACCTTGTCCAAGGCGTTCGGGCTCGCTGCCCTGCGCGTGGGATACGCGGTCGCCTCGCCGGAGGTAGCGGCCGAGCTCGACCGAAGGCGGGCTCCTGCCCCGGTGGCAGCGCCGGCGGCCCGGATCGCGGCCAGCGCCCTGCGGCGGCCTCGCCTGGACGTGGAGCGAGAGACA
>PSLH01000067.1:6264-12000 GCA_040289505.1 Thermoleophilia bacterium | reverse complement strand
CGCTCCACCGCCCGCAGGAGCCCGAGGGTGAGAGGGCTCGCTTGGGCGGAAGCCGGCGTCCACCGGGAGAGCCCGTGGACCGCCACCGGCAGCACGAAGGCGAGCGCCGTGACCGCCGCCAAGGGCCCCCGGTCGTCTAGGGTCGGTAAGCGCCGCGCCAAGGTGGCCACGAGCAGCGCCCCCGCTCCTCCGAAGGCTGCGACCCAGACGACCGCCGCCGGCCCCCCCTGGTCGAGGCGGTAGCCGAAGTCGCCGGGGTAGGCGAGGTGGAGGGCAAGGCCGGCGGCGAGAGCGACGACAGGCGCGGCGCAGCGGAGAAGACGGGCGGCCACGGCCGCCCCTCCGGCCAAGGCGACGGCGAAGGGGAGGAAGCCAGCCACCCTGCGGGCCTGGGAGAGGGAGACGGCGTCGGCGAAGCGGGTGAAGAGCTCGGGGGCAAGCGTCAAGGCGAGGATGGCTAGCGAGCCGCCCAGGACGAGCGCCGCCCAGCGCCGCCTGCGGGCCAGCCCAGCCAAGGGCACGCAGGCAAGCGCCGCTACCGCCACTGCCCCCGTCCGCGCGAAGAGCTCGGGGGCGAGGCGAAAGCTGCCATCGGCAAAGACGTCGACCTGGCCGGCGTAGTGGGAAAGCCCCCGCAGCCGCTCCTCCGGGGAGGGATCGTGGGAGGCCGTCTGCCGCACGAGCGGCAAGAGCCAGAGCGCGACCGCCGCCGAGGGGAGAACGAGCGAGAGGAGGGCACTCAGCCCTGCCCTGATCTCGCCGGGAGCAAGCAGCGCGCGGGCGACCACGTAGCCAAAGAGCGGCACGGCCACGAACACGGCGTAGGTGGGGTGGACGAGAGCGAGGCTCAGGGCAGAGGCAGCGAGGACGACAGAGCCGCGGAGGCCGGGGGAGCGGACGGAAGAGAAGAAGAGGAACACCACCGCGGGCACGAGCAGCTGACGAGAGGCGGTCGCAGGAAGGGCAAGGGCCGTGTAGGCACCGCCGTGGCCGGGAGCGAGAGCGACGGTGGCGACCTGGGACACGAGCGCCGCCAAGCCCGCCCAGACGGTGCCGAGAACGGCCCTCCCGGCCTCGTAGGAGACGGCGAAGGCGACGGCCGCGAGCACGCTTGGCCCGTGGAGGAGCACCGTCTCCGGATCGAGGCCGCCCACCCGCCCGATCAAGGCCAAAAGGACGTGCCAGAGGGGGAAGGCGTAGCCCGGGTGGAGACCCCCGTCGACGAGCTCGTTCACCGTCCCGAGGTGGAGGTGGGAGAAGGCGTCGAGCTTGCGCACCCGAGCCAGGTGGAAGAGAGCATCTCCGTCCAGCGAGCCCGCCACGAGCCAGAGGGCGCCGCCGAATCCGGCGCCGCCGGCAAGGACGGAGAGGAGAGGGACGGAAAGAGAGGGGCGGGCGCGAAGGAGGGCAAGCGGGGCAGCCGCCAGGCCAAGCCCAAGGTAGATCCCCAAGGCAAGCCACAGCGACCCCCCCCCTGCGAACATGACCGCGGCGGCTACGAACAGGGCGGCCAGGCTGAGAGCGAGCGCCGCCGACACGCTGGGGCGGCCGAGGGCGCGGGCTAGGAGCGCTCCCGGCAGGAGGAGGACAGCGGTGGCCGCGACCAACCGCACGTACGCCCCCCCTCCGGAGGAAGGAAGAGCCCAGGCGAGCGCGAGCAGGGAAAGGACAGCCAGCTCGAGCGGCGCCCGCCTCACGGCCGGTCGAGGAGCTCCCGAGCCGGGGCGGAGGCCAGCCAGCGGGCAGCCTCGCGGTAGGCACGGCCTCGCTCGCCCCTGAAGAGGAGGCCGCGCAGCCTGAGGGCGAGGCAGAGGAGCCGGCGGGCTCGCTCTGCCTCCTCGACCCCCCGGTGCTTGGCCAGAAAGCGCAGGTGGCCGCGCAGGTTCTCCCGGAAGAGGCGTCCGCCGTGGGAGGCCCCGCCCACGTGCACTACCTCCGCCTCCGGGTAGAAGATCACCTGCCAGCCGGCCGCTCGGAACCGGTAGCACCAGTCCGTCTCCTCGCTGAAGAGGAAGAACGACTCGTCGAGGAGCCCTACCGCGTCGATGGCCGCCCGCCGCACGAGGAGGCATGCCCCCATGAGCCAGTCCACCTCCCGCTCCTGGTCGTGGTCGAAGCCCCCCTCGTAGAAGGCATTGAGGGCCTGGGAGCGCGGAGCGAGCTTGCGCAGGAAGAAGTACTCGGTGGCCAGCCGCCACAGGGTGGGGAAGCGGCGGGCCGAGCGCTGAAGGGTACCGTCGGGGTTGCGCAGGCGGGGCCCGATCACGGCCGCCCGCGGCCGCTCGTCGGCGAAGGCCGCCAGCCGCTCCACTGCGTCCCCCACGACCCAGGCATCGGCGTTGAGGAGGAGGAGGTAGCTTCCGTGCGCCTCCCTGATGCCGCGGTTCCATCCAGCAGCGAGGCCCCGGTTCTCCTGCGCCACCAGGCGAGCGCGCGGAAACCGACGTCGCACCAGCTCCACGGTCCCGTCCCGGGAGCCGTGGTCGACCACGATCGTCTCGTAACCGGACACGCTCTCCAAACAGCGCTCAACCCAGGGCAGAGCGTCCAAGGTGACCACGATCACGGATACGTCGACGCGCTCAGCCATGGCGGATGCTGGGACGAACGACCTCCCGCACCCCCTGCCAGGCGAGAACGAGGGCGCCCGGGAGAGCGAGGCAGACGGTGACGAGGAAGAAGAGGAAGCCGGTCGCGAAGGCGGGGTCGGCGGCCACGCCCAGCTGTCCCAAGAAGCTGACGAAGAACGCCTCCCGGACGGCGAGGCCGTTCACGGTGAAGGGGACGAGCATGACCAAGAAGAGGAGCGGCCCCATCACGTAGTACGCCCGGGCGGAGAGGTCGACGTTCACCGCCTTGGCCGTGAGCCAGATCGCAAGCACCCGCGCCGCCTGCACCGCCAGCGTGAGGACGAAGACGGAGACGACGAGGCGCGCGTGGTCCCGGTAGGCGTGGATCCCCTCGTACGCCGCCCGCAAGGGCCGGTCGAGGCGGAGGCGGCGGAGGAGAGAGACGGTGCGGGAAAGAGGCCCGCGGGCAGCCCGGGAGAAGAGGGCAAAGCCTAAAGCGCAGGTAGCGAGGACGAAGGCGAGCTCCAGCCACAGGTAGGCGCCCACGTCGTAGCGACCGAGGGCGAGCAGAAAGCCGAGGCCGGCCAGCACCAAGGTGGCCGCTCCCCCCAGCGCTCGCTCGAGCAGGACGGAGCCGGCGATGGGACCGGCCCGCCCAGGATGTCGGCGGGCAGCCTCGACAATGCGGGCGGCATCGCCCCCTACCGAGGTGGGCAGGACCTGTCCCGCAGCGTAGGCGACGAAGTACGCCCGCACGAGCCAGGGAAGACGGTCGTCGATGCCCCGGGCAGAGAGAAGCCGCTGCCAGCGCCAGGCCATAGGCCACACGGTCACGGTCATGATGCCCACCGCTGCCAGGAAGTAGCCGACCTCGGCCTCGGCCAGCAAGCTAGCGGCACGGCGGACGTCGATCTTCCAGGCGATGTAGGCGAGACAGAAGCCGGTGACAAGGAGCGTGGCCGCCGCCCGTAGCAGCCTGGCCTTCATGTGGGAGGAGAAGACAAGGCGGCGAAGACGTTCACGAGGGCGAAGGGTACTCGGGGGTGGCCCAGAGAGAGCCTTCGCTACCGCCCCGAGGCCACAGCCGCTACCACCTCCGTCACCCGATCGAGGTCGCTCTCCCTGAGCCGCGAGTGGAGGGGAAGAGCGAGGGCTCGCTCGTAGGCCCGGTCGGCCCCTGGGAACGGGCCCTGGTCGGCGTAGGCGGAGAGTCGGTGGAGCGCGAAGGTGCCGATCTGGGCCTCGATGCCAGCCGCGGCCAGGGCCTCCAGAGCCTGGTCGCGACGGTCGAGCTGAACGACGTAGGCTTGCCAGCCGTGGCGGTCGCCTGGCTCGGCCCGGGGGAGACAGACACCCTCCACACCGGCCAGGCGGGCCTCGTAGCCCGAGGCCACTCCCTGGCGGGCGGCGAGAAGCTCCTCCAGGCGCCGCACCTGAGGAAGGGCGACCGCCGCCAGGATGTCGGACAAGCGGTAGTTGAGGCCGGGCGAGGGAAGGTCAGCGAAGCCGGGCGGCCGCCAGCCGTGGTTTCGGAGCCTGCGTACCGCCTGGGCGAGCTCGCTGTCGCTCGTCGTCACCGCTCCTCCCTCGCCGCTCGTCACCACCTTGCGCGGGTGGAAGGAGAGGCAGCCCATGGCGCCTAAAGACCCGCACGGCCGCTCCCGGCGTCGGGCGCCCAAGGCCCCGGCTGCGTCCTCGATCACGACCACGCGCTCGGGGAGCGCCTCGACCAGCGCCTCCCAGGCGAGCGGTCGCCCGAACAGGTGAACGCCGATGCAGGCTCGGGTGCGAGGGGTGACGGCGGCGGCAGCGCGCTCGGCGTCGATGGTCATGGCCTCGGGGTCGACGTCGACGAGGACAGGGCGGGCACCGGCCAGGGCGACCACGTTGGCGGTGGCGGGGAAGGTGTAGGCGGGCACCAGCACCTCGTCGCCGGGGCGAAGGGGAAGAGCGAGAACGGACAGGTGGAGAGCGGCCGTCCCTGACGAGACAGCGATCGCGTGGCCCACCGAGCAGGTGGAGGCGAGGGCAGCCTCCAAGCTCTCCACCCACGGCCCTTGAGTCAGCCGGCCGCTGGCCAGCACCTCGGCCACCGCCGCTGCTTCCTCCTCGCCCACGTCGGGGCAGGCCAGGCGAACGAGCTCGTCGGACGCGCTCACGCCCTGGCCGCCAGCTTCTCCCGGTACCAGGCGATGGTGCGCTCCAGGCCCTCGTCCAAGTCGACCTTGGCCTCCCACCCCAAGAGCTCCTTGGCCTTGCGCACGTTGGGGATGCGGATCTCCACGTCCACGTAGTGGAGGGGCCGAAAGGCGATGTCCCCGGGGCAGCGAGAGATGCGCTTGACCCGCTGAGCCAGGTCGAGGATGGTCACGGTCGAGCGCGGGTTGCCTACGTTGAAGGTCTGGCCGATCGCCTCTGGTCGCTCCAAGCAGAGAAGGAGCGCCTCCACCATGTCGTCCACGTAGCACCAGGCCCGGATCTGGGAGCCGTCTCCGTGGATGACGAGGTCGCGCCCGGCTAGCGCTGCCTCCACGAGGGCGCGGATGGCGCCGCCGCCGATTTGGCCAGGGCCGTAGACGTTGAAGGGGCGGACGGTGACCGTGGGAAGGCCGAGCTCGTCGTGGTAGGCGTGGGTCATGTGCTCCCCGGCCAGCTTGGAGACAGCGTAGGTCCAGCGAGCCTCTCCCACCGAGCCGGTGGTGGTCACGTGCCCTTCCTCCACGTTGATCGCCTGCTGGCCGAACACCTCGCTCGTGGAGAAGTCGACGAAGCGCTCCAGGGTGTCGAGGGTGGCCAGCGCTGCCTCCAAGGCGTGGTAGGTGCCGATGAGGTTGACACGCATCGTCCGCACTGGGCTCTTTAGTACCGTGTCGACGCCGGCAATCGCGGCGGCATGGACGATGTGGGTGGCCCCCCGGGCGAGCTCCGCCAGCCGCTCGCGGTCGAGTACGTCGGCCTCGTGGAACGTGAAGTTCGGGTGGTGCACGAGGTCGGTCCCCGACAAAGCGTCCCGGTGGAGGTTGTCTACCGCCACCACCTCGTTCTGCTCGACCAGCCGCCGGGCCAGGGTCGTGCCGATGAACCCGGCGCCGCCCGTGATCAGGATCCGCTTCCCCTGGAGCGCCATACCCCCTTGAGCCTACCGGGGGCCAGGTCTTGCATTAGC